>JAQTUF010000016.1:0-4377 GCA_028710865.1 Candidatus Shapirobacteria bacterium
TTACCGATTTTAGAATCGACTAATTCGTATATAGCTCTCTTGGCATCAGTAATTAGATTCATATATTCAAGGTATTGTTTATTCATAATCGGGAAAATATTTTTTAACTAAATTCTTAAAATTTTGTCTAATATTAGAATTTAATATTTCTGTACTGGGATTGTCTAATGATGGTTTAATGTTAGCAACGGCTTCATACTCAATTTTTTTAGTAATTAAATTGATTCCTCCACTCCAAATATCTTTTTCTTGTGAATTTTGTTCATTAATTAATTTTTGTTCACAATCATAATGAAGACGACTACCACCATATAAGATTTGTTGATTTATATCGGCTGATAGTTTTATATATTGAGGATATTCTTGGGTAAGTAAAGATATTTCTTCTAGTGTAGGTAAATGATCTATTTTAAGTATGGCCATTTAAGTTATTCTAACATTTAGACGAGATTGGCGGAAACGGTCGATGGGATTAATAATTAATTTTATTAAAATAATAGAAAAAATAATAGAAATTATGGCAGTGGTAATACCTAAGTTTTGATGGTTGAGATTGGTAAAGTGGGTTAAAATGTCGATGACTAAAAAATGAGATAAATAAATTGGATAAGAAAGTTCGCCTATAAAACGGTCAATTTTATTTTTTTGGAAAAGATTAAAAATGAAAGGAATGAAAATGAAACTAAAAATAAATAAAATTAGTTGTTTGGTTCGTTCATGGGGTAGAAACTGATAGTAAATCAAAAAGGAAAAATAAAAAAAGAAACTGTAAATAGAAAGATTTTTGAATGGCTTGGTTTTTATATATCGATAAATTCGATACATAAGAATTCCTGATAAAAAGAAAATCAATTCAGTGGGAAAAAAGCGATAATTCCAAGGATCATGATTTAGTCCCCGACTATAAAGAAACAACCTTAAACTTAGACTAAAGGCCATAATAATGAGTAGATATTTAGTTTTTAATTTATTAAAAAATGGAGCTAAAAGATAAAAAAATAATTCTAAACTTAGAGTCCAGGCTTGAGGAATAAGAGTGAAATTGTATAGTTTAGGGCTAAATAAACGAATATTTTGAGTAAAGAAAAGTAGCCCAGTTTGAGGGTTTAGACCAAAAAATAGAGTCCAGTCAAGTCCAAAAATAAATAAATTGGGAATTAATAAAAGAATAAAACTAATTGGTTTAAGTTGGTATTGAAAAAAAGCAAAAACTTCAAGAGAAGTTGGATTATTTGAGTAATAAATTAATTGATAGATCAGACATAAAATTAAAATTAGCCAATAAGTAGGAAATATTTTTAAGAAACGATTGGTAATGAAAGTCTTAGTATTGGTGTATTTTTCGGATAAAATAAGAGCCATATAGAAACCAGAAATCATAAAAAAGACTTCAACAGCTAATTGACCTTGGATAAAATTGAGACCAAAAATAGGACTGGCATGGACGGTAATGACGGAGATAGCTAATAATAATCTAATTAGACCCATAGAAATTAGTTTATTATATAATCAATATATATGAATAAGGAGATAAAGGTTTGTACTATTGGTGGTGGAACAGCCATGCCAATAATTAATAAAGGTTTGATTAGAGCTGGTTTTACCAGCATTAAATCAATTGTGAGCACTTTTGATAGTGGTGGCTATACTGGTAGAATTAGAACAGATGAGCGTGGCCAAGTATTGGCATTTTCGGATTATTGGAGGTCATTGATTTCTTTGTGGAATGATGGAGAACAAAAACGAATATGGGAAGAAATGTTGAGATATCGAGATGGTAGAGGAAGGAATTTTGGTGATACATTTTTTCAGTTTTTATCAGAAAAGGAGGGAAACTTAGGTGAAGTTGATGAATTATTTTCAAAATTAACTGGAGCAAAATTGGCTGGGGAAGTAATACCAGTATCACTAAGTCCATCTGATGTCTGTTTTACCACTATGAGTGGTAAAACATATAAGGGAGAAAATTTTGTTGATGATTTGAGAATGTCAGGTGATGTTATTAATAATATTTGGTTGGAACCACAGGTGGATGGAAATAAAAAAGCTAAAGAAATAATGAAAAATGCTGATCTGATAATAGTAGGACCAGGAACAACTTATGGATCAGTATTACCTAATTTTTTACCTAACGGGATTGTGGAAAGTTATAATAAAAGTAAAGCTAAAAAAATATTTTTAGTAAATATTTTTTCAATGAAAAATGAAGTTAAAAAATCCAGCCAAAATGGATATTTGGAAATATTTAAAAAATATCTAAAAAATGATAATCCGTTTGATTTGATGGTAGTAGTAGATTTAGATAAATTGAATACTAAAAAATTATTAAAAGAAGTTTTTCATTTTTATGAGTTAGAAAATTCTTCATTAGTGGAAATGGATAAAAAGTGTTTAATAAAGACTATAAAAGCTGATATAGCAATTGTGGAAGAATCTAATATGAGATTGAGACATGGTGAAGAAAAGTTAGCAAAATTTTTTGAGACTTTGGAAATTTAAACTCCATTTTTTTTGATAGAATGAATCATGTCTCAGAAGAAATTGAAAAGGTTAAAAAAACAACAGAAAATAATTGAAAAAGAAATTTATAAGGAAGAAGTAACTTTAGGTTTTGTAGAAATTGTAAAACAAAATTGGAAATTTTTATTACTTTTATTGATTGGGGTAGTTTTTCTTTATTTGAATTCCCTGAAAGGAGATTTTGTTTCTGATGATTATGCAACTATACCTAATAACCCAGAAATAAAAAGTTTTTCTAATGGTTTGAGTGGAGGGATGGGTGGTTTGATAAACTGGTTTTTGGCAGTAACTATGGGAGTGAAAAGTCCGATTCATTTTCATATTTTTAGCTTGTTAATATATCTAACAATATTAGTGGTGGCTTTTGTTTTTTTGTATTTACTTTTGGATAAAAGAATGGCTAAAGTAGGAATAATATTGTTTGCAGTTTTACCAATTCATGTGGAGACGGTGTCTTGGATTGCTGGTAGGCCTTATTTGATGAATTGTCTCTTTGTATTATTATCATTGATAGTTTTAATATTATTTTTGAGGACAGGTAATAAAAAATATTTTTATAGATTGTTGATTTTAATTCCATTGACTTTTTTTGCTGAAAAAACTAGATCGGCAGCATTGCCGCTTTTGGCGGTATTATTTTGGATTTCTTTTGAAAATAGATTTAAAAAGAAAATAGATTTGGGTAAAATATTGATGATATTTGGTTTTTTATTTTTGATAGTAGTAATATTTTTGTGGCCTCAATTGTTGAATCGAATAACGACGGTAAATTCAGGAGTTAATGTATCTGAAAGTATTTTTTATAATCCTTTTTTTCAATATCCAACAGCAATAGCTAAATATTTACAGTTGTTGTGGGCACCTGTTGACTTGACTTTGTACCATACTATGTTTGTAATACCAACTTGGTTAAACTGGTTGGTATTTTTGACTTATTTAACATTAGTAGTTTATTTTTTCTTTAAAGATAAAAAAATATTTTTTGCTTTGGCTTTTATTTTTTTGGCTTCAGCACCATCAATGGCTCCAGTTAAAATTAGTTGGTTGGTGGCAGAAAGATATGTGTTTTTTGGATCAGTGGGTTTTGTTATGTTTTTGGCTATTTTATGGCAAAAAATTAATCAAAAAAATAAAATTTTATCATTAATTATTTTGATAATATTAGTGGGTTTTTATAGTGTAAGGGTATTTTTAAGAAATATGGATTGGCAAACAAACCATAATTTATGGGTAAGAACTTGTCAGGTATCCCCTAATAGTCATAATGCTTGGAATAATATTGGTGATGATTATGATAAATTGGCCCAATTAGAAACTACTGATGAGGGAAAATTGAATCAATATTTAAATGCTGTTAAAGGGTTTACTCAATCAACTATGATCAAGCCAAACTATGCTGATGCTTTTCATAATCGGGCTAATATCTTCTTTAAAATGGGCAGATTGGATTTAGCTAGAGATAGTTATTTGACAGCTTTGAGTTTTAATCCAGCGATGTATCAAACTTATTTGAGTTTGATACAAATAGATTTGAATGAAAGAAGATATGATTTGGCGATGACTGATTTGGAATCTCTTAAAAAAGTGCAACCAAATAGTATTCAAGTTTGGTATGTTGAAGCGGTAATTGATGCCCAAATGGGAAAGATTGATGAAGCAAAAAATATTTTGAAAGAAATATTGAAACAATATCCAAATTACACCGATGCGGCTAATTTACTTCAAAATTTGAATTGATCTTTTTTCTTTTAAAAAAACATTTTTCCAATCATATTGTTGGGCAGTTGAATAACATTGGTTTATATATTTTTGGGTTGATATTTGATCATAATTTTTTATAAAATGAATGATTTTTTG
>JAQTUF010000016.1:4477-14498 GCA_028710865.1 Candidatus Shapirobacteria bacterium
TATCAGCTTTTAACTTGATAAGTAGAAAACTAAACCGTTGAACAAAATAAGAAATAGTATTGGCTAAAAAAGAATTTGATTTTCTTTTGAAGGGATTATCGTTGACGTGATGAATGCAGACAATGAATTTGGTTTTAGGATAGATAATTTTTAAAAAAAATGAAGGAATAATATTACAAAAAAAGTCACCAGTACAATAGATAATATCGGTTTTTATTTTTTTTAAATTAAAAGTTAACTCTATGGTTCGGATGATAAAGATTAAAAAAGAAGTAAACAAGGTCTGTCGATTAATAATTTTTTCTAGAAAATTATTACCAATAACTACTTTTGAGTGATTTTTAAAATAATTTTTAGAAATTTTTGGAGTAATAATTTGAACTTTAAAATTTGAATCTTTTTTGAAAAAATCGGCGATAATCTTTCCTCTAACATCGCCGCCAGTGATTAAACTGGGGCTAGTAACTTGGGCAAAGAGAAAATTAATTTTAAGTGACTTCATGATTTAGATTAAAGCGGTATTTGAGTTTAACTAAAAGGCTGTATTTAGTAAAAAATAAGATACTTTTGATAATACCGAAATAAACAATGGCTCGATTTCTAATTAAAATAATAATAAATTTGGTAAAAATATTTAATATTAATGGTGCTTTGAAGGGTGAAAGATACCATTCTTTTTTGATAATTTTTTCGTTTAACCAGTTTGGAAGGATAGGCATAATCATAAAATAAAATTGAATATTACTAAAAGTTAGATTGGGGTCAAATGAATCTTTGCCGCCGATACCAACAACTAGTGAGGTATTGGTATACCCATGTTCGATTTTGAAAACATCTGATTTTTTTAAAAATTTATGTTTGAGAGCAATATTGACTATTTCGGTTTTAGGAAAGTATTGAAGCCAGTAAGCATTAATAATGGATGGGTGGAGACTGTAATAAAATTTGATAGCTTGTTTGTATTCATTAAGACCTTCAGTAGGGATATTAAAAATATGATCAATGGAAAATTTTAGACCGGCATTACGACAATTTTGGGCAGCTTGGGCTATTTGATCATTAGTTTCAAAACGTTTTAAAATATTTTTTCTGATATCTTCAGAGGCGCTTTGAATACCAAAAAGAAGAAAATAACAACCAGATTTAACTAACAGCTTGGTAATTTGAGGATTTAAAAATCGTGGATGGGTTAACATGGCATAAGGTAGACCAACTCTTTTTTTATAAAGATGGGAAAATTCCTTGAGCCAATTTAAATCTTGGACAAAAACATCATCAACAAAAGTAATTCGTTTGGGATGATATTTCTTTTTGGCAAGAGCTAATTCATCAACAATATTTTTGGGACTACGACGACGAATACGTGGACCCAAGCCTTGATAAATATCATTGATAACATTATTACCGCAATAGGTGCAAGAAAAAGGACAACCACGACTAGAGATAGTGTAATAGTCTTGAAAAAAACCAGGGTAAATTTTATAAAAGGCATCTTTATCAGGGAAAGGAAGACTATCTAAATTTTTTATTAAAGGCCGAATTGGATTTTTTATAATTTTATGGCTGGTTTTAAACCAAATATTTTTAATATTAGTTTTTTTGGGGTTGTTTAATAATTCATTTAAAGCTTGTTCCCCTTCTCCAACACAAACCATATCAATACACTTTTCTTTAATAACAATTTCAGGGACTGAGGTTGGATGAATACCACCAAAAATAATAGGAGTATGAGGTAATTTTTTTTTGAGAAGCTGGGCAATTTTGAGAGTACGTTGATAATTTAGAGTAAACACTGAAAAACCAATAAAATCTGGTTTTAAATCAATTATTTGTTGAACTAATTCATTTTTGATATCTAAAATTTTGGCTAATTTGGGTATGTGGATGGCTTCAGTGGCAAAACTAGTGGGATCAAAAACAACTTCAACTTGATGATTTTTTGATTTTAAAAAACTTGATAGAAATTCAATAGCTAAACTTTCAACTCCAACAGCAACAAAAACTATTTTCATATCTTTTTTGGTTTCTCAACTAAGAAATTGCCAATAGCTAAATAATCTAAACCGGTTCCGAAGAAAGTTTTTAGAGCTTCTTTTGGGGTACAAACGAGGGGTTGTTCGGCATCGTTGAAAGAAGTATTAATAACGGCTGGAATTCCAGTGATTTTGGCAAATTCATTTATCATGGAATGGTAAAGAGGGTTATCTTTTTTGACAACACTTTGAATTCGAGCGGTTTTATCAATATGAATTCCTTGACTTAAATCTTTTTGACCTTTTTTATTAGTGTCAAAACCTAAAATCATAAAAGGATGAGTACAATATTTTTCAAAATATTGGGAAGCAGCTTCATCAAGTATACTGGGAGCAAAAGGTCGCCAATCTTCTCGATGTTTTACTTCGTTATTAATTTTATCTTTCATCCCCTTTAACCCTGGATGACCTAAAATACTACGATTACCAAGGGCCCTAGGACCAATTTCCATTCGACCTTGAAACCAGGAAACAATTTTTCCTTGAGAAAGAAGTTTGGCTACTTCTTTATCAATATTATCGACTTTTTGATATTTTATTTTAGCTCCTTTAAGAATAATTTCGATTTCTTTATTAGAAAATTCTGGCCCCCAATAGGCATGAGTCATTTTAAAATTGGATTTTTCTCCCAATCGATTACTGACTTCCATGGCAGCGCCAATAGCAGTGCCAGCATCGGAGGAAGCTGGTTGGATAAAAATATTTTTAATAAAAGGTAGTTTCCAAATTTGAGAATTCATATCACAATTTAAAGCAACTCCTCCAGCAAGACACAAATTATGACTAGGATTTTGTTTGTAGGCCCATTTGGCTAAGGACTGACCAGCTTTTTGAGTAAAAGATTGAACTGTATAAGCTAAATTACGATGAACATCAGTTAATGGTTGATCTTTACTTCTTTGGGGCCCGTATTTTTCAAACATATTCTCTTTCCAATGTGGCAAGAGATGATAACCATCAGAAGTTATCTGCCAATATTTTTGGTAATTAATTTTTTTGGTTCCCCAAGCAGCTAATCCCATAGTCTTACCTTCATGACTGTGAGGTTTAAATCCAATAAGGTTGGTAATTGATTCATATACCCAACCAAGACTTTGATTACTACTAATACTTTTTATTTTTTTAAGACCTTTTGAATTTCCAATCCAAATAGAGCCTGAATCTTCTTCACCTTGGCCATCGAGAGTAATAATATTGGCTTCTTTGAAACCAGAACAATAAAAAGCACTGGCAGCATGAGCTAAGTGATGAGGAATAAAAAAAGTTTTTAGTTTTTGAGAACCTTGGGTTTTAAAACCTTTTTGAGTTAACCAATCAAATAAACGAATTAAACCGACATAGTATTCAGCAAAGGCTCCCATTTCTCTAATCCCTCTTTTAAGATTGGCAACTTTTAAATTTTCGGCAAAAGAGCGGATGTAATAATCTATGGGATGACGATAACCAAAAGCGATAGCATCAATTTCATTTGGTTGAATATTTGCTTGTTTAAGACAATATTCAATTGATTTAAGAGGAATAATTCGAGGAGAGTGTTTTAGACCATTAAATCTTTCTTCTTCAACGGCGGCGACGAGTTTACCATCAACAACAATGGCAGCGGCTGAATTCCAAGACATGGGAGCAGTAAGCCCGAGTATTTTCATAATTTATATTTAAATTTTATTTTAGTTAATTTTTGAGAATAAATTTTATTTTTATACCAATCGACTAAAGGAATTAAAATTGATGGTGGGGTAACAATGCAGCCTAAAGAAAAAAACCAAAATTGAAAACTAAATAAATTTTGCCAATTAAATTTAACTAAATACCATATTTCTCTTAAGAAATATTTATATTTAGCATAATTTCTTAATTGAACTAAACCAACATAATTTTTGGTAATAAAATCTTTTATTAAATATTTTTGAACACGAAGATATTTTTTTTCAGAAAAAATTGATTGGACCATTTGGACCCAACTTAATAATGGTGATTTGGTATAAATGGAAGATAAACTACGAGTTTGACTACTGGCGATGCGGACGGCAATATTGTAATCTTTGAGAAAAACTACAGGATGGTTTTTAAAAATATCAGCAAAAGGATAAATATGACAGGGGAAAATATCTGGATGAAAAGGTAATTTCATAAATTGGCGACGATAAGCAAGTCCTGAAAGTTGATCTAAAGTTTCAAAAACTCGAATTACTTTTTTGGGATTATCGGTAATTTTTACAATAGTATCTTTTTTGGGATTAAGTTGATGTTTGGCTCTAACTGGGATATTGATATCTTTATCAAACCAATAGTAAGGTCTAGTGACAGCGCCAATATTGGGAGAAAGTTTGAAGGCTTTGATGGTATTTTTAAGGGTATTTTTGGCCATAATATCATCTTGTCCCATAAGATAAACAATATCAGCTTGGGCTAGAATTCTAGCCTGTTCTAGGTTAGAAGAATAACCGACATTTTTTGAATGTTTAAAAATAACAATTCGAGGGTCATTAATTTTTTTAATAACAGATATAGTATTATCTTTTGAAGCATCATCAGAAATTATGATGCGAAAATTTTTAAAATTTTGAGTCAAAATGCTTTTAATGGTTTCAGTTATACAAGAAGAACCATTATAAGTAGGGATAAGAATATCTATTGCTTCCATAAATTTCGATTAATTGGTTTAAGTAATCCAATTTTAAACTTTAAAGTAATAAATGTGTAGTAAAAAAGAGTAATAAAACAAAAGATTGGGTGAAGAAACCAAACAGGATCAGGTTTTTTTATGAATCCCCGAATTGAATCGATAAGTGCAGGAATTATTAAAATAGTGTATAAAACAAATTTTATTTGACCTGATTGGTTGACTGGACCCCAATTATATTGGCGAAGATTTTGATAAGAATAATAATCAATTAATCTTCTTTTTTGTTTACGAATAAATTTGGGTAAAGAATTTTCACAGAAAGTGTGAATTATGCCTACTTTTACTTTAGCAAAAAGAAGAGGTTTTTGGGTTTGGTTAATAACTTGGGAAATAATATCAATATCAAAGAGATAATCTGATTTTAGATTTTTTTTAAGAAAATCTGACCGAAAGATAGTTCCATTGGCACCTATAGTAGGAATAAGAGTGTTTGGTTTAAGAGTTATTTTGAGATATTGTTTTTCATCAATTTGATCTATTTTAAGACCAGTCCATTGATTATTGATCAAATTTTGACGATCATAGACACCAGTAATAAAAGCATATGGATCATTGGCACCAATAAGAGCGGAATAACGCTCAATAAAACCACTGTGGGGGCGATAAGTAAATTTAATTGGTTCAGAACCAATTATTTTAGAATTTTTTTCTAAGGGATTTAACATTTTTTTAAGCCAATTATTATTTGGAATAATATTGTCAGAATCGATAAGGCAAATATATTGACCTTTGGCTTGTTTAACTCCAACTGCTTTACCAGCTTCAGCTGTTTTTAAAGGGTTTTTATAAATTTTGGCATGGTAAATTTTGGCGATAGATAAGGTTTTATCAGTTGACCCTCCATCGGCAATAATTATTTCGTAGTTTGATCGGGGATATTTTTGCTTAACAATAGAATTGAGACAAGTTTTGAGGACTTTTTGGGCATTAAGGACTGGAATAACAAAACTTATTTTTATCATTGAAAATCTTTTAATTTTTTAATATATTTAAAACCGTAGTACAGAAGGAATTTTATATCATTAATTGATCTTATAGAAGTGATTTTATTTAGGATAAATTTGGGGGTAAAAATGCTTTGAAAAAATTTTTGAATGAAATTACTTAATTCTTTGGTTGAAAAGGGCGTTTTAATAATTGGCTGACGCATATCAAATTTATCCCATGATTTGGTTAAAAGTAAATTATTTTTTTGACAATATTTGAAAAGAGGGGTACCAGGATAAGGAATTAAAATAGTGGCTTGGAGACTATCGGCTAGACCTAGTTTAAAAATTTTTTGGACTAAATATAATGTTTTTTGAATATCTTGTTTGGTTTCATGAGGATAACCGATCATGACAGTAATATGAGGTTCTAATCCAACTTTTTTGGCAATTTTAAGGGTTTTTATAGCGTCAGTAGTTTTTTCGTTTTTATTGATAAATAAGAGGGTTTTTTGATTAGCTGATTCTAGCCCATATAGAACAAATCTAAATCCAGCTTGATACATTAGTTGATATTCTTTTAGAGTTAGAGCACCAAAACGCATATTGCAGCCAATTTTAATTTTTTTGTTTAATCCCCTTTTTATAAGCTCGTGGCATAAAAGTTTAAGCCATTTACCTGTAGGTAAAGTACCAGAGTCATCAAAAATCTCCTTGATAGCAAAATTGTTGACTAAGTTTTCAATTTCAGCAATAGTATGATTGACAGAAAAACAACGAAAATGTTCCCCTGGAAATAAAGTTGTCCATGAACAAAAAGTACATTTACCCCACCAACAATCACGACCAGACATAATATAACTCCCAGGTTTGTATTTATAATTGGTGTTGTTGTAAGCGTATAATTGCCATTGAGTTAATTGACGATCAATTATAGGGAGAGTATTAAGATTTGGATATTGGTCTAATTTAAAAATTTTATTTTTGGGAGCTTGATGATTATTAATTTTTTTAATTAATTTTGAAAGTAAAAAATCATAGTCGCCGCCAATTAAAATGAAATCAACCAGACTATTTTTAATAGATTCTTGAGGTAGAGCGGTGACATGATCACCCATAAGGACAACTATTGGATGCCAAGAACATTTTTGTTTTATTTGAGTAATTATTTTCCAGTGTTTTTTAATGACAGGAGTTTTAGTTTCAATAGCAATTAAATCTGGCTTATTTTTACGAAGTCTTTTAAACCAATCAGAAAAACTTATTTTTTGGGCAATAGCATCATCCCAAAATACTTTAAAACCTTGATGTTGAAGTAAGGTAGCAGTATAGGCAGGAATAATTGGATAAATTACATTGCCAGTATTAGTCCATTGAAATTGACGATTTTGAGATAAAAAAGCTGAACCTTTTGAAGATTCTAGTGGAGGGTAAGAAATAGAAATAGACTTAACCACCGATATATTTGCCAGTTTTTTTATCAAAAGTGTGGGGTTGGAATTTGATTTCTTTTTTAAATAAACCATTTGTAAATAGTATACCGTAGTAAATGTGAGTAATAGGAATAGTAATAGTAGCTAAAAATGAGGTAATTATTTTCTTTCGATTAAAAAGAAAACTTATAAAGGTAGTAATTAATATTGATAAATATAAATATAGTGGAATATTTAGTAAAAATTGATGCCAAAAAAGATTGTTGATGATGAAAATTAATAAATAAAAAACAAAAATTGATGGTATAAAATAACCTATTTTAAAACTATTTTGAGGAAATTTACGAGCAAAAAACCCTCGATGAGTAGCATAACGAGTAATTTGTTGTAAGTGAGGAATAATGACTGAACGGCGATGATGATAGACAACTAATGATGGATGGTAAAAGATCTTTTTCCCTAATTTTTGGGTTAAATCAAGACAAAGAAGAGTATCTTCTCCAGGCCAATAAGAAGTGTTAAAACCATTAATAAGATCAAAATCGGTTTTTTTGACAATTAGGTTAACGCTAGGATAATCATCAACAAATCGAGATGGTCTAATTTGATTACGGTAAAGACCAGCTCCACCGCTACCTAACCAACTAGACCAAAGTAACCCAGAAGCTTGTTGATATATATTGTCTTTTGGTGGAGTTAGACATGGGCCACAGATGCCAGAAAAATCAGGATGTTTTTGAATTATTTTAAAGGCGTTTTTTAAATAGTTTGACTTGGGGTATGAGTCATCATCTAAAAAGGCTAGATATTGACCTTTGGCCATTTTAGCACCAAGATTTCTTTTTTCTGATGGATTAGCAGATCCGGAGATTTCATCAGTAATTACTAAGATTTCAAAAATTTTAAAAGATTGAAATTTGAGTTTTCTAAGGGTTTCTCTAAGATAGGGATTCATTTTTCTAACAGGGATGATGATTGAAAATATAGGATTCATTTTTGACCAGTATTAATACGCATTTCTAACTCTGGATTATAAACCCATTTTCTTTTGTTTTTATCATCATAATAATGAAGTATCTTGAGACGATAAAAAACAGCTAGAGCGTCAATAAGACATTGATAAATAGTTTTTAGACCAGTAGCATGAGTAAGACTAGTAAAATCATAATTGAGTTTGATAGGAGCTTCATAAATATTTTTAAAACCTAAATAATTAGCAACTGATAAAATTTCTAGATCAAAAGCATAATTTTTGATTAAAAGTCTGGGTAAAACTTTTATTAATACTGGTCGTTTAAAAATTTTTAGACCAGCTTGAGTATCGTGAATATTAATACCAAGTAAAAATCGAGCAATTAAGTGACCACCAAAACTAATAATTTGACGATCTAAAGGATAATCAACTTGTGAAGCGGGATGACGTTTGGAACCAACAATTATATCAGCGTTATACCATTCCATATGTTCAATAATCATTGATAGACCATTGGGATCAATTTCCATACCAGCATCAATAAAAGCAATATAATCTCCTTTGGTTTTGGCCATACCAAAACGAACAGCATAACCTTTACCATGATTATTAGGATAACCATAAATTTTAATTTTTGAGGATTTTATTTTTTTGGCTTGTTGATATGATTTATCGACTTTGGTGCCATCAATAACCACAATTATTTCATAATCATATCTGATTTGGCCTAAGACTTGATTAATATTTTGAAGATCTTTTTGAATATTTTGTTCTTGTTTATAAACAGGAACAATGACTGATAAAAAATGGTTGTTATTTTTCATTTAATAGAGCTAACTTATAGACTGCTAGAGTGGCTCGGGCAGTTGAGCTCCAATTAAATTTTTTGGTATATTTTAATCCTTTACGACTGTATTCTTGCCGAATTTTTGAATCTTTCCAATATTTTTGTAGAGCTGATTGAATACTCTTTTGAGAATTAGGATCAAAAAAGATTCCGTTTTTATCCATAATTTCAGGTAAACAACTTAAATTACTATAGGCAACAGGACAACCTGATTGCATGGCCTGAACCAAAGGTAAACCAAAACCTTCGGCAAATGAAGGTTGACAATAAACAGTGGCTAAATTGTAAATTATTGGTAAATCTTCATCTGGAACAAAACCGGTTTTGATTAAATTAGGGGAATTTTGTGATTGAAGCCAAAGGATATCTTTTGTCCAAGGATGATTGGGAACATTTTTTTTGGTAGCTGCTGAACCAACAATGACTAAAGGATAGCCAATTTCAAGACAGGCTTTAACTAAATTAGGAATATTTTTATTCCAATTTATATCACCGACAAATAGGATAAATTTTGAAGGTAATTGATATTTTTGTCTAATTAATTCTAGTTTTTTGGTGTCAGTAATAGGTTTGAATGAATCATCGGCAGCCAGATAGGTAGTAGAGATTTTTTTTAGAGGATATTTAGTAATTTGATTGATTATTTTTTTAGAATAATTGGAGACAGTAATAATTTGAGATACTTTTTTAAGTTTATTTTTTTGAATAAACCACCTTAAAGTGCCTTTGACACCGACAGGGAAATGTTTTTTGAATTGACGAGAAATTAGATCATGTACAGTAACAATGGTTGGAATATATCGATCTAAATGGAGGGTTAAATTAAATGGATCAAAAAAGGGATAATGAACTAAATCATATTTGCCTGATTTTATAGAACTAGGTTTTTTGATTAATTTAATAGACCAGCCTTTGTAATCTTTATTATTTTTTATTTCTTTTTGAAGAGAATCAATTAGATTGGTAGTATAATAACCAACTCCCCTAATAGAGTTGCCGTCAAAAATTGGTGATATATTTATAGCTACTTTAGGCATTATTTTTTGTCCCAATCTTGAGATAAATTAATATTTCGATTGGTTTTTACAAGTTCATAATATTTTGTATAAGCAATAGGAAATCT
>JAQTUF010000007.1:0-26804 GCA_028710865.1 Candidatus Shapirobacteria bacterium
CTCAGTTGGGATTGCAGGCTGAAATTCGCCTGCATGAACTTGGAATTGGTAGTAATCGCAAATCAGCAGATTGCGGTGAATACGTTCTCGCCTCTTGCACACACTGCCCGTCAAATCAGCAAAGTTGGGGGTACCCGAAGCTTCACATTAGTGGGGTTAAGGTAAATCCAGCGATGAGGGTTAAGTCGTAACAAGGTATCCGTACTGGAAGGTGCGGATGGATCACCTCCTTTGAGGAATTATGTTTTCTAAAATCGCAAGACTATTAGGAGACCATTCATCAATCTTTCTGGTGCTAACAGTTTGACTCTAATAAAATACTGAAATTTAAAATAAAATCCCCTCCAAGATTTTTCGGAGGGGATTTTTAGTTATAATAACGACATAAGATATATGATTTCTAAAATTGATTCTAAAAATCTTCCCCAACATATTGCTATTATTATGGATGGTAATCGTCGTTGGGCTGCTAGTCATAATCTTTCTGTAGACAAAGGACACGAAGCTGGTGCCAAAAATCTAGAAAAGATTGTCAATCATTGTCGTGATTTAGGGATTAAATATCTCACAGTTTATGCTTTATCAACCGAAAATTGGCATAAGCGCTCAGTCAAAGAAGTTAAGGGTATTTTTAATTTATTATTAAAAATTGTTAGAGAAAAACGAGAAGAATATAGAAAATCTGGTATTCGTTTTTTTGTTTTAGGAAATTTTCAAGCCTTTCCTTTAAAGGTAAAAGCTGGTATCAAAAAAATTATGGATGTTGTTTTAGACAAAGAAAGAATTAAATTTAATGTTGCTCTAAATTATGGTGGTCGTGATGAAATTGTTAACGCCATTAAAAATATTATCAAAGATGGGGTTAAGCCAAACCAAATTGATGAAAAATTAATTTCTAATTATCTTTACACAAAAGGTCAACCAGATCCGGATTTGGTTATTCGTCCTGGTGGGGAATATCGTCTTTCCAATTTTTTATTATGGCAGCTTTCTTACGCTGAACTTTATTTCACAGATATTCTTTGGCCTGATTTCAGCCCCAAAAAACTAGATGAAGCCATCATTTGGTATCAACACCGCCATCGTCGAATAGGTAAATAATTTTACAAAAATTTTACTCCCAACATCACTTCCACTAATTGAGCTACAAAATACGCTATAAAAATAATTAAAAATCCAATTAAAGCCTGAGTTATCCTACCATATCCTGCTTTTGTTTTATCTGGATTCCCAGCCGAGGTCATTAATGTGATTCCTCCTAAAATCAACATAAACAGTAATATCAATCCCGCTATTACAAATATATAAGGTAGTAAATTAGTAATTACATCTCCAACATTTTGATATTTTTTACCAATTGGGTCATTCGAACTTATTAAATTTGCTAAATCACTCATAATTTTAAATACCTGGAATTTTTAATATATCTATAGTAATTAATTTTAAAATAAATAATGCCGATATTGAAACCAATAATCCAGTGATCGCTGAGGTAATTGTCTCTTTGGCCCCAGCAACTTTTTTTTCATCACCACTTGACATCCCCAACAAAATAAATCCATATACCATCAATACAAATGCAATCCCCCCTGCCAATCCAAATAACCAACTTAATAACCATGATATAAATCCACTTGCAGTTACCGGGACACATCCTAAGGCTGTATTTACCCCATCTTCACCATTAACTGCTTTACATGGATCATATGTTGCCAAAACATAATTTACTTTTAACAACCATAAACTAGCTATTAACGAAATATTGAAAAACAACTTTCTAACCATAAATCTAGTATAGCAAATGCTAAAATTAATCTGTGTATTCAATCTTCAAAAAAATTATTATTTTATTTTTACTTTTTTTTTCATTTTTTTTAGTTATCAAACCGATAATAGCTGATGATCTTCAAGTACAAATTGATCAAATTACCAAACAGATAGCTGATCTCGAAGCTGCCATTAATCCTCTTAAATCTGAATCCACTGACCTTCAAAAAAAAATCACTTCTGCTAAATCTCAAATCAATTCTGTTACTTCCCAAGTTGAAAAATTAAATCAAAAGTTAATTGACAAAGAAGCTGATCTCGAAGTCCAAAAATTATTACTAGGTGAAAGAGTCAAACGTTACTATAAAAATAGTAAAAAATTCAACCCCTTTATTATTTTTCTCACCAATGGTCAAAGTTCTGGTCTCCTCCAACAATATACCTGGTATCAGGCCATTATTAGTCAGGATAAAAACACTATTACTCAATATACCACCGATATTAACTCTCTTAATCAAAATAAAACTGATTTAGAAACTCAAAAAACTAAACTAGCTATTCTTAAAAAAACCCTTGAATCTCGTTTTGGTTTTTTAGCTGGAGAAATACAAAAAGCTGAAACCTATAAAGCTGAGTTAAATCAAAAACAACAGCAATTAATTGCTCAAAAAATGGCCAGCTTAAATCTGCCTACTAGTGTTGGATCTAGTCCTTTAATGTGTACTGATGATCGTAAAACTGATCCTGGTTTTGGCACTGGTTTTGCCTTTTTTACCTTCGGTATTCCTCATCATGTTGGTTTAAATCAATATGGTGCCTATGGCCGAGCCAAAGCCGGTCAAAATTACAAAACCATTATCAACGCCTATTTTAATAACGTTAATTTTGAAAAAAAGCCCAATATTACTTTAAAAGTTAAAGGTCATGGCTCTGTTCCTCTAGAAACTTATTTGCTTGGTATTTATGAAGTGCCGGAAAGTTGGCCTATCGAAGCCCTCAAGGCTCAAGTTGTGGCCGCTCGATCTTATGCCTTAGCGTATACCAATAATGGTGCCAACGAAATTTGTACCACTCAAGCTTGTCAAGTTTATAAAGGCGGTAATAAAGGTGGCCAATGGGAGCAAGCTGTTAAAGCCACTGAGGGTGAAGTTATTACTCAGGGTGGTCAAGTTGTTACTGCTTGGTTTGCTTCCACTGCCGGCGGTTATACTTATACTTCATCTGATGTTGGCTGGAAATCAACTGGTTGGACTAAAAAGACTCGCGATACTACCGGCGATATTAATTCTTTTGATGATTTGTTTTCTAAAGCTTATGATCGCGATTCACCTTGTTTTTATTCTGCCCAAGGTTATCGCAAAGAATATAATAAATCTGCTTGGTTAAAACCTTCCGAAGTGGCTGATGTGGTTAATTCTATCCTTTTATCTCAAAAAGATTCTTCAGTTAATAATAATCTTTTGCCTCCAGATCAAGGCGGTTGGAGTATTGATAAAGTTAAAGAAGAATTAAGAAATCGTGGCACCACACCATATACCACCATTAATTCTGTTTCTATTGGTTGGGATAAAGGTTCTGGTCAAACCACTCAAGTTTCTCTTTCTGGTGATGCTGGTTCAGTCAGTTTTGATGGTTCCACTTTTAAAAGTTATTTTAATTCCCGTGCTCCAGCTAACATTGCTATTGTTGGCCCGCTTTATAACGTCGAAAAAAGATAAATATTCTCTATTTTTTATAAACTTTATAAACTCGATAAACTTGATAAAATATATATAATGATTCGATCAAAAGATTTAGATACTATTGCTCCAGATGATCCAATATTAGAGACAAATATTCCTGATTCAGTCGATCAAATTGGAAAAGAAATTCCTAAATCTAAAAAAAATAATTGTTCTTATAAAAAAATTATTGAAAATTTAGGTCATACTAAAAGTTCATTTTCTTCATTTTTAGTTAATCCGGATGTTTTTGATTTTCCTGAAAGAAAAGAGGATGAATCTATTATTTTAGCCGTTCGGCCGCATTGGTTTATCAATTTTAAGTGGATTTTGATTACCATCACTATGGTAATGGTTCCTACCATTCTTAATTTTTTAGATGTTTTACAATCCCTTCCTTTTAGATATCAATTTGTTTCCACTCTCTTTTGGTATCTGATTACTTTTATTTATGCTTTTGAAAAATTTTTAGATTGGTATTTTGATGTTTTTATTGTTACCACCGAACGTTTAGTTGATATCAAATTTAATAATCTTCTTAATAAGCACTTTGCTGAAGCTGATCTTGAAATGGTTCAAGATGTTTCTTCTTCTGTTAGGGGAGTTTTTGGTACTTTTTTTAATTACGGTACAATTTTAGTTCAAACCGCTTCTGGAATTAATCAAATTATTTTTAAAAATGTTCCCAATCCCCCAAAAATTATTAGAGCCATTCAAGAACTTATAGACGATAGAGAAGGAAAACACCCCAAAGGAGGATCAAATAAATGAATAATATCGAATTTTTACCTATTTTTTTAATGGTCCAAAAAATATTTTTTATTGCTTGTTCTATTTTTTACCTTATTTTTGCCCTCATTGTTGTAAAACAGGTTACTTCTATGTCTAAAAATGTTAAAGATAAATTTAATCCTATTTTAATCTCATTTTCATATATTCATCTTATTTTTGCTATCTTCCTAATTTTTATTGTCATTGCTTGGTTGTAGTATCATTAATTAATGCATTTTATCTGCCGTTCCTTCATTGGCAAAAGCGATTCTCAAAATTGGTCCCAGTATTGGGAAAATGAACCAGACGATTTTCAACTTAAATCTCAGAAGGGTCATCTTTTTGGTCTAATCAGTCTTCATTCTGATGCTGGTGAAGATATTAAAAATATCGGGCACGATCTCATTTTTGAAATTAATCAAAATTATTTTTCTAATGATTCTACTCTAGATATTTTATCCAGCCTTAAAAAAACTATTACCAATATTAAACAAAATTCTCTTTATCAAGAACATCAAATTGAAGTTGTTTTAGTCGTTATATCAGATAAAAAAGTTTTTATTGTTTCTTTTGGTCCCAATAAAATTGCTCTCAGTCGTGATTCTAAAATAAGTCTTTTGATAAAAGGGGATAAAGATATGAATTTTATTTCTGGACCAATTCAATTCAATGATCGTATTTTTTTTATGACTTCTGAATTTTTTACCAAGATTACTTGGGATAAAATAAAATCTATCTTATTTGATGACAATATTCAAAATATCGAAGAAAATATTTTATCCCTTCTCTATTCTTTTGACAATCAAAACCATCTTTCTGCTGCTTTAATTGAAATTAATGATGAAATAATTAGTCCAGATATATCAGTTTCTGTTGAAGATAGTGAAAAAGAGGTGATATCAGATCAGTTGTTGAATCCTCCTACTGAAGAAGTCAAATCAGTTTTTATTACTAATCAACAGCCTCGTCAGATTAGTCAAAGAAAAAGAATTCAAATAATTATTGCCATTATTTTATTAATTGGTCTTTTTGTTAGTTCTTTTTTTGGTTATCAAAAAAATAAAAAGATAAATACTGAGACCAAATATCAACAGCTAAAAACTGAACTAGAAAGTCAATTAAACAATATTACTCTAGTCAAAAGTATAAATTTAGAGGCGGCTCAAACAGGAGCCAAAGAATCACAAAATATAATTACTCAAATGGCCAATCTTTCAATTCATCCAGATGAAGTTAATCAATTTAAATCTCAAGTCGACACCATTCTTTCTCAAACTGGTGTCAATGAAAACTTTATCCCCGATCTCTTTTTTGATACCTCCATGATTGTTAGTAATCCTCAATATAACGATATTTTTCTTAGTCAAAATAATCTTTATCTTTTAGATTCCACTAATGGTCGTGTCGATACTTTAAATATCACCGAAAAATCGAGTAAAAATACAATTAATTCTGAAAAAATAAAATCTGCTACTAAAATCTTTAGTGACAGTAATAATATATATCTTTCATACAAAGACAATATTAGCCAAATTAATGGGACTAGTATTGATCAAAAAATTTTATTTTCTGATTCTGATCCTGTCCCTAATCCCTCTGACATCCAAATTTGGAATGGATCCATCTATTTATTAGATGCTACCAACAGTACTATTTGGAAATTTACTCCCACTTCTGATACTTTTTCTAAAGCCCAAAATTGGCTTAAAAACGATAAAAATCTTGATCTTGGTCCCACTTCTTTATCTATTGATGGCAAAATTTGGGTTCTCTATCAATCTGGTGTGATTGAAAATTATATCAGTGGTGTTAAAGATAATTTTAAATTATCAGGTAGTAACCAATTTAATCAAGCCAGTATTTTAGATGTCAGTCTTGAAGATGATGGTTACATCACTTTTGTTGATGATCAAAATTTGATTTTTGTCTACAAAAAATCAGGCGATTTTGTAGCTAAATACAACTTAAACAAATTAAAAGTCCTAGATTTGGTTTTAAATAAAAATATTCTTTATATTCTTTCATCCGATCAAAAGATTTACAAAATTACGCCATAAAACTTTTCTCTTTTTTAAAACCCTCTGTCCTATGGACATCTCCCCTTAAGAAATGGGAGCTTTAATAAAATATTAGCCTCCCTTTTTAAGGGAGGGTACCCGAAGGGTGGGTGGATTTTGTTATAATCCAGATATGCGTTATTTCAACAAAGACTCTCGTGATTATAAGTTTATCGATAAATTTGATGCCGGCTTGTGCCTTACTGGCGCTGACGCCAAATCTTTGCGTGTCCAAACTCCCCAGTTTATTGGTTCAAAAATTGAAGTTATCAACGGAGTCCCAGTTATTTTTGATCTAAAGATCCCTAAATATAAATATGCTCAAGAAACTATTATTGATACTACTACCGAAAGAAAACTGCTTTTATCTCAAAAAGAAATTGCTAAATTAATCTCCCTTCGTCATCAAAAATACATGATTATTCCCATTGCTATTTTTCTAAAAGGCAAGTGGTTTAAAGTGGAAATTGGTGTCGGCCGCAAAATGAGAAAATACGAAAAAAGACAAAAAATTAAAGACCGGGAAATGAAACAAAACATAATCTAAATACTAAAATGTTTTTTGGCAAAAGCTCTTCCTGAACCAGTTTTTAAGTATTTTTCAAAATTAAAAGCGATATATTTATCTTTAAAACCAAAATAACAATATAAAATTATTGGAAGTCTATGTTTTGTAGCATTTACATATCCTTTTTTATGTCTTTCAATTCTTTCTTTAAGATTATTAGTACAACCAACATAAAACCCATTATCGCTACATTTTAAAACATAAATCCAATACATATGTAAATATTATTACATATTCTATTGGATATTTAAAAAAGTGGACTACACCACGCTGTAAATTTATTGAAAACGGACCGTGTCTCGCCGTAATCGAGAAAGTGGCAAATGCGAATTCCGACTTCGCATGAAGCTACGTCGAGACGAAGGCGGAGATGCCAGGTATTGAGCCCAGGTCCGAAAGCAGACTGTAAAAAACCTCTACAAGCTTATATGATTTTCTCCTACACTTCCAACAGCTAAAATCAGAAAAAAGCGCTGAAATGTCGATTGGTGGAAGCATTACCTTCCTTTTAAATTTTTAGAAAATCGAGATTCTAAAAACAGCATTCCGATTTAATTGACACCGATCAGTTTCCTTCGGAATAGAAAACCAAACGATGAGTCTCTTAGCAAACAGCCAAAGCTGGTTGATAAGAAGTACCGATTGCATTACCTAAATAGGCTTTGAAATTGGTAGCTAACTGGCTGAGTTTATTTTCAGCATTATTGTTTTGACCCTGTTTAACGACTCAACTGATCAAAGTCGGCTTGCAGTTTTTTAAAGTTCGTACTCCGTCGATGCATTACATCTCCAGTGCGACCATTATATCAATTTTTGGCTTATTTTACAAGTTTTTATGAATAAAGTTCACTTTTCAATCTAGAGATTGCTGTCAGTAGTAATATACTAGCTCCAATCATAAATACCTCACTAAATTGTTCAAAATATAATTTAATCACTGATGCTAAAAATATATTAATAATCAATCCTAATTGAAAAAATCTCAGTCCATTAGCCCTCTTTTTTCGGACTATTTTATAGATACCAGCCAAAAACATAATTGCTACCATTGCATCAAATATTATTTTTAAAATAATCATATAAATATCTGCTTTTGATAAAAAATCATAACTACTATAAATATTTTTTATTGCTTCCAATCTTTGTGAATTACTTAGAATTTGATAAATTTCTCTAATTCTTTCTATTGCCCATACTCCTGCAAAAGTCCCCAATGTTACCAATATAAATTTCCTTTTAAAAATTTTATTATAAGAATAAAAACCTGTTTTTGCTAATAATTTTTTCCAAAACTTCTCTTGACTATTGTCTTCTTTTTTACCCATTATTTTTTTTATTTTCATAGCCAACTCTTTTTGGGTAGTACTATCTTTTTCCTCAACAACATCTTCTAACTGATCAATTATTGGAGTCAAAAAATTTTTATTTTTATTCTTTTGTTTATCAATCCGACGATAAATCAAAAATAAAAATATAAATGATATATATATAAAAATAATTGCTGGTTGAAACCAATAATCATTATTTTTAGTTAAATATTTACCTATTTCATCAATAAAAAGTCCCCAACCAATACCGATTATTATTGCTGATATTTGTCTGTTTTTTTCTCCATAATTAGTCAATAAAAAGATAGCTCCCAATATCATAAATAAACCACCCCAAAGTACATGAGCAATATGCCATACTCCAAAACTAATTGTTGGCCAATTAAATATTTGTAATACAAACCTAGTTACCAACAATGTCAACAAAGCCGAAATCATTAGGGTTAATATTAATTCGGACGCATTATTTCTTTTTACCGACTTAGTCATTATTAATATTTTACCTTAATTAGACATTAGACATCAGAAATTTATAATTAATTTATGTCATTAATTTTAGACTTACTATTTCCCAAATTTTGTCTCCAATGTCATAAACCAGGATCATATTTTTGTTCTGATTGTTTTAATCAACAAATTATTAACTCTCCTAAAATTTCTTCATCAAATTCAAATTATGAAGGTTCTTTGAGTGTTTTTAAATATAATTCATTAATTAGAAGCTTAATTACTGAAATTAAATATGGTTTTGTTACTGACATTATCAATCCTTTTGTTGATATTTCTGTTTTTATTATCAAAAATAATTTTCCTCATATTTTAAATTATTGGCGTCAAAATAATTTTGTCATCGTTCCTATTCCACTTCATCATTACCGCCAAAATTGGCGTGGCTTTAACCAATCAGTTTTAATTGGCCAACTTTTGGCCTCTAAATTAGGTTTAAGCTTTTCTAATCAAATTATATATCGAACCAAAAATACTCATATTCAAGCCAAATTAGCCAATAGGCAAGATAAAAAAATAAATTTGGAAAATGCTTTTATTTGCTCCAATCAATCTATTCCTAAAAATATAATTCTTTTTGATGATGTTTCCACTACTTTTTCTACCCTAAAATCAGCCTATTCGACAATTTCTAGCTACGATGCCCCAACTCATTGTTGGTTTCTAACCCTGGCTGGTTCGTAATTAATCTTTGATTCTTAATTTCTTCAGCAGTTTTTGGCCCTGAATTTTCTATTACTTTTTCTCCAGGTTTTAAAAATACTTCAGTATCAGTTACTTGCCATCCTTCTATTGGTGTTAATGAACTCAGGTAAAAGTTTTCTACATGAAGTCCATGACTTGACAATGATTTTCTCAATTCCTCAGTCACTTCATCTTCAATAATGCTTCTGTCAGTTGATAATGCTTTAACTAATGTATGATCAGTCAACACCTTTCTAATTCGACTTCTAGTTACTGGTCTGACTACTTTGGATACAAAATTTTCTCCAATCGTCTGCCAAATTTCTGGTAATCTTTCTGTATCTAATTTTATTAACACTGTTGCTTCTACTGCCACAAATTTATTATCGCCAGTAACCGCGTTTATAACTTCATCACCCATTATTTCTTTATTATCCTTAAGGAGAATATCTTTAGCTATTGTATATTCAATCAATTGGGCATTAAAAAGTTTTACCCGATGAATTATTGGTACTTTGAAATGCATTCCCGGATACCAAACATTCTTTAAAACTCCTCTAAAAACACTGTAAATACAGCCCACATGACCTGGGGGAATAGTTACAATAAAACCACCAACCACTTCATCAACCAAAAGAGATACCAATAAATTATCTATAGAAGCCATATATTAAGAATTATAACAAGAATCTCCAAAAACTTCTGCTAATTTCATTAATTCCTTTTCCGGATTTTTTGCTTTTACTATAAAAGACGAAATTAATACTCCTTTAGCTCCCATTTTTAGGGAAATTTCTACATCTTTAGTTGAATGAATTCCTGCCCCTACTAGTATTGGAATATTTTTATAAAATTTTACTATTTTATTAATTACTTCTGATTTTTCTGAAGCTACTGATTTATCAATACTTCCAATTAAACTCTTTGGTTCATAAGCAATAAAATCAGGTTTTATATTTTTTGCCCAAGTTTGAGTTTGGCCGAAACTACCAATACATACCACCGATTTAAATTTTTTTGGCCACATCTTTAACATCTTTTTTAAAGTTCCAGGGCGTATTCTGTGTTCCGAGTGATTTAAAATTGTTCCTTCAATTTCTAATTCTTTTGCCTTAAGAGGAGAAACGAATCCTGACCCTGCTCCTTCAAAAATAGGATCTACATTTTGCAAAAAAACTTCTATACCTAATTTCTTTTTAATTTCAATTGCATCCAAAGCCGATACTGCTGGAATTATTTTTATATTTGATCTTTTGGTTACTTTTTGACAAATTTCCGCCAATTTTAAAGCCCCATCTCCAAAAGTTTCCTTATAATTTTTAAAATTTACTATTATCATCTTTTTAATTTATATTTATTTTGTGTTTGACTAACTCCGTTTTTCAAAGTTTCCATTATCCCTTCTAAATCACCTCCATTCAATATTGAGTTTACTGCATCCCCAAAATATTTTTGCATATCACTATTAACTCCACTATCATCAGTTTCTGAAGCTAAATACCAACTAGTCGCCTTGTCTGCCCCTGTTACAAAAGGTGTAATTTTCCAATTATCACTTACTTTTGCCATCATACTTTTTCGGGGATATATTTCTCCAAAATCTCTAACTTGTGAACTAGCTGCATACATTGTCATTAACCCTTCTTTTGACGATAAATATTCTAAAAATTTCCAAGCTTCTGGCTGATATTTACTTTTGGAATTTACTCCTTCAGTCCAATAAGTTGCCCAATTAATATTTGTTAATTTAGTTTCATCAGTACTTGTGCCATTTTCTCCCAATACTGGTAATTGAGGCATTGCTGTTATTCCAAAATTTAAATTTTTATTTAAGTTTTGAATATCAAAAATCCTCCATGATGGCCCAATATAAAAAGCTAATTTTCCGTTAGCAAAAAGCTGAGTCGAATTTGGCATTGTTTCATCCCAGACCTTATCCTTAGATACAAAGGAAGTATAAAAAGACAATACATCCTTTAAGTTTTCATAGTTACTACTATTATTTTTTGATAAATCTATCCCATTTTGCTTCATCATTAGTCCAACAATATCACTCCAACTATCTACATTGTCCGTTGTTCCTAAAGCAACTCCACTCACTTTAATTTTTCCATTACTGTCTTTATTAGTTAATTTAATTGCTGTTTCCTCCAAATCCCACCAAGTTTTAGGTAGTTCTACTTTAGCTGTTTCTATTAAGTCCTTATTATAAAAAAGAGCTAATCCATCATACATCAATGGAATTGATAAATAATTACCGTTTTCTTTCAAATCAGTTTTATAAATATCAAAAAAATCACTTTCTAAACCTATATTCTCTACCGTTTTTACAGGTACATTTGCTAAATAATCTCTAAACATTGGCAACCAAGTATTGTGAATTCTAAAAACATCTACTGTTTCTACATTATTGTCTCCAGTTTTTGTTAATCTACCAATTAATCTGCTTCGATAATCACTTATTTGGTTTCTTTTATAATTTATTTTTATATTTGGATTTTTAGCTTCAAATTCAGCAATTACCCCATTCATCACGTTTTCTTCTTCCCACAAACCCCAATAATTTAAAGTCACTATTCCGCTTTTATTTTTTCCGCTTAATAAAAAAAATATCAAACTAATTATTAAAACTAATCCTACTACAATTCCACCTATAATTAACATTTTTTTTTGACTAATTCCTTTTTTAATTGGTTGCTTATCAATAGGTATCACCTCTGTCGGTAGGGTTGTTCTTGCTTCCACTGACTCTGTCATTGGTTTTTCATCCACTATTTTTTCATTATTTATTTCCCTTGGTGGTAGCGGTGACTTTATTTCTTCTAATTCCATACCAATATCATAACTAAATTCTGCTCTTCTAGCCAGCTTTTATTTTTCTTGATAAACTTGGCCTATGTCACCTTTAGTTAATTCACTATTGTCTACTTTTATTGTCAGTCTAATTTCTTTTTTGGGTATTCTATTTATTTTTATAAAACCAAAAACCCTTTCTAGAATTACCCTGTTTTTAGTCAGTTTTGCTATTGGTAGCCTTTTAGGTGATGCTTTTATTCATCTTATTCCTGAATCTTTTAAACAATTTAATTTTAGTTTATTATCATCACTTCTAATTCTTAGTGGTATTATTCTTTTTTTTATTCTGGAAAAATTTATTCATTGGCATCATTGCCACCAACCTCAACTTCATCAATTTCATCATGTTGTTTCTCTAAATTTAATTGGTGATAGTGTTCATAATTTTATTGATGGAGCTCTAATTGCGGCTAGTTTCAACGTTAGTTTTTTTGTTGGTTTAACCACTTCCTTAGCTGTTATCTTACATGAAATTCCACAAGAAATAGGTGATTTTGGTATTTTTATTCATCACGGTATTCTTCCTAAGAAAGCTCTTTTTTACAATTTTTTATCAGCCTTGACTAGTCTTTTAGGTGTTGCTTTTGTTTTTATTGTTGGTTCTAATCTCTCTAATTTTTCTAACTTTTTAATCCCTATTACTGCTGGGGGATTTATTTATTTAGCAGCTACTGATCTGATTCCCGAACTTCATCGCCACAATACCAAAGTTATTAATTCCCTTATTCAGCTTGTTTTTATCATTCTTGGTATTGCTCTTATGTCTTTATTAATTTTTTTAGAATAGTTTTAGTCTCCCTTTTTAATGGAGGGAAGGATAGGTTTTTCATGTATAATTTTTCATATGGAAATTAATATTTATACCGATGGGGGGTCTCGTGGTAATCCTGGTATTTCTGGTTATGGTTTAGTCATTTATGATCAAGACAAAAATATTCTTTATCAAGAGTCTAAATTTTTAGGATTAAAAACTAACAATGAGGCCGAATATTTAGGTTTATTAGCCAGTCTTAAATGGATCAAAAATAATCAAAAACTATATCAAATTAATAAAGCTAATTTCTTTTCTGATTCTCAACTTCTTATTCGTCAAATGCAAGGAAAATACAAAGTCAAAGCTCCAAATCTAAAAGATCTTTTTATTCAATCGCTTCAATTATTAACTCAAATTAATCTTGATTGTCAGTTTAATCATATTCGTCGTGAATTTAATCTTCTCGCTGACAAATTAGCCAATCAAGCTATGGATCATTGTCGATGAAACACTTTACCAATCTTATATTAGCTTTATTGATTACTCTTACTCCAGTATTACTGTTGTTTATTCCTATTATCATCAACTATGATAAGACGGGCAGTAATACTTATCTTTTGGATAAAGATTATTCTCATCTTTCTCGTTCTCAAATTTTACAACATCTTGATCAAGATTTTATTTTACCTTCCGACATAAATCTATTGTTAGCTGACAAAAATTATTCCCTATCATTAGCCTCAATTTCTGCTTCAATTGATCAAACCAAAATTGCCAATTCTATGCTTTATCGACGTCTCAATGAAGGTATTTTCCAATATATTAAATATTTTTTCCATCGTAAAAATTTTAGTTTAATTATTAATTTTGATTCGAATTTACTTGATCAACAAATTTCTATTTTAAGTGACCAAATAAACAAACCCTTTATCCCCACCGAAGCCCAGTTAAAATCAGGGAAAATTGTCATTACTACTGGTTCTTTAGGATTAGAACTTGATACCGAATCTCTCAAAACTGACATTAATTCTACCCTAACATTGGCTGATTTTACTAGCAATATCAATTTAAAGACTAAAGTTATTGGTAATATCCCAACTAGTGATGTTATTGATTCCATCAAGTCTAAAGCTCAAAAAATTATTGGCAAAAATTTATCTCTTTCTCTTGATTCCGACACTATTATTATTGATGATTCTACTCTTATCTCTTGGTTGGGTTTTGATACTGATTTTCAGGATGAAAAAATTTCTGATTATGTTAAAAATTTAGCCCAGAGTCTTCAACATGACCCTGTCAATGCTGTCTTTAAATTTGAAAATAATAAAGTTTTAGAATTTCAGCCATCAAAAAATGGCATTTCTGTCAAGGAAGATGAACTTATTAGCCTTATTAAACAGTCAGCTGATAAATTATTTAATTCTCAGGATAAATCTATAATCATAAATATTCCTGTAAATAGTGTTGAACCTATTATAAAAAATGATGATGTTAATGATCTTGGCATCAAAGAATTATTGGGTCGGGGTACATCAACTTTCAAACATTCTGCTGCCACCCGTAATGAAAATATTACTAAAGGATCTTCTATTGTTAATCGAATTTTAGTTGCCCCAGATGACACTTTTTCTTTTATAAAATCTCTAGGAGAAGTTTCTTTAGAGGCTGGCTATAAAAAAGCCTACATTATTCGTGAAGGTAAAACTGAATTAGATGTTGGCGGAGGAATTTGTCAGGTGAGTACTACACTTTTTCGAGCCATGCTTAATTCCGGTTTAAATATTATTGAAAGACAAGCTCATGCCTATCGTGTTAGTTATTATGAAGAAGATAGTAAACCTGGGTTTGATGCTACTGTTTTTATTCCCAGTCCTGATCTTAAATTTATCAATGATACTGGTCATTATGTTTTGATTCAAAGCGTTTTAGATATGACCAATCGTCGTCTTACTTATGAAATTTATGGTACTAATGATGGCCGTAAAAGCGAAATTTCCAATTATCGTCAATGGGGTGCCCAGCCAGCCCCTCCAGATGTTTGGATTGATGATTCTACTCTTGAAGTAGGTAAAGTAGTTCAAGATGAACATGCCATCCCTGGTCTAAAAACTGCCTTTGATTGGACTGTCACCAATAAAGATGGTCAGGTAATCCATCAAAAAACTTTCAACTCTAATTTTGTTCCTTGGGCTGCAGTCTATCGCCGCGGTACAAAAATTTAATAAATTCATGTTAAAATCCTGTTATGGGACCAGAAACAGCTCCAATGTCAGTTAATACTACTCTTCATTTAGTCAAAAATAAATTTCCCTCAGAACAATATCAAAGTACTATTGGAGTTTATGGTGGAGAAATTATTACTATCCCAGAGGGAAAAATGGTTTATAAAACCGGTGGAAAACTTTGGAATAAGATTGATGTTATTGGCGATGCTTTATTAAGGACTTATGACGATCATGTAGTCAAACATCCTTTAAAAATGCTTTTTAAACATCCTCGGCTTTTCTTTAGTTTTGTTTTTAAATCTGAACCAATGAGACGTCGTGGTTCACCTGCCGAAATTATTGAAAATATTAATAGATTAGGTTTAGAAGAATTTTATGGACCCCATTCTCAAGGGATTGAAATTAAAAAACCAGAAATCTTTACCAAAGGAATTGCACTTGGTGATATATATGAGGCTAAAAAAATAAATTCTCCAATTCTTAATGATATTAATCGTTTTCAAGCTCTATCTGAAGCTACTAAATATATTAGCAACATTCACGATAAAAAAGGTCCCATTGGGGATATTGTTGGGGATATTATGTTTCAACAAAAAGAGGGTTCTAAAGTTATCAATCCAGTTTTAAATATTCCTGATGTTATTTTAACTCCATCAAAAAGGAGAATAAAATTTATTAAAGAATCATTAACCTACAGAGGAGTATCTCCCCAAGAAATTGATCAAAGAATTAAAAAAATATTTTCCCAAGAACAAAAAGCAGTTGATATTTGTGAACTTATGATAAGTTGCGCTTTTTCTGAATTTAAAGTTTCCAATGACCCAGTTTTAGTCGAAAAAACCATTCAAGTTATTGCCAATAACTACCAAAATAAAGAAATTCTAAAAATTACCAATTCTTTTATTAAAAGGGGACGTCATACTCTTCCCGGTAACAAAAATGGTGGTATATTAAAGTCTTTCTTTTCTCTTCACAATATAGCTCATCTAGGTGCCAACAAAGAAAATGCCAACAATATCAGACAAATAGTTGGTAAAACTTTAGACCAGCATTTTAAATCTTTAAACCAATCAAAGATTTAAAATTTTATCTTTGAATAACTGTCAAAATTATTAATATTTTCCATTTCAACTATAACTATACTATTTGTCTTCACCATTTATTGTCAAATAACCCAATTCATTAGATCATTTCCTTTATAGTATTTATCACTCTATTAGCTTCAATCGTTGGAGTAGCATGTCCACCCTTAATTACTTTATATTTTATAGTTTGATTTCCATCAATTTTTCCAATATTTTTCATTGGATTAGTTACATAATCATTTTTACAAATAATAAAAATAGATTTTTTATTTGTACTTGATATTAAATTCTGATCTTGCCAATTATATTCTTTAACTACATTTTTTTGTAAAGCCATATAAGTGTGTAACATATTTTGACGATGATCAACATTTCTCACTATGCTTGTTTTATTGTACACACTCAATTTTGGTAATAATTTAATTTTATTGAAAGAATTTTTTATTAATTCTTTAATAATTCCTACATTAAGATTTTTGGCCTTACTTATACCTGGGGGAACAATCATAACTGCTTGATCAATTTTTGATTTTATGTCTTCATCTTTCATTAGCTCAGAAATAATTAATGAACCAGTTGAAACTCCATAAATATCAAATTTTTCTATATTTAATTCTCTTATTTTCTCTAATATTATTTTCTTAAAATAAGTTTTATGAGGGTCAAAATTATCTGATTTAGCCACTGCATCACCAAATTCTCTTGTACAGAATCCAAACCATGATTCAGGATAGGTAAAAGCAAGTACATTTCTACCACTCATAGCCAATTTAATCGCAAATTCACCTGTACTATCTAAACCACCTGAAATTCCAGGAATATAAACTACTGGAGGTAATTTTTTTCTTTTTTCTGTTTCTTCTTCAGATTCTTTATATCTTTCTGCCCCATCTAAAAAAACAAAATTTGATCCTTGTATTCCAAGATTTCCCATATTGACACTAATTTGTTTTCTTTCATTTAAAAATTGTTTAGTTATTTTATCCAATTGTTTTGCTTCAAACAAAACACTTTTGATTTTATTTCTTTTTTCGTTGTATAATTTTTGTCTTTCTTCTATTGTAAGTTCATTTTTACGGAATTTACCAGCAAATTTATTCCACCAATCAGACAATCGATTAAATATAGTTTTTTTATTTTCATTATTTGGTTCAATCGTTTTATGAGATTTTCTATTAAAAAAATCATTGATTTTATTTTTAGTTTTTTGCCACCACCCAATCTTTTGTTCAGACCCACCAATACCATTACCTGTTCTGGAATCTAAAATTTTTTTTACTTCTTCATTCTTTGTCTTTCTAATATCAATTATTTTATGGTAATAATTTGCCCTTTCTAATCTTTCTGCCATCGGTCTCATACTAGATTCTCTCTTTTTTTCTATATCGCGTTTAGAAAAACCTATAAGAGTACTTTCTTTAGTTATTTTTCCATCGGCATAAATCAAATTATGAAGCGGTTTAGACTCCATTATATGATAATACTCGGGATATTTATAAACACATTCTAAACTACCCATAGTATATATTATAATACATATCTTGGGTCACGGTCAAGTTTATCAATATCTTTCACAAATTCTTTTCGTAATATTTTTTGATAAGTTACTATCCCAACCATCGCTGCATTATCCGTATTTAGTTCTTTTTTAAATGGCATAAAAATTTTTAAGTTCTTTTCTTTTGCTAGTTTTCTTAAACGTTTTCTCAATTCTAGGTTAGCCAATACTCCACCACTAGCTAATAAAGTTTTTGGCTCATATTTATCAATTGCCAAATTAAATTTTTTCAATAAAGTATCAAATACAGCATTTTGAAAACTAGCCGATAAATTGGCAATATTTTTATAAATTTTATCAATTGGCCAGTCTTTTATTTTGTAATAAAAACTAGTTTTAAGACCAGAAAAACTATAATCTAATATTTTTTTATTCATTAATGGACGGGGGAGTTCAAAAAAATTTACATCACCAGTTTTAGCCAATCTTTCAATTATTGGACCACCCGGATATCCCAACCTCATCATCTTAGCTGCCTTATCTAATGCCTCACCAGCCGCGTCATCTAATGTTTCACCTACTACCTCATATTTGCCCAATTCTTTTATTAAAACTAATTTTGTATGACCTCCAGATACTGTTAAAGCTAAAGCTGGAAATTTAATTTCTCGCTTGGGGTTACCAGCTTTGTTTTTAAGTAAATTAGCCCAAATATGACCCTCAATATGGTTTATTGCTACTAATTTTTTATTATATTTTATAGCCATCTCTTTAGCTTTATTTACTCCAATTCCCAAAGCAATTGCTAATCCTGGTCCTAAACTTACTCCAATTACTTCAATATCTTCAATTTTAATTTTGGCTCGTTTTAAAGCTTCATTTATTACCGGTTCGATTCTTTCCATATGAGCTCGTTTAGCAATATCTGGCACTACTCCTCCCCATTTTTGGTACAAATCTACTTGTGATGAAATCACATTTGATAAAATTCGATCGTTATCTAAAACTGCTGCACAGGTATCATCGCAACTAGTTTCTATTGCCAATATTTTCATTAATAATGTATTATAAATATATAGATTATGAAAACCAAAAATTCTGCCTATTTGGTTTTAACCGTTATTCTGGTGATTTTATCAGTAATTGGCGGTTATTTCTTGTTTAAAACTATTAACGGTCAAAGAGACCCTTTATCTACTTCACAAGCTTCCAAAATTGAACTTATTCCTACTGATAGTCTAGACTCTGAAGATTTAATTTCATCAAATAGTGGTCAGGTTATCGAATCTACTCCTATAGCCAGTCTTACTTCTAAAGTAAAAATTACTCCTACTATCACTCCCACTAAAGCAATTATTTCTACTATTACCCCAACAACATCTTCCAATTCGTCAACTAGTCTTACTTACAGTAGCTCCAGTGATAAATTTTCTATTGATTACAGCCCTACTAGAAAGTTGTATCAAGATACTGAATCTAGCGGTAATCGTTATACCTTTTATCTAAGTAGTGGTAATTTTGCCGTTCACATTGGTTTAGATAACCAATGGGCTTGGTCTAATTCAGACCGCGAATTCACTGATGATTTCTTTGTTGCCGATCAACCCACATTTAGATATGATACTTCTACCCAAACCATTGTTGATATCCAAACAGAAGATAGAAATTACACCATTCAATGTGTTCATAACGGACAAGAATCTTTAAAAACTGAATGTGAAAAATTCATAAAAAGTTTCAAACTTATTTAATATTTTATTTCTCGGGTATATTGGTCTATATATCTAAAATTTATTGGAATTAAGTTTACTAGTTTTTTTAATTTTTTTAATTTTTCTTTCCCCATATTCTCTGGCCATTCGATACAGGCTATTATATTTTTTTTGAATAAATTAAAAAACTTTATTTCCTCTAAATCCCGATTAGTTGTTATTTTATACAAATCCATATGCAAAAAAGTTTTCTTATCAATTTTATATTCGTTATAAATTACAAAAGTAGGGGAGGTAATCTTATCTTTTACTCCAAGTAAATGTCCTATTTTTCGACTAAAAACTGTTTTTCCACACCCTAGATCTCCGCTTAACAAAAATACAATAGGTTTACTACCTCCATTTTTAAGGGAGGGTAGGGTGGGTTTTAAATATTTTTTTAATAAAAATTCAGCTATTTTTCCAGTTTCTTTTTCTGATTTAGAAATAAAAGTTTGTGTTACTAATCCAGTGATTAAATCTCCTCGTCTCAAAATTTTAATTTCTGATTCAGTTGCATCAATTACTGTCGACGGCCTATTTTTTGGTAATTTACCTGCGTTCACTATTAAATCAATCATTTTTCTTTTTTTCTTAGATAATGGTCTCAAAAAACTAGTAATAGAATAATTTGGTGTTCTCCCAGACAAATTAGCTGATGTAGCTGTTATCGGTTTTCCTAAAATTTCTATTAGATCTCTTATATATTTATTATCTGGAATTCTAATTCCTAAAGTTCCATTTTCAGCTTCTACTCCTTTTTCTACTCGATGTTTCCCCTCACTTACTATTGTAAAAGGTCCTGGTAATAAATTTGTATAAATACTTTCGCCATTTTTATTAATTTTTACGTATTCCATTGCCATTTCTTTATTCAAAACTGCCACTGAAATTGCCTTCCCAGTCCACCTATTTTTAAATTCTAATAGTTTTTTTACTCCTTTTTTATTAGTTGGATCCACTGCCAAAATATAAACAGTGTCGGATGGAAACACTACCAATCCCCCTGATTTTATTATTTCAGCCGCTTTTTCTATTTTTCTTTGATAATCCTTATCAATTTTTAGAATTTTCATAACTTAATTAGTTGCTTTGTAGTTTTCAACCCATTTATTAATTTCTTTATGCCATTTTTTATATTGTTTTTTAAGTTGTTTTAAATTTGGAATTCCAAATTTTTCTTTATATCTTTTTAAAATCACACCATAATCAGGATTAATTTTAACTAGACCCTTTAAAGAATCATTAAAATTTCTCAATCTTGGTCTACCTTTTGAATGAAATATATCAGCATAACAAACAATTTCCTCTTCCAAAGTTATCGGTACATTTTTACCAACACCCACTCCAACATGGGTCAAAGCAAACCTGGATTTATTTTTAGGTATTCCTATATTAATTAATAATTTATAACCACTTTCACCATGATGAATATAGTTGTTTATATGTTTTTTTTTATAAACATCATCTAAATATTGATAAAAACCAATATCATGAATTAACGCTCCGATTTCAATTAATTTTTTATTCGTTTTAATTCCATATTTTTTTTCCAAATTATCAGCTATTTGTAAAGAGATATCTCTTATTATCAAACTATGATTCCATCCAATCTCCAATATCTTTTCATTTGTGGAGTATTTCTTATGAAGTTTATAGATATCACTTTGTTTCATGGTCATATTTTATCATTTTAAGCCAACTTTCGTGCTAAAATATCCTCATGGATAAAGCTTATAATCCCGATCAAGAGGGCCAAATTTATGAACTTTGGTCTGCTTCTGGTGCTTTCACTCCCAAAGTTCCTAAAAATCCTAAAGTTGCCAAAATCAAAGACAATCCTTATTCCATTATCCTTCCTCTCCCCAATGCCAATGATCCTATGCATATGGGTCATGCCCTTTTTACTATCCAAGATATTTTAATCCGTTATCATCGAATGCTTGGTCAACCTACTCTTTGGCTTCCAGGAGGTGATCATGCTGGGATTGAGACTCAATTTGTTTTTGAAAAGAAATTAGCCAAGGAAGGTAAATCACGTTTCGATTTTGATCGTCAAACTCTTTACCAAATGATTTGGGATTTCGTTGAAGATAACCGCAAATTAAATCAATTTCAAATGAAAAAACTTGGATTTTCTATGGATTGGACTCGTTATCATTATAGTTTAGAACCTGCCATTGTTGATAATGTTTTAGCCACCTTTAAAAAACTTTATCGAGATGGCCTTGTTTATCGCGATGAAAAAATAGTCAATTATTGCACCCATTGTGGCACTGCTTTTTCCAATCTCGAAGTCGACCATAAAACCGTTGCTTCTCATCTTTGGTATATAAAATATGGTCCTTTGACTGTTGCTACTACTCGTCCCGAAACTATGCTTGGTGATACTGCTGTCGCTGTTAATCCCAAAGATAAAAGATATAAAGACTTAATTGGTAAAACTATTGCTCTTCCTTTAGTTAATAAAGAAATACCTGTTATTGGGGAAGATTCAATTGATATTGAATTTGGTACTGGAGCTGTTAAAGTCACTCCTTCCCATTCCCCCGAAGATTACGATATGGCCAAAAAACATGGATTAGAATTTGTTCGTATTTTTGATTACGACGGAAAATCAAACAATAATGTCCCCAAAAAATATCGCGGATTTTTCCCAGCCCAAGTTCGCCAAATGGTTATTGATGATTTAACTACTGCCGGACTTATAGAGAAAATTGAAGATTATTCTCATGAAGTTGGCCATTGTTATCGTTGTGGTCGTCCCATCGAACCAATCACTGCTCCTCAGTGGTATGTCAAAATCGATTCCCTCGCTAAACCAGCTATTACAGCTGCTAAAACTGGTCAGCTCAAATTTTTTCCAACTAGATTTAAAAAAACCTACATTACTTGGATGGAAAATATTCGTGATTGGAATATCTCCCGTCAAATCGTTTGGGGTCCACGTATCCCAGCTTGGTATTGTTTAGATTGTAATCCTGATATTAAGTTAAATTTTTTAGATAAAAATAAAAACATAATATCCGATTTTTATCACAATATTAGAGGTAAATATTCTATTGAAGAGATCAATAACGGTCTTCAATCCTTAGTTGCTCCAGTCGATGCTGATTTTGTAGTTGAAAAAAAAGATCATTGTCCCAAATGTAAATCCGCCAATATTATTCAAGAAACTGATACTTTTGATACTTGGTTTTTAAGTGGTCAGTGGCCTCTCAGTACCCTTGGTTTTAATACTGCTGACCCATTAAAATCGTCTCCTGACTTTGATTATTTTTACCCCACCACTGTTATGGATACTCTCTGGGATATTTTGTTTTTTTGGGTAGCCCGTATGATAATGTTTGGTCTTTATCTAACAGGTGACGTGCCTTTTAAAACTGTTCATCTTCATTCCAAGGTCACCGATGCTAAAGGTCAAAAAATGAGTAAATCTAAAGGCAATGTTGTTAATCCGCTTGATATGACCGAAAAATATGGCACCGACGCTCTTCGTATGTCTTTGGTTTATGGTATTGCTCCAGCCTCAGATTTTGTAGTTTCAGAAGATAAAATTCGGGCTCAACGAAATTTTGTTAATAAAATTTGGAATGCTACTCGTTTTATTGAAATGTTAATAGATCGCCTTAACCCTTCAAAAATTTCTCTTGAAATAGACAAATCAAAATTAACAGATCCTGATAATGAAATTTTAAAAAAATTAAACGATATAATTTCTTCAACCACTAAAAATTTAAACTCTTATCATTTTGGTCAAGCTTCTGAAAATTTATATCAATTTTTTTGGCATGAGTTTTGTGATGTTTATATCGAAAATGCCAAAGATAGGCTTGACCCGTCGAAGCCAACAGGCGAAGTCGGTGGAGAAGATGTTGTTATTCCAGTTTTATTAACTGTTTTAATTAATTCCCTTAAACTTCTTCATCCTTTTATTCCTTTTGTGACCGAGACTATTTACCAAGATCTAATTGCCAAATATAATTTTAAGAAGGAGTTACTTATTTCTTCATCCTGGCCCAAAAATGAAGTCTAATTTGTCAAAAATTTTTATTATTTTAGTTTTATTTTCTCTTTTTGCCCTTAATTTTTATTCTGTAAAAAACAAATCGGATAATCTTACCCAAGACAAAATCCAATTTTTCAAATTAAATAGTAGTTCTAATTTTATTGGTCGGCTTAATCTTTGGTATTTTTTTGCTGGGGTAAATGATTGGAATAATGCTACCAAATTTGAAACCGGCTTAAACCAAACTCAAATTTTTAAGTTAAATCATCAACCAGAGAAATTACTCCAAAAATTAAATGAATTAAAAGCAAAAAGTAATAAAGATGCTCAAGACTATCTAACTTTGGCTAAAACTCAATCAATTCTTGGTTTTAACCAAGATGCCGTTGAGTCAATCAAACAGGCTCATCAACTAGATCCGATTCGATCAGATCTTGATCAACTCTTTTATTCCATTACCAAGTAAAGATTATTCCTGTTTTTCTTCTTTATCTTCTTCTTTATTTTCACTAGATTCTTCAGAATTAGTTTCTTCCTTATCACCTTTTTGGGCGGTTGCTTCCACATCTTCTGGAGATACTTCTTCAGCTATTGGTTCTTCTTCAGCTCTTGGTTCTTCTACTTTAACCACTACTTGTTCCAGGTTAGTTAAAATTTCTATTTTAGATTTATCAATTTTCAAATCAGCTACAGTAACTATTGATTCTAAATTTTCCAAAACTACCAAATCAACTTCAATATTTTCTGGTAAATCAGTTGGTAAAGCTTCAACTTCAATTTCATCAGTTACAGTTACTAATATGTTCCCATTTTTAACAGCCAATGATTCTCCAATAAATTCTATTGGAATCATAGTAGAAATCTTCTCTTTTAAATTGACTTTATAACAATCAATATGGATTAAATGACCAGTTACTGGATGATACTGTGGATTTCTAAATAAAACTGGAATTTTTTTATCATCAATTACTAATTCTACTAATCCTGATTCTCCAACTTCATCAAATATTTTTTCTAATTCAATTAAATTAAATTGAATTGAAACTGATTCAAAATCATGTCCATAAATAGTTGCCGGTAAAAACCCCTCATTCCTTAATTGTTTTACTTTTCTTCCTACATTAGTTCTAATAGTTGCCTTTATTTCGTGTTTTTCTTTTGTCATTTTTTTCTTTTTGCCTAACGCCCCTTTGTTCGCTTTCGCGTCCTACCTGACTTCGGCTTTAATAAACTAGGAAGGATTATAACATAAATCAAACCTAAAATAATGTTAAAATCTTTTATGTCTACAAAACCACGAATTCTTACCGGTGATCGACCTACTGGCCCTCTCCATTTAGGTCACTATATCGGCACTCTCAAAAATAGGGTCAAACTTCAAGATGAATTTGATTGTTTTTTTATTATGGCCGACCTTCATACTCTTACCACTGATTTTTCCAAAGACAAAACTTCAACGCTTAAAGATCGGGTCAGGGGATTAGTACTAGATTATCTTTCTGTTGGTATTGACCCCAAAAAATCAGTTATTTATCAACAAAGTAAAGTTCCTCAAGTTACTTATCTAGAGAGCATTTTTACCAATTTGATTACTGTTCCTCGTGCTCAAAGAGTTCCTACTTTAAAAGATGTTATTCGTGATCTTCACCTCAAACAACCCTCCCTTGGACTTCTGAATTATCCAGTTCTTCAAGCCGCTGATATTTTAATGGTTAAAGCCAATTTAGTTCCAGTTGGTAAAGATCAAGAAAGTCATGTTGAAGTCACTCGCGAAATTGCCACTACTTTCAATAAAACTTATGGTGAAGTTTTTCCCATCCCCAAAGCTTTAATTGGTGATGGTGGTACTTTAGTTGGCACCGATGGTCAAGCCAAAATGAGCAAATCTATTGGCAACTGCATTTATCTTTCCGACGACGAAATCACCGTCAACCAAAAAGTTAAAAATATGTACACCGATCCAAATAGAATTAAAGCTACTGACCCAGGTAAAGTTGAAGGTAATCCAGTTTTTATTTATCATGATGTTTTCAACGACAATAAAACTGAAGTTGATGATCTAAAAGCTCGTTATATCAAAGGTCAAGTCGGGGATGTTGAAGTCAAAGAAAAATTAGCCAAAGCCTTAAATAAATTTTTAGACCCAATTCGTCAAAAAAGAGCCCAATATGAAGGTAAATTTGACCTTATCGATGGCATTATTAAAGAAGGTAGTAAAAAAGCCGCCCTCGAAGCCCAAAAAACTTTAGATGAAGTTTTGGAAGTTATGGGGGTTAAATAAAAGATATTTATATCTCTTTCTTCCTTGGAAAAATTACTTTAAATATATCTTTCTCAGTATCCATTTCACCGTATTTATTTACTGTTGGGTTTCCCTTAACAAATATTAAAAGTAAAATAAAAACTACATTCACAATCAATAAATTAACTCCTACTAATTGTTGACTTATAAATGGGATTAAAAATATCAAAGATAAATATCCATTCCATCCTATATCGTGAAGTCTTCTAGCGGCAATAGAAGTTTGGAAGAAATATAAAATAATCGACAGAATTACTGACACTAGAAATCCCTTATCAATTATTCCAACTAAAAAAGTTATTATCACAAAAAATAAAGATACTGTCAGCATTGCCGCAAAAAAATTTAGTCTCTTAAGTCTTCCTTCAAAAAATCTCTTCATAAGTATTCTTTTAAATAATAAATAATTCTAAAAAAGAATAGCACATTTATTATACGTTTGGTGGGTATGCATGGATTCGAACCATGGACCCGTCCGATAATTATCGGACTGCTCTAACCAATTTTACTACACAATTTTTATTTTGAATTATTTTTTCAATTATCTTTCTTGATTTATAGGTTTTTAATTTATATTCAATTTTTCTTGCCATAATCAAATCAACATATTCTTGTTGAAATACAATTTTCCATGGGATACCAGATTTAGTTGATTTAACAAAACCTTTATTATGTTGGTTATTTAAACGTCTACTTGGATTATCTGAACTTCCAATATAATATCTATCTAATTTTTCACTTTTTAAGATATATAAATATCCTTTCACTGTGGATGCACATGGACTCGAACCATGGACCCCCGACTTATAAGATCGGTGCTCTAACCAACTGAGCTATGCATCCAAATTTTTAAATTACATCCATGTATTTTAATACAACCATGGACCCGTCCGATAATTATCGGACTGCTCTAACCAACTG
>JAQTUF010000007.1:26904-57664 GCA_028710865.1 Candidatus Shapirobacteria bacterium
TGCTCTAACCAACTGAGCTATGCATCCAAATTTTTAAATTACATCCATGTATTTTAATACAACCATGGACCCGTCCGATAATTATCGGACTGCTCTAACCAACTGTGGGGTTTATCCCCACTCCGATCTTGTGTCGGAGAGCTACATACCCTTAAAGTAGCAGGAGTGGGGCTCGAACCCACGACCTCAGCGTTATGAATGCTGTGCTCTAACCAGCTGAGCTACCCTGCCTTGCTTTAGTATCAGGAATTATAGCAAATTATACTTAATTTTTATCAGTTTTATCCTATTTATTTTTATAGCCTATGTAATTGGCCCAAGCCAACTTTAGCAATCTGTTCAGACCTAAACATTGGTAAAAAATGAGTGTTTAAATAATCTCCAGTTATTTGAAAAACATTTTTATTCTTACCAAAAACTTCTAGATTTGTTTTCTTTGGGTTGGAAATAGCATCATCATTTCCTTGAATAATCACTATTTTTGATTTAATTTTATCTAAATCTGGGTGAACAGAACTCATATTTTTTATTTGATCCTTTAAAGGTAGTCCATTTTTACCTTTAACATCAATTAGTTTAGGGATCCCAATAGTCACTCCTTCTTCTAAAAGATATTTTCCTTTTTTAATTAATTCTTTTTCTTCATAAGTTTTTCTACTACTTTTTTTATATTTTCCAAAACTTTCAACTGTTTTTGATATTTCAGAAATAAATTTTTTTGACAGATTTTCTTGTTTGTATAAAGAAGTTGGTTCTAATAAGACCAACCCATTAATTTTTATTTGATTATTTTTTTCAAGGATTCTTGCCAATTCCACTGCTCTCATCGCCCCTTGAGAATAACCAGTCAAAACTATATTTGTTAATCCTTTTTCTTTAATAAATTTTAAGACTTCTTCTGGGTCTGCAGTTGCCAAAAAAGAATAACAAATATTACTACTGTAATCTGCCCACGATTGTTTCAAATCCTCTGTCGATTTTGAGTCAGGGTTTTCAAAAGTACCTCCAAAATAGATTACAGTGTCTCCAGTTATTTGTTTTTCTGTTATTTCCTTACCAGAAACAGATGTTTGTTTAGGTCTATATTCTTTATGTTTTAAAGTCTGATTAATTTCTGGACTATTAGGAGATATTTCTGACATTGGCTAATTTTATCATCTAAATTAATTGATTTTTAATTTATTTTTCCAACAAAAAAGCCGTCAAGTTGATGACGACCTCTTTGTTTGTTGCGGGGCTAGGAGTTGAACCTAGCCTGTGAGATTATGAGCCTCACGTGCAGCCGTACACTACCCCGCATGTACAAGTTCACCTTAGCCTTTTAAGCATAGGTAACTTTTGTGTTGAAGTTTAGCACAACTATTTTATTGAGTAAATAGATTCAGCCATTGTTTATATTTTGCTATCTGTTGAGTCTCATTTATTTTCGGCCTCAAATCAATTTCTGTTTCTGTCGGTAAAATTAACCAAACATCATTTTCAGTTCCTAGGGCCAGCTTCTCATGGGTTTGTTGATCTACAAAAGCACTACTAGTAGCAAATTCTATTTGTTTCATTAATTTTTGTTTATCAGTTTTTAATTCAATAATTTTGTTTTCTAATTCATAATTTTTATTTTTTGCCTCTCTTAAGGTTAAAAATTGGTTTTTTACATTAAAAAAAACTGATAAAGTTAACCCTATAACCAGAGCTATCCATGAAATTATTTTTACTTTTTTCATAAGCTTGTTTATAATCCTAATTTATGTTATTATAAGCCATATTTAGTCCATTATTAACTAATATGACCAATTTATCAATCGAAAATGGTTTAGGTCTTTTTGTCACTGCGCTTACCCAAAAAGGTAAGTCAATAAATACTATTGTAGCCTACAAAGGTGACATCAATCAATTTACTTCTTTCTTAAAAAGTCAAAATATTCTTCTTTTAGATAAAATTGAAGCCTTACATATCAATAACTTTAAAAAAGATTTACTCGATAAGGATTATACCGCCAAATCTATTTCTCGAAAATTAAATTCTATTAAAAACTTTTTCTCTTTTTTAAAAGAAGGTAACCATATTGAAGTTGATCCTTCAATTGATATTGAACATCCAAAATATGAAAATGATTTACCTAAAATTTTAAAACCAATTGAATATAGATCTCTTCGTGATGCTTGCAGAAATGATACTCGAGCCACTGCTATTGTCGAGTTAATGTTACAAGCTGGCTTACGTATTAAAGAAATTGAAAGTTTAAAATTAGAAAATATTAAAGATAATGATATTTTTATTGAAAGCTATGAAAGTCATCCATCAAGAAGTGTCCCTTTAAATAATTCTGCCAAGACTGCCTTGAAAAAATATCTTGATGATGGTCGTTATCCCAGCCGTTCTAAAAACGTTTTTGTCACTAAAACTGGTAAAACTTTACTTGCCAGAAATATTAGAAGTCTATTAAATCGTTTTTTTAATAAAGCTGATATCAAAGATATTAAAGTCAACGATCTTCGCAATACCTTTATTGTTTTTCAACTTAAATCTGGTATTCCTATTGATGTTGTTTCCCAAGTTGTCGGTCACAAGCGTATTTCTACCACTGAAAAATATTTAGAACTTATTGACAATAAAGAAGAATCCCGCGGTATCAAACTCAAAGAGCTTTAATTTTATTCTCTCTTTTTTTGTCTAGTAGTTTTCCCAGTAATCCATAAAAAATAAATGACACCAAAACTGGTCCCATTATTGGAAAAGGCGATCCAGAAAAAAGACGTATTGATTTAGGGAATATTTGTAATAATAATATCCCCGGCAACAATATTACGTAAAAAAATATATTTGGAAATGTTCTTAGACAATCAAAACTATAATCATTCATTGAAGTTACACATCTTGCCGTTTCTTCTACATATTGACTTCTGGGAAAAAATCCGATTCCACCAAAAAGCCAAACAATCATTAAGGTAATAAATATATTTGGTAAGATAAAACTCCATTTCTTCTTTAAGAAAGGGGAAAGCATTTCTTTTGTTATTTTTCTATCCTGGAAAATCATTTTTTTTATTATATTATAATCTCGCTCTCTGAGAAATTTCTGCCTCCACCAGGGCTCGTGGTCGACCGTATTTTAACGATGATAGTTTTTTAATCGCTTCTGCCATTTTGGGGTTTCCTGGTTTCTTTTTCTCTACTGCTGCCACCTTTAAAGAAAAAGGTTGTTTAGGTGTTCCATTAATCATAGTTTTTAGATAAATTTCTCCTGTTCCTAAATTTAATAAATCATGTTCTCCAAATTCAGGTTGGAATTGTTTAGTTAAAAATCCCGCGTCAGAAATGCCCAATCTAAAACTACAAATAGTACCGACGTTTCCAAAAACAGCATTTTTGACTTCATCGTCCATTTGAGAAATAAATTGATTAGCTACCGTCAAATTTAAATGATATTTTCTAGCCTCAGACAAAATCACCGCAAAATCCTGAGTCGCAAAATTTTGAAACTCATCAACATACAGATAAAAATCCTTTCTTTTTTCTTCTGGAATATCTTGCCGGCTCATAGCTGCAATCAAAATTTTTGGAATCAATACCAACCCCAAAAAGGCTGAATTTTCTTCTCCGATTGTTCCCTTGGCTAAATTTATTATCAAAATTTTTCCCTCATCCATAGCTGTTCTAAAATTAAACGATGATGTTGATTGCCCAATTATATTTCTCATCATCGTGTTGGTAATAAAGCGGCCGAATTTTGAAACGATGTAATCCAATACTTCTGACTTGTGAAAATCAGATGTTTGAGCAATCTGGTCAGTCCAATATCGCCGCACCATCGGATCTTTCACCTTCGGCAATAATTCTTGGACATAAGATTGATCGGTCAAACATCTTACAATTTCAATAAATGTGGCGCCAGGTTCCGACATTACCGTCAACATAATATTTCTGATGGCATGCTCAAACCGTGGCCCTACAATACCGGTTTTATACGGATCATAAAGTTTATACATTAAGTTGATAATCGAAGATGTGACAAAATCTTTTTGATCTTCTCTATCACATTCCATTACATTAAAACCCATTGGTCGATCTGTTTGTGATGGATCAAAATAAATTACATCATCCACTCTTTCCGGTGGAATGCGCTCTAAAATACTTTCATAAGTATCATGAGGGTCAATAAAACAAACTCCTTTTCCTGCTTTTATATCTTGTAGAGCCATATCCGCTAATAACCAAGATTTACCCACACCTGTTTGTCCAACAATATAAAAATGCCTCTGTCGATCTGTTTGTGTCATGCAAAACTTTTTTGTTACTCCTCGATATAGATTATCTCCCACATAGAGACCTTCTTGAGGGGAATCAACTGGCGCTGGTGCTTTTTTTGATTTAAGCCAATAAATGTTTGGTGTTTCAATTGATTTATTAGGTAAATGAAAAATTGAAGCCACTTCATCAGCTGACAAAATAACTTTATTTTTAAACCACAAAATTATTGGGTATTTGTAAATAAAATCATCCATAAAGATTGATTTTAATCTTATTTTTTTACTTTTAAACTTATTCCAAGGGGATTCAAACTGATCAAAACATGCCTTAATATTTTCTATATTCATTTTTGCTATTTCTCTATTTGGGGCTACTGCTACTATTCTTATTGCCGCTTCAAAACCAACTTTACTGCATTTATTTTCTACTGCTTCTAAATGTTTAGCATCAATCTTATAGGAAGCCTTTTCTGGGTTTGATTCATTCTTTTTAGTGTTGCTAATAAAACTTTTGCCAGTTTTTTTCCAGCCCCCATCAGTTGGTAATAATACTATTTGAATTGATACAGCCTCACCTTTACTTAATTTCGATAAAGTCGAGGTCACCGCTGCCAATGGGTCAGTTGCTATTTCTTTATAAGTTTTTAAAGGATGAAAAGGTAATTTCTTCATTGCTAACCAAGCATATTCGATAAAACCATTTTCTGTATAAATATTTGGTTCTTCAACTATTTTAATATCTGCTCCAGCATAAATACTGTAAATTTGTTTTTCAATTAAATCTTGATATTTTTCTGGTATAGAAACATAAAACCTAATATCTTCATCCGTCCCCACAATTTCTAAAGTTGCACTTTCCTGAGCTATAAATCCTTGCAGCCATTTAATTTTAGCCGATTTATACATACTAGCAAAAGCTCCAATTATCTGTTCCATAGCATCAATCTTTACTTCATTATCCTGCGGCACCACCACCAATAAAGTTACCAGTTTTAAAGATCTTTCTTCCCTGTCTTTCCATTTATACCACAATAATAATCCATACCCTAAAAATATTAATAACAATACCACACCTACTGTAATTAACAGTATTACTAATAAACTTATTATTTGACTGCCTATAGAATCCACATTCATTCCTCTTTAAATTTTACATTACCTTTGTTTTTTTTGATAATTCTAAGAACAAATTCAGACAACCATCTACCAGCATCAAATAATGTTTTGCTAAAACCAGTTGAAAAATTATTTTTAGTAGTTGGTAATACTACTTGTTTAACTGAATTTATTGGTTGTAAAGCAGAATCATCGCTAGAATTACTATTCTGGTTATTATTTTGTTGTTGAGGATCACTTTCTATTTTTTCCATCCAGCTTTTAACTTCTCTTGGTACTGTTACTTCTCTATTTTTTTCCAGATCTACTATTTCTGTCCCTATGTCCAACTTATTTGTCTCAATTTTTTGTTCAATATTATTATCATTTATTATTTCTTTATTTTCGGGCATGTATACAGTATAAGTTAAACTGTATAATTAACACAATGGTAGAAAATAATACCACTCTAAATAAAGTCAGAAAAATTGATAATAGTCGTCAATGGTTGCCGGTTATTACCACTTTTTTACTTATTTTCTTAATTTTTCTTTTTGTGTGGTTTCTTCGTGGCGGTAGTTTTAGACTTTATGCTAGCCTTTTCTTTTGTATCTATTCCATTACCAATCAAATTTGGATTTCAGTTATTTTGATGGGTATCTTACAAAATATTATTTTTCTACCTCTTCGTCTCATTGGAAATGTTTTTAACCAATCTCTCAAAAATTTTGAAGATGAACTAGATAAAACCGATGAAAAAGAACAATCCTTAGTTTTCACTAAGAGTATCAAAGAAGGGAGTCTTCCTATTGTCTTTTATATCTTTAATTTTTTTGTTAATGCCATTGCTTTTTTCTCTGCTGGTCGAATTTTTTTAATTGATTTTTATTCTGATCCTCTTAAGCTTCAAAAAATGAATTTACTTTATAAATTTGTGCCTTATCCAAATTATCCCCTAAAAGGTATTGATCTCCATGTTCCTCTTTTTAAAATTACTCAAACTTTTGCTCTTCCTTGGCCCAATATTTTTATGATTATTGGTATTACTATTTTATTTTTTATTGCCCTTCGGCTTTTATGGAGAATTTTTCGTATTTTTTTACGTAATAATAAAAAAATTCTTTTTGCTCGTATTCGATATAATCGTCTTCTTTTAGCTATTGGTGGATTTGGTGGTGTTGGTATTTTAATTCTTATGTTTGTTCTTCGTCATATTCCCAATGCTTTCCAAGGTTTTGTCTTTATTGCCAATCTTAGTCGTCAAAACACTCCTATGAACTTTACTACTGCTGTTGGTACTTTTATTGTGACTATTCATGCTGGTTACAAAAATAATTCTGCCGCTTCTCAAAAAGCCAAATTAGCTAATATCTCACCTGAAATCATCAAGAAGGTTTTCAAAACTCAAATGCGCCAAAGTACCAAAAATGCCTTTATTCTTGGTCTTGGTGCTTTTTTTATTACCAATAATATTCCTTCCGCTTTTGAGCTGTCAGTCACTACTTTTGAAATTATGTATATGATTTATCCTTATACTTTCGGTCGTCTTCTTACTGTAGGAAACCGTCCAGTTAAAAACATTACGCCTCCATCAACAAATGAACCAGTCACAGCCTAGTTTTATTGACATTTTAATTAATTATCGTAATTTAGTCTGGCCGTATATTGAAAAGAATTTAAATCAAATCAAAAATTACCCTGATTTTTGTCAAATAGATAAAAAATATCAATTTTTAGTTGATTTTCATTTTAATATGGTTTCTGATTATCCGCAAAGACAAGGTAAATATCTCCGTCCTGCTCTTGTTTTATTAACTGCTCAAGCTATGGGTTTTGATAAAAATTTAGCTCTTCCTACTGCCGCCGCTATGCAAATTTCTGAAGATTGGATGTTGGGTCACGATGATATTGAGGATCAATCATTAGAACGTCGAGGTAAGCCTTCAATTAATCGAATTTATGGTAACGAACTAGCCATTAATGCTGGGGACAATTTACACCTCTTAATGTGGAAAGTTATCAATAATAATTTTTCAATTCTCAATTTTAAACTTGCTCAAAAAATTCACCAAGAATTTGTTAATATGGTTAATAGAACTATTTTTGGTCAAACTATTGAGATTAAATGGACTCAAGAAAATCGTTTTGATCTAACCGAGGAAGATGTTTTGTTAATTTTGGAAAGTAAAACCGGTTATTACACTATTGCTGGTCCAATGAGACTTGGAGCTATTTTGGCTGGTGCTAGTGAAATACAATTAAAATCAATCTATAAATTTGGGGTTATGCTCGGCCGCAGTTTTCAAATTATTGACGATCTTTTAGATCTTACTTCTGATTTTGGGGGGCTTAAAAAACAACAAGGTAATGATATTTATGAGGGTAAACGAACTATTATGTTAGTCCATCTTTTAAACCATATTGATTCTCAAAATAAAACCAAACTTCAAAATATTTTATTAAAAAGCCGTGACCAAAAAACCAAGACAGAAGTTAAATGGGTGATTGATCAGATGAAGAAGATAGGCAGTCTCGATTATAGTAAAAAACTAGCTAATAAATTTGCCCAAGAAGCCACCAAAATATTTAATTCTGAATTAAAATTTTTATCCATTGAACCCTTCCGTTCTCAAATCCGCTCTGGTATTGATTTTATTGTAAATAGAAACCATTAATTTTTTATTTTTAACAACAAGGTAGCAACTGCTTTCGCGGTATAATAGGCTAGTGGATAATCAAGTCGAAGAAATAAAACAAAAACTCAATATTGTTGATATTATCAATCGTTATCTGCCTCTCAAAAAACGTGGTCGTAATCACATCGCTTGTTGTCCTTTTCATGGCGAAAAAACTCCCTCTTTTACTGTTTCCGAAGAACTTCAAATTTATAAATGTTTTGGTTGTGGTGTCTCTGGAGATATGTTTTCTTTTTTACAGGAATTTGAAAAAATTACTTTTCGTGAAGCCCTAGAAGAATTAGCCCCACTTGCTGGTGTTGTTCTAGTCAAAAATGTTTCTATTTCCAAAGAGGACTCTCTTAAAAAAATTTTATTTAACATCAACGAGCAAGTCGCTAAATTTTATAACTATATTCTTTTATCCCATCCTTTAGGTAAACAAGCCCTAGATTATGTCTTAAATAGAGGCATAAAAACTACTACTATTAAAGAATTTAACATTGGTTTTTCTCCAACCAACCCTGCTCTTTTAATCAATTTTTTAATCAAAAAAGGTTTTAAAATGCCTGACCTTATTGCCACCGGCACTTTTGGTAAAAGCCAATACAACTCCAGATTTTATGATCGATTCCAAGAACGTTTAATTTTCCCCTTATCCAATTTTCGCGGCCAAGTTTTAGGCTTTTCTGGTCGAATTTTGCCTTTTGCTAAAAATCAAAACCTAGCCAAATATATTAATTCACCTGAAACCGAGATTTATCATAAAAGTCAAAATCTCTTTGGTCTTCATTTGTCAAAAGATGCTGTTAGATCTCAAAATGCCGTCATTGTTACTGAAGGGGAGTTTGATATGATCTCTCCTTATCAATCAGGTATAAAAAACATTATTGCTATTAAAGGAACCGCATTCACTGAAGACCAACTTCATTTACTTCGTCGTTTTACTGACACCCTTATTCTTGCCCTAGATTCTGATTTTGCCGGTTCTAATGCTGCTCAAAAAAGTATTCAACTAGCCGATTCTCTTGATTTTGATATTAAAGTTTTAATTCTAGGTGATAAATATAAAGACCCTGATGAGGCCGTCAAATCTGATTTAGAATTTTTTAAAAATCAATTAAATAAAGCCATCCCTATTTGGGATTTTATTATCCAATCACAAATTAAAATAAATGACCCTAGTACTATCTATGGTAAAAAAGAAATTTTAAGTAGTGTTTTACCTTTTTTAGTCAAAATTAAAAATTCAGTTATTAAATCTGATTATTTTAAAAAATTAGCCGATGAAATTGGTAGTAGTGAAGAATCGATTTTTGAAGAGTCTAAAAAATACCTGTCCGCCAAAACTGCGTCAGCTGTTGGCGGATTACCAACTACTTTAACAACCCCAGAAACTTCTATTCCTTCTCAAGTTGATAAATTTGAAGAACTTTTAATCAAACTTATACTTGGTGCTAAAAACCCTGTCAAACTTTCTCAAAAACTTAAAAAATACCTTGAATCAATTAATAATCATCGTTTTCAACCTATTGCTCGTCAATTATTAAACATAAGTAAATTTAACCCAGGCATTTTTCAACAATTATTACCAGCTGAAACTAGAGAAATATTCCAATCTCTTTATTTAGATACCACTATTCATCAACTTGAATCAAAAAATAGACTTTCAGAAATTAAAAAAACTATTAATCAAATAGATATTATTCAAATTAAAAACAAACTTAATTCCCTAAATTATCAGATTACCAAATTTGAAAAAGAGGGCCAAATTGATGATTTAGAAAAAGTCGAAAAAGAATATAATCAACTAGTTCATGAGTTAGGCCAAATTCAAACAAAGAAAAACTAGATTTATCGGTAGTTTTCCTATACAATATCCAACATGGCAGCCACTTTAAATATATCTAAAATCAAGCAAGCACTGCTTAATCAAGCTAAGAAACTTCACTATCTTACCAACGATGAAATTTTAAATCAAATCCCCGAGCCAGAAAAATACATTGATGAGTTAGATAATATTTTTGATTATCTCTTTGAACGTGGTGTTAATATTTTTGATAAGGTTGAATCTAGAGAAGTTATCGAAACTGAAAAGGAAAAATCTAAATCTTTTGATCTTTTAAACTTACTTACTCAAAAAAATAATGTCGATTCGGTTCGCATGTATTTAAAGGAGATTGGTAAAATCGATCTTTTGACTTTTGAGGAAGAAGTATCTTTAGCTAAAGCCATTGAAAAAGGTTCTCAAGTTGCCAGGGAAGGTCTTATTAATGCCAATTTACGTCTCGTTGTTTCTATTGCTAAAAAATATATTGGTCGCGGTCTGACTTTTTTGGATTTAGTTCAAGAGGGGAATCAAGGTTTAATGCGGGCAGTTGAAAAATTTGATTGGCATCGTGGTTTTAAATTTTCTACCTATGCCACTTGGTGGATCCGTCAAGCTATTACTCGGGCTATTGCCGACCAGGCCAAAACCATTCGTATTCCTGTTCATATGGTGGAAACCATCAATAAAGTTTATAAAGCCACTCGTGCTTTAACCCAAAGATTAGGTAAAGAACCAGAAATTGAACAAATTGCTGAAGAAGTTGGTATTACTATTGAAAAAGTCGAAGAGATTTATAGAATCTCTCAAGACACTACCTCACTTTCTACTCCTGTAGGTGATGATGAAGATTCATTTTTAGGTGACTTTATTGAAGACACTACTCAAATGTCTCCATACGAAGAAACTAGTAAAGAATTACTCCGTGAATCTATCGAAGAAGTTCTAGGTTCCCTTGATGAGAGAGAAACCAAAGTTTTAAGTCTCCGTTTTGGTCTTATGGGTGAAACCCCAAAAACTTTAGAAGAAGTTGGTAAAATTTTTAATGTTACTCGTGAGCGTATTCGTCAAATCGAAGCCAAAGCTCTTCGTAAACTCCGTCACCCCTCTCGTCGCAAAAAATTACAAGACTATTTGGAATAATGTCAAATCAATATATTAAAGTCTCAGTCCATGGCTTTATTAAAAAAGAAGATAAAATTTTAGTTACTCAACGACCTTTAGATGATGATTATATGCCTGAATTTTGGGATACCCCTGGAGGCACTCTTGAATTTGGTGAAAAATGTATTGATGGATTAATTAGAGAAATAAAAGAAGAAACTGGTTTGACCGTTAAAGTTGGTAAAATTATTTACTGTTTTGATCATCTTTCTAATCCTCAACGGCACCAATTTACTTTAGTTTATGAATGTGAATATATAAATGGAAATGTTAATCTTGACCCTAAAGAGCATCAAAATTTTAAGTGGCTTACTTTTGAAGAAGTAAAGAAACTTCCTCAAAAAATACATTTTTTAGAAGAACTAGTCAATTATCTTCAAAAATAATCTACAATAATATCAGTGGCCCAAAAAAAATTAAATTTTGTTTTTTTATTTTTTTTAACTTTAATTTCTTTTGTTTATCTTTTTATTCGTTTTTATCATCTCAGCACTCTTCTGGATTTCCGTCTAGACCAGAGTTTCTTTCTTTTAGAAAGTAAGTCAACCATTCAACCACCTCATCTTCGTCTTCTTGGTCCGGCCACTTCCAAAATTTTTGATGGACGTCAATTTTTTGTTGGATCAAATTATTATTATATTTTAGGGATTGTTGGACTAATCAGTCATTGGGATCCTTTAATTACTACTATTGTTTTTATAATTTTAGAATTTCTATTTTATTTATTTTTTGTTTTTTTTCTAAAACAGAAATTCAATTCTCTTTGGTCACTTTTAATATTTTTTTGTTTATCAATCTCTCCTTATTTAGTCGCTCATAGTCGTTTTTTTTGGAATCCACACCTTCTTATCCCGCTTTCAATTTTAACTATTTATTTTTTAGATAAATTTTTAAATCAGAAGAAATTTCTATATTTATTTTTATCTGCTTTTTTTTGGGGTTTTGCTTTTTCTTGTCACTATAGTCCTATTTTTTGGTTACCAATTTTTATTTATTTTTTAATAAAATCCAAAAATTTTTTAAAACTAATATCATATATTATAATTTTCTTTGGTATTTTTATTGGTGATTTACTCTTTTTTATTTTTGAACTCCGTCATCAGTTTTATAATCTCAAAACTTTTATTTACGTTTATACCCATTCTACTCAAAAAGGGGGACTAACTTCTCATTATTTTGTTTTTCCTCTTTTAATTTTTGTTATTTATTTTCTCCTTTTATCTCTCTCTAAAATCAAAAATAAAACTTTTGCCAATTTTTTACTTTTATTTAATTTAATTTTTTTGACAGTTTTCCAGTTTAAACTTTATCCCAATTTTCCCTCTTTTGGAGTCATTAAAGGTTGGAACTATCCTGACCAACTCAAAGTTGCTAATTTAATTAGTCAAAATTGCCCCACCAATTTTAATATCGCTGCTACCATGCAAGGTGATACTAGGGCTTATGATCTTCGTTATCTTTTAAGTCTTAAAAATTGTCAACCATTAGGAGTAGAAGATTATCCTATTTCCCAAAAATTATTTTTAATAGCTCCAAACAACCGTCCTCCAGAAAGTGAAACTGTTTGGGAAGTTGCTTCCTTTAAACCCTTCAAAATCAACCAAAAAATTATTCTAAATGATCAACTGATTTTCTATGAATTGAATAAATAAATTATTCAATTTCTGTATCATAATCAAACTCTGTTATTGAGCAGTTGTCAAATTCCTTTCCATCTTCAAATTTTTCTCCCGTCAATATATCATTTATCATTCTAATTGGTCCGGCATGGGTTACTATTAACACTGTCAAATCATTATCTTCTAATTTTAAATCTTCCAAAAACAAATTAGTTCTTTTTCTAAAATCAGAAATATTTTCCACTCCCATTTCTCTATTTATTTTATTTTCTTCATTTATTTCCTTCCAACTTACCATTTCAGCCCCTAATTCAGAATATTCACCCAACTCTCTTTCTTTAATTAATTGTGACATAAAAATTGGCCCATCAATTGGATATTCAGTCAGAATTCCTTCCAAAGTTTTAACACACCTATTTATTGGTGAACAAAAAACCATATCAATTTTATATTTTTCTTTTAATTCTTTCCCTAGTTTTTTAATCTGTTCAATTCCTTTTAGGGTTAATTTACTTTCATCTGTGCCCAACACTAGATTTTTAACATTAGCTTCTACTTCACCATGTCTGACTAAAATTAATTTCATGTCAGATATTATACTATAAGGTGGTTTTCTAAAACCAACCCAAATGCTATAATCACTCTTAGTCCGCACGCACCTTTTAAAAATTTACATTCCCCTGTAGCTCAGTCGGTAGAGCGCTCGCCTGTTAAGCGATCGGTCCGTGGTTCGAGTCCACGCGGGGGAGCCGAAAGGTACTTAATATACCAAGTTTAACCTCATTCAAAACTTGGATTACTGGAGTGTATTCAACCTCCACTATCTTCTTGTCTTGTACCCAAATCTTTTGGAAGAAAAAGTGTAAATAAGCACGCTTATGGTCAATGTCTGAATCCTCATAAGTTTGAACAATATTTCGAGTAAGCTTAAGTACTTCATTAATAACAGCGGTGTCAATAGTATTTACTTTGTTTTGACTAACTAGTTCTTTTTGAATAATTAAAGCCTCTACATCTAGCTGATCATTAAATTTTTGAAGTTGTTCAGCAGATAACTTGTTTTCAAAATAGTCTTTTTCAATTTTTTTTCTTTTCTGATCCACAGCATCTCTTTTATTGTAAAGAGCTTTTTTTGCATGTTGTATAAGATCCACGCTTTCGTCGTAGACACGAGTAATAGCAGTTTCTACTGCTTTAATAAATTCGTCTGTAAAAGCAAGTTTATTAACCTCTTGGCGTACTTGATCTTCTAAATCAGTTAATAATACATACCTAGAAGGACAGCCACCACGCTTACCTGTTTGACTACAGTGATACATTCCAATCTTCCCCTTACCAGTTATATATTTTTGATTATAGTGCCATTCAGCAACATATCTTCTCCCGCAATCTTTACAAAAGATTATTCCTCGAAGAAGAAAATTGTGCTTTCGTTTGCGTAATCCGTAATCACCTTTTTCACTAAGAATTCTCTGTACTAAATCAAAAGTAGGTTTATCTACTAATGGCTCATATTTCCCCATACCTTCTAAACCTCCATGTTTCATCCAACCCCAATAAAAGGGACTTTTTAGCATATTACCAACCGTTGAGTATTGAATAGGTCTACCTTTTTTGCCTGTAACTCCATTCTTATGAAGGTACTGGCGTATGTCATAAATTGCATAATCACGAGTTGCATACAACTTAAATGCCTGACGTACAAAAGGTGATGTAATAGGATCAGGAATAACAATCTTTTTATCATAAGAACCCTCAGGATTTTTATTGACGACATTTAAATAACCCAATGGTGCCCAAGAGGGATAATAACCTGCCTTAAACTTTTCAGCTGCAGTTTGTTTAACTTTGTAGCTAGTCATACGAGGAAAGAAAGAATTCATCACTGCCATCATTTCATTCATAGTTCTGCTTACTGGATCACCGTTAATAACGCCTGAAAGTGGAACGACTTTAACGCCGCATTTTTCTAGTTCGCTAATAATGAAACAATACTCAAAAGTATCACGAGATAATCGAGAGATATCTTGCACAACGAGATAGGCAATATCTTTTTTGGAACATCGTTTTAATAATGACTGAAAACTTGGTCTATTTAATGTGGTCCCAGAAATTCCAGAATCAATGTAACAATCCTCAGCTAAATATCCTCCCAACTCTTGAATCTTTTCTAATGCTTTTATCTGTTGGGTTTCAATACTAAGGTTATCTACCTGATCCATCGTTGATACTCTCGCATATATGATGCACTTTGGTTTATCTCCATGTTCTGTAATATCTTGTTTTAATCTCATATGTTTACTAACTAATGAGTAAATTCCTATATCTATATAATCAATCGTTTACTCACTAATGGCACTCCGGTATTGTTCTTTTACTTTGTTCTTCCTGTACTTGATTCATTAATAACTGACACCATTTTTCAGCCAAATTATTTATTTCATCATTTAATATTGGTTTGTATACTTTATTTGTTATAGGGGGACGGTAGGATAGAAAATTTTCACGATGGCAAGTTAGTTCATGTTCTTTAATGTGTTTATTTGTTTTTGTTAATAACTCTCTTTGTGATAATGAACTACACAATTGAGCCAACTCAGATATTCCATTCTTTGGTACCCCAGTTGATTTTTGAAATTGGCTCTTTTGTGTATTCATACTTTTCTCTTAAAACCTAAATTCCGCTTTAACCTCTGTATTGTTTTCTAAATTCAGTCGTAATATTTTTGCTATTAAGACGATTTGTGATCTGTAAAGTCCACAGGTACAAACATCAAAGGATTCGTCTTTTAACATCTCTTTGAATTTGGAAGTATTGTTCAAATCCTTTTCACTTACAGAAATCTTTACGAGATGTTTGAATCTGTTTTGTTTATCAACAGAAATAGGCTGTTCTTTTAGTTTCTTATTATGGGTTCGTGGACAAAAGGAGTTTATTGCCGCCATTAATTCCTCCATCGATTTAGAAGTGGCTTTATCAAGAACTACTCCGTTAGTAAAAACAACTTCTACTTTATGTTTTTTAAACTCTGATTTTATAAAAACATAATCGAGTAAGTTTCTAGACAATCTATCCACATCAACGGAAATCACTTTCGATATGTTTTGTTTAGCAGTTTCCATTAATAATTCTTGAAGACCTGGGCGATTAAGGTTTACTCCTGAACATCCGTTATCTACAAACACTCTTGATAGCTTATATCCTTGAGTTTTGCAATATTGTCTAATACGCTTCTTTTGGTCTCTAATAGCCAGACTATCTGTAGTTGCACTTCGTACATATCCGACAATTGTTTTTTTGTTTTTAATGTTTTTCATATTTTTACCTACCTTTTTGTTAATAATTAATAAGTTAAATTATTGCTATGTTTTTAAATTACATTTGATTTAAAGTTGGTTATCATAAAGGCAGTTATTCCATCTTTTCCACTTTTATTAATTTTTAAATAAGACCCCTGAGATTTTGGTTTGAATACTCTTAAAATGGTCTTATTTTGTAAATTTATAATCATGTTTTTTTATTAAAAATGGATAGTTATTTATCGGTTTAATTGACTAATTGCTATTAAACTCGTTCTAATTTATTATTTTTTTATTCTCTTAATTTACTTAATAGGTAATAGTTCATAAATGTCTCTTTAAACATGAATTATGTTATTCAAATAAATATGGTCAATTTGATAAATATACTTTGAACCTTTATCACCCCTTCTTTCTATGACTTCACCTAGCCTTTTATAAGACCTGTAAAATGTTTTTTCGCTTATATTTAATTGGGTACATATATTCTTCAAACCAGCACCCTTAAACCATAGATAACAGACTAATTTGTAATCTATTTTATTATTAAATATAAAGTTAGGGACGGTTGGCAATACCTGTCTTTTTGGTTTCTTTTCTAAATAAAAAGTTACTTTTTTATTGTGTCCGTGTTCTCCTGTGCCTACCAGTTTTTCATAGTCATCTTTTTCAAAATCTTTATCCATTGGAGTTGTCTCCAAACCAACGGATTCAATTATGCTTTTTAAAATTGGAACACCAATCATTTCGGCTTTTCCAATTGATTCGGTTTTTTTAATTTGGATCTCTAATTTTGGCAGTCTATTATCACTTATTTCTTGATCTTCACCTTTAAAATTTTCAACATATAAATAACTTTTAAGATTGAAATAATAACCTTTATCAAAGAGATTTTTAACTATATATAAATAGTCTTCACCATCAGAAATACCTCTTTTAATTGGTTCTGTTTTATTGGTGTTAAACCCTTGAATAAGTTTTTCTATGGCTCTAGCAACATCATCAATTTTTTCTTTTGGGTATCGACAACAAATCTCAACATAATTAACTTTTTCTTCAGAGTAAAATAATTTGATACCGTTGGTATCCAATAAGTGTTTGAAATCGCTGATCCTTTTAAAAGGTAAAAAACTGTCGAAGTAAATTTGATTGTTAATGTCGTCAATATATGCCCAATGTTTAATAACACCTTTATCATTTAATTTAACTTCAATAGTCTTATACGATGTCCCATTTTGAAAATTACGAAAAGTTTTATTTGAAAAAGAGAAACTATATTTCTCGTTTTTTATTTCTAAAAGTTTTTTTAGAAAAGGTTTAATAGGAGTAGCAGGAGAGATTTTTATTTTTTCCCTTACTCGATGGCGATATAAATGTATGTTTTTTATCTCTGTCATTTTTTCTTTCAAAGATTAATACATAATATTATATAGCCATAAGATAGGCAAAAAAGACCACATATGGTCGTAATAGTGAAAGCTAGAGGTCGGTTCTTGGTCGGTTTTTAATTAGACTGTTAATTTATATCCCCAGTTCGTTATCGAAACAATTAGTTTGTCTATATAAGTTTTAGATAAACCATATTTTTTTAATTCAACCACCACATCATCTTTTATTTTTTTAACCCCATCCTTAATAATCTTTTTTCGTTCATTAATATTCAATATATCTTTATCGACATAAACATCAAATAATCTACCAAAATCATCATAAGAAACTTTTTTACAAATAGCCAAATAGGCAATAAATTGTCTTGGTTGTGTATCTGTCTTAAAAATATTTTTTTTCTTTTTATCATTGACAAAAATATCACCATTTTTTTTAATCTGTATTTTCCCAAACTCCAAATCTATATTTGATATTAAATATTGAAGTAGATCGATTTTTTTGTAGGTAACAGTAAAACATTGATAACTAACCAAATTTGTTACATTTTCATAACTTAACAACCAAACAGGCTCTCTTTTATGAGAAACATCTGAAAAAATTCCCATATCTCCCATTTGTCTAATCGTTAATTCGTCTTTATATTTCAAACCACTTCTAAGTTGATCTTTATCGTTGTAAATTTCTATCTGTAATTTATCCCAACTAAAGGTGTGATTAAATAAATATTTTACTATCTCTAATATTTCTTCATTCTTCATGGTCTTTTTACCTTATTATACTTAATTTAATTTATAATCGTTTATGGACGAAAATATATTAAATTTTGAAGAAAACAAAATTAAAAAACTAAAACTATTTCATAAAAGAATTCTCCAATTGAAAGAAAATGATGGATTTTTAATTAATACCAGAGTAAATCTCAAATCTTCTAAAGAAAATGGGTCAACGGCAGAGTATGTAGGACCAGATAAAAAAACAGTAAAAGCTTTTCTGGTTGATTTTAGACCCTTCGTTCTAAATGATGAACCAGTAAATTTTGACCATATTTCCAATATTATTATTAAATCTATTAGCTCTGGAAGTATAAAGGAAGAGACCCTCAAAACTAAAAAGGTTTGGAATGAAATTCTTGACCGAAAAGACAACTCTCCTACAAGAGGAATGAGTTTACAAATAGATGGAAAGACACTTTTATCTAATAAAAATCTTGATTTATGGCTTAACGCAAATTTTTTTCACACTGATGAGAAAAAACAAGAATTATTAACTTACATAAATAACAATCCATTAGGGCAAATTTCATATTTCTTATTTATTTCTCTTGTACAAGATTTAACACAATTATTATTTTGGTTTGATAACAATGTTATTAAACCCATTTTAGGAGATAAAGATGAGTCCTAGTATGAATATCAAAAGAGGAGAAAAAAGTTGGGCTTTTTTCCCACTTACTTACAATATATTACTCACACTTTGGGTAGGAATAATTTCTATATTGCCATTTAATTGGGTTATTAAATTAATTTGTTTACTATTAATTTCGCTATTTTTGTTTTACTTGTGTTTTTTTAATGGTTGGTTTAGGAATAAGATAGTTGGAATTTTTATGGGGTCACAACAGAAAATTGAAACATTTTTAAAATAGTTGCTATGGGATATCATAACAACTATCAGTATTATCAACTTTACATCTATTAACCCTATCAAGAGATTTATAAATACCTTTTATCAATCCATATTTTTCTATCGACAATATCGAATATTCAGAACAAGTAGGGTAGAAACGACACATTACATGATATTTATTTTTATATTTCTCACTTAACCGTTTTTGCCAGATATTTTTAATCAACCAAACAACAATTTTACTCATTATTCTGACAGTTATTTATTGTAATAAACCATCTCTTCCTCATAGTTGCTTGACTTACAATTAGGGCACTTTTTAGTTTCCAACAATTCGTTATGATTGCTATCAAAATTATGACTATATTGTGCTTGGTGAGGGCTACCACAAGTGCCACAGAGACCACACGAGTCCAAACACATATTTTTTGCCAACTGTTTCTCTCTCCCAGCTAATACATGCCAAACCTTACCACACTGATTACATGTTCTTTTTATTTCAGCTACATGAATTTTGGGGTTATAGTTCTCTTCGGTTATTTTTGATTGTGAATTATAGTCCATATATAAACATCTCCTATTAATATGTATATTTAGATAAATATTAGACTATTTGTGACTTATAATCAACTGCTTTTTTCTTTCATTTTTTAGATGATATGGCATGACCATATTAAAGAGTAGTCCAATTCAAAGAAAACTAGGGGAAAAAATAAGAGAAAGGAGAAAAGAACTCAACTGGTCTCAAGAAGATCTTAGTAATAAAACAGGATTAGATAGAACCTATATTTCAGGTATTGAAAGGGGATTAAGAAACCCTGCTTTAAAAAACTTAAATAAACTAGCCAATGCCCTCAAAATTCCAATAGATCAATTAATGAAATTCTAAAAAACTTAATTAGAGCAATTCATTTATCACTAATTTAAAAGAACGAGATAAAATCCATTAAAGATGGATATAAAAAACCAGAAAAATTACTGGAAAAGAGAATATCAGATATAATTATGTCGTCAGTTTACGATAAAAAAGAAGTTTGTTATAATTAACCAGATGAATAGCAGTAATATATTTTCGAGCATCTTAAAAAGAGAAATAATCCAAATACTCTTCCGTCCAACACTTGATTGGTATGATGATATGGTGTCACTAGCTACTCCCTTTGAACCTAAGTTTGATGAATGGAGAGCTAAAGGCGGAAATATAACACTTTTTTCTCCAAAAGATAAAAGAGCATTAGAAATTTATAGTGATCACATAACTTTTGTATGTGAAGGAGATATTGACTCGGATTTTGGTTTTAAGCAGGTATCAATTTTAATAAACGAGATTACAAAAAACTATTCCTCAATTAAAACAATTAGACGAGTAGCATGTCGTCGTACATATATTTATGGGTCAGATTTTAATTTTTCCGATTTAACTGATTTGTTATATAAAAAACTTTTTAATAATAATGAAGATTTATTTTCAATCCACAATGGGAAAATTAAAGATTTGGCATATATAGTCGATACCATTGATAATGGATGTAACACACATGTTCAGATAGGTGCGGCCAAAAAAGAGGAAAGTGTAAATAATTTTGGACCAAAATTTGCGACTATAAAATTACCAGAAGATGACAATAATCTTTTTTTCGACACAGATATTTTCATTTCAGAAAATCTTGATAGTAAAAACATTCTCGAAAATCTAGCAAAAGTGTATGATATAAATCATCAAACAGTCAAAAAATATCTAGATTTTTTATCAAAAAAATAATGCTTCAACCAATTATCTATAACCCTCCAAATTTTGGTTTTACGCAACCGTCATATGAGTACTATAAATCTCTAGACCAAGACGAAAAGAAAGACAAATCAACATTTTGTGAAAATGAAGATGATTTTAACCAAAAAGAGTTAGAAAAAGAGATAGCTCATGGAACAAATTCAAAATTTGAGATAGAACCCGAAGGTGAAAACAATAATCTTGTACAAGAACTACCAGATTATTCAAGTCTACACTCTACTCAATATATTCATTTTCAGTGTTCTCTAGTACTTGGGGAGATTAAAAATGAAATGGACAGATGGTTGGAAAAAGGCTCTGAACTTGGACTAACCAGTGTGGTTAATATCAAGAGAATTTTGGAGAATAAATCAGATTATTTTGACCAAAACCAAAATACAAGGTTACTTCTAAGCATTATAGGGTTGATTTTTAGAAATAATTCATGGGACAGTATGCCATTGAATAAAGTAAAGTTTTTAGACGAAAAAATAAAATATCTATCAAATACTGAATTAAATCATGCACAAATTTCAAAATTCGTAAGAGAAATTCATACGAGCAAAATTAAACTCCTTAAAGGCAATGGCAACCAAGAAGCGTAAAAAGAAAAAAGATAACAAAGTTAAGAAAGGAAATGTCGTTTTGGATACCTCTTTTCAAATTGAAAGAATAAAATTCCCTGAAGATTTTGAAAGAAATTTAGACAATTTACTAAACGATAACAAAATTTACTGTTCAAGTTATTCACTTTATGAATTCAAAACAAGTTTTATTTTTTCTTTAATAGACTTTTATTTTAAAGTTGAGCTTCATGGTCCATCAAAAGCTTTCGCAATATGGTCAGATAAATGGGGATATGACCCAAAATATGGTCTATTATTTTCATCCGTGATGTGTAGAGAAAATAAAATATTAAGTCCTGGAGAGACCAAAAATTATCTGGATCAAGTTGAATCTTCTATTATTGTTTGTTTAGAAATTTTTGACAACAAAATTACTGGAATCTGTGGAAGTTTTTCTTCAGATTTTATAACTTCTTTTCAAATAAATGGTAGAGAAGATTTTGCTTCATTTCGAGATGCTTACCTCTCTAGAGAAATAATCCCAATGTTAGATTTTTGGAGTAAAAAACCAAACGAATTATTAAAGTTAGTCGAGTCAAAAGAATTTGAAAAAAAATATCCAAAACTTCACGGACGGTTAAAAAAAATAAATGAGGATGTAAGTAACTCCGAAAAGAAAAGAATTAACCATGGTGTAGGTGACCCAATTATAGCTATTGATTGTCCTGAGAATTCAGAACTAATAACAACAGATAAGTCATTCGACATAATTTGTCCAGTACTTGGGAAAGAGCACCAAAAATACGAAAAAGTTAAACTAAATTAAAAACGTTTTTCAGTTTTTTTGATATATTGCTCTCTAAAGAAATGAGAGTTTAAGTATTTCAAGTTAAGAGTCATAGGTGAGGGATAAGAAGAGAATAAATAAATATGGTAATTATCGTGTAAAATATAGTTATGGGTGGAAGTATAGAAGCATTAGATAAAGACTCATTATTTACCTTGGATGTCAGTAATGAATTAGATAAAATCAGTTGTTGTGTGGACTTTTCAAATTTAAGTAATTTTGATTTATTGAATAGAGATTTTTTGTTGAAAAAATTTCAAGAAGAATCCAAAAAATTCTTTGAAAAAAATGGCATAAAATATGAAATTGAAGACCCTGGTGACAAAGGTGGAGGCGGTTTGTCTAATTTATGGGAAATATTAAAACAATTGTGGGTTTACAAAGATATTGTGTTATTTATTTCTTCATTTTTTGGATATTTTGCCCATATTTATAATTCTTTTCTAGAAAAAAATACAATTTCACAAAAACCTCGGATAGAAATTTCTCTTATTATTAACTCCAAAAGAAAGCTTAATAAAAAACGACTTAAAATCTTTCAAGGATGGTATTTTGTTAATAAAATAAATAACCTATTAATTATAGGGAATGCTTTGTGTAATGAGATAAACAATCTACATAATTATTTATGTTGTGATTTATCAGTAAGATGTGTAATTTCTGGAAATAATTATATGGTTAATTTTAATATACCTCACGAGGATAGAACAGACAAAAAGATATCAAGGTTACTACATATAATAAAAAATCTTAAAATTAAGAACTATAAATATAGTGATTATGGTTTTGCAAAGTGGAATTTAATAAAAAGAACAGACAGTGAGTTTGAAATTGATGAAAATTATTCCTCCTGTGGTCCTCATTTCAATAAATATTATCTATTATTCTCCTCAAGAATAATGAAAGACTATTTTAATTTTTAGATTATAAATCACAAAAAAAATGGTTTTTATCTCTTCTAAAGCGTGGAACTTACAAAAATCTATAGCCTATTTCTTATAAGTATTTGATTAATTAATTATAACTTTCAATTATTTTTATTTCATCTTCATTCAAATCATAAAGTTTATAGACCTCTTGGTCTATCTCCTTATCCAATGTTTTTATTTGATTATCTAAATCTAAGAGTTCATTTCGTTTTTTATTAAACCACTGTTGGAGCTCCTCTTGATCAGAGAGTGTTATTTTAACTTTCTGTTTTTCTAATTCAGTAATTAACTCGTTCCAACCAAGCTTATAAAAAGTTTTAAGAGTAGTTGACACAGATTTTGGTGTATGTTTGGTGATTAAAAGTTCAAGAGCCTTTTCAGATTTTTCATATAATTCCTTATTTAGATCCAATATATTTTGAACTTTATCAATAAAGAATTTTTCTTCGGTTGATTTTATTTCTGGAATTGGTAAATCACGTACATCATTTATTAAAATTTTAGGGAATAAACCTTTCTTTGCCTTTGGGGAAGTTTGATGATGATACCAACCAATTAATGACGAGTTTAAAATTGCCAAAACAAACTCTAAAGAACTTTTTTTATCTTTCGAAATAACATTAATTATTGATGGATTATTATAAAATTCTTTTTCAACTAAAACACAAGTCAATCTTTCTCCCGTTATTTCTCTAATTAATATTCTTTTGTTATAAAAAAATTTTGGATCAACATAAGAAGCAATATGTTTACCATATTTAATATAACTTTCAGATTCAGTATAAAAGTACCTTTTTAAATCTTTTCCAAAAATTTCTTGTTTATATTCATCCCCTTCTTTTTTATTTGAATGCCAGAGTTTTTTATCAATAATAGAATTTCCATCTTTTTCTCCATAAGTTTTAATCAAATCACTTCTTCTATAAGGTATATAACCTTGAGAAACATCACAAATATCTTTAATTTTTTTGTTTTGTTTAATTTTTTTTATTAAATTTTCTTTTTCAGGGAAATAATCAAACAAGTCTAACCAATTACCTATATGGTCACTTAAAAATGCATTATCAAAAGTTTGAACAGTTTTAAAACTTTGAGCCATCAAATCATAATTAGTAAAGATAGTTTTATATTTTTCTTTTTTTGTTTTTTTAAAAAAACAAATACACGTTCTTACTGAGGCATCTTCAAATGTTTTATCGTTAGATAAATTTGCAATTTCTAAGATTTCAAAATTATTCAAAATCCATTCCCTATATTTCTGTCCAAAGAGAGTTGATAAAAAGGTGTTTGGAAATATATAACCCAAAATTCCGTTTTCTCTTAAGAGAGATAAACCTTTCGATATAAAATATATATATATTTCAAAATCGGGAACATTTGAGTAATTTTTTTCTAAATATTTTTTATCATTTATATCAAACTTAACTCCATATGGAGGATTTCCTATTACAATATCAAACCCATCTTCTTTTATTATTTCTTTAAATTCATCATTCCAATCAAAAGCTTTTTCTTGAACAACATTTGGATCATCAATAATAGAATTTCCACATTTAATATTTTTATCTAAACTCTGTAATGGTTCAGTTCTTCTTGCCGTTTTTAACCATAGGGCAAGTTTGGTAATATCTACACTTTCTTGATTTAAATCAACACCATATAAATTATTTAATAATATTTTTTTATCTTCTTCCGCCGGATTGTAGTCGAACAAAGTAATACGTTCTCCTTTTTCTATTTTTTCATTTATTTTAGTTTCATATCTGTTTCTATGTTCTCTAAATAAAAATGAGTGAGCTTGATTTAAAAATGCTCCACTTCCGCAAGCTGGATCCAATATTTTTATAGTGTCTAATTCATCAGGGCGTTCTTCTAAATATTTACCAACAGTATTTTCTACGATATATCGTGTTATATATTCAGGGGTATAAAAAATACCATCTTTTTTTCTCTTTCCTATTTTTTCAACTACTTTTTCTTTTGTACCAATTTCAATTTTATTTCCGTCTTCGGTAAGCAAATAACCACCATCTTCTTTAGTTAAAAGGATTGATTCTTTGATGGATTCTAGGTCAGAGATACTTTGTTCAAAAATATGACCAAGAAGATTAACATTAAGATCGGTTTCAAAATCATAATCTGCTAACTTTATTAATTCCTGCCAAATATCATCCTTAATTTCCAGACCATCTAAAATAGTATCAAAAGCAAATAAACCTCCGTTATAAGCGTTAATAGGCGGTTTAACTCTCGTATTTCCTTTATCTATTGCTAAAAATAATCCTTTAAATTCTGTCCATACTCGTTCATCGCTAGGGGATAGGGAATTAATTGCTCTTTCATAAGTATTTTTAACAATATTTAAGGGAAGTAAATTACTTGTGTCTTCACAAACTAAAGTAAAAATAAGTCGATCTAATAACTTTTGTGTTTTTTCCAATAATATTGTTTTTTCTATTTGAGGATTGTAGATTATTAAGTGATCTAACAGATCCATTCTTAATTTTTTAAACTCAACATAAAACTTTTTTGTAATATTTTGTTCCTCGGCAGTCGTATTTTTCGCCAAGATATCAACAACACTTTCTTGATCTTTAGAAATTAAATTTTCTTTTGAAAGTAAAAAATAAAAACGCTTAAATTCATTCTCTTCATTAAGACTTAATACATCAAACTTTTCATAATATTCTTGTGTTTTTTGTTTGTTATAAAGTCGTATTTCTTTGAAATTAGAAACTACTATCCAATTACATCCTTCATATTTTGTTGAATAAACATACGCTTGTTCTATTGGAGTATATTTTCCAACTCTACTTATTTGTTTCTTATCTAATGGGGTTTTAGCATCTTTAAGTTCTATTACTGCTCGTGTCAATTTTTGATTTTTTGTAAACCAACCCAAACTGCCATCAGGTTCTAAACTATCATTTTCAATTCTAGGATGTTGAATTAATGTCCATTCATCTTGTCCGTCTGTGATATCCGTATATCCTAAAATTTCTTCAAAAAAAGTACTAAGGAATTTTCCTTGTACACTTTTTTCTTTAGTTTTTTCCAAATCGCTATCTTTTAAAGCCTTTTGCCAATTTTCAATTAATTTTTGTGAAGAAGATCTATTTTCTCCTGTTGGAAATTCAAAAGATTGTATTTTTTGAGCTAATAATCTTTTATTAATCAAGTTCATCTTTATTTATTTTTTAAAAAAATATCTAATTCTTCTTTTTTAATTCTGTATTGTTTCCCAGCTTTAATAGCTGTAAGCTTTCCATTTTGTATCCACCTATACACAGTTAAATAAGCTACTTTTAATGTTTTTGAGACTTCTTCAATAGAATAATACTGCTCGTTTGTCATGTTGTGTTATTTATCATTATTTAACATTTTTGATTGATAATCAACCATTGATTTTAGTTAAAGCATACTGGCGATATTTTAAATAACGATGAACAATCTCTTCATAAGAGAGTAATAGATTTAATCAAACAAAAAGGGCTAGTGTTACCTAGCCCTCTTTTGAGTCTTCCAAGAGTCTCACTTCTTAGAAACAGCTTCCAATTTAATTTTAACTGGTTTTTCTTCCTTTTCCACTGGGTTTGTTTGTTCTATTTGGACCTCAGTTTTTATTTTAGCTCTGCGATTTGCCAAATATATACGATGTGTTTCTCGTCCTTTGGCACTTTCCTGATATTTTTTTCTAGCAAGTTTTCCTCTCTCCGAGAGAGCATATCGTTTTTGTGCTTCACTATATTTTTTCATTTTTTATACCTCCTTTGTTATTAACCTTTAATAATTAATTATCACGACTAAGTGGAGTAGAGGAACTGGGGCACTTTTGGATTAACCCACCCTAAAGGTGGCAAAATCCACTATAATGAAGTTAGTTTTAGTCATAGTTTCCTCTGGGAAAGTAAAAGTGTAAGGATAAGAGAATTTCAAAATAGTTATATCTTTATTATTTTTATTGGAGGCACTATGAAATCTAAAAATATATCCGTCTTATTTCCCCAGTCCCAATTTTCACCATTACAACTTGAAAGATTGGCAAATTTAGGAAAAGTCAGTTTTATTAAAAACACTAGTTTTAATTCTTTAATTCAATGTCCCAAAAATACTGAAATATTGGTATTTGATCCATCTATTGTTGGTGGTGTTGCAAAAGCTAAAAATAAGCTGTGGCAAATATTGGAATCACTTCCAAACATTAAGTATTTAGTATTACCCAATTCAGATTATAGTTTTGTTGATTTAGAATATTGCCGACAAAAAAATATTATTATTTCTGATGTGCCCTTTTATGATGTGGAATCAAAAGCCGAGCATATTATTTCTTTGCTTTTAGGCTGTACCAGAAAAATTTTTATCAATGACAGACGGACTTATAGAAGAAAAAATAATCCTGAGTTAGGTCATAACTTCAAAGACATTACTTTAGGAGTTATTGGTATCAATCATCTTGGAGAAAAAGTTGTGGAGTTAGCAAAAATATTTGGCTGTGCAGTAAATTTTTATGATGAAAAAACAGTCAGAATTGAGGGAGCTTGTAGACAAACATTAGATACCTTACTTAGCGATTCGGATATGATTGTTTTATGTTTATCTAAAGTTGAAGAAAATAAAAAATTTCTAAGCAAAGAAAAAATCAAAAAATTAAAAGAAGGCTCAATGGTAGTTAATATAGGGGACAGAGATTGGGTTGATGAAAAAGCTATGAATGAAGCTTTAGTAAATAGAAAGGTTGATACTTATTGTTTTGAAGGTGTGTCATTAATAAATTCACCACTTAAAGAAAATGAGTTTGCCGTAATGTTTAAACCTTTCAGCACTTACACTAAAGAAACCATAGAAAAAAATATGGAAGCCATGGTGATAAATATCGAAGGAATTGTTAGAGGCTTACACTTCAATAGTGTGGAGTTATATAGGTAATATATTAATTTGATTCACCTTTTCTATTTCTTCACGTATTTGAGCCACCAACCTAAAATCAGAGAAAGCTTTGAAGATACCAGCTAATTGAGTGGTTATATTAGAGTTACGATCCTCGAGCATCATCCTGTCCTAGTATTACAACGGAACGATTTCAAACTCTCCCAAAAATATGATTTTTACCAAAAACTTGATTTTTTCTTAAAAATATAAGAGTCTTAATTATGAAAAAGTATAAAAAGAGTGTAAATAAAAAAATAATATGGTTCCTGGCGATAGTATTAATCTTTTTAACAATTTTTCTAGGTGTTGTACTATCAAAGCAGCCTAAAAATAAAGAAGAGCAATTAGATTCTAATGACCAAAGTGTAACAGAAGATATGATAATTAAACAAATTCGAGAGAAGGATTTAAGTCCAGAAGTAGTTAAAGAAATGGTAAATGACAAGTTTGAGTTACCTTCATCAATAAATACAGAAATAGTTAATATTTTAAAACAGAGCTATCTGATTCTTGATCAAAATGTTAAAAATTTAGACATTAAAGGTACAATAAAAGTCAACACCACAGGTGGTGTTACTTGGGAAAGCCCAGATGGTTTTACTATTCTTGATAGTAATAGCCCAAATGTAGAGTGGTGGTTGGTTGACAGATTTATGGGGCGTGAAACTTTTAATGAACAAATTATTGGAGAGATAAGACAATTCAAGCTTAAAGCCTTATCTTTAATAGAAAAGAAATTTACTGAGAATAATTTCGTCAAAAATACAGCCGAATCGGTTAATTATCCAAACACTAATATTGACACTGGATTCGATTATAGTATTTCTATTTATAACAAAGGTGATATTAAATGTACTATCGTAACAGGTAAGGACAATAACCAACCAACATCAATAACTATTTCTTGTAGTGATCAATATAATAAAAATTATCAAATTCAATCAAAGATATTAAAAGATTTAAATATTAAAAATCAGGGATTAAATTTAAATCTGAGTAAAATTGTTGGACGATATGCCTATTTTTGGCTGGGATACGATCATGCAATCGCCATGATGGACGCTACAGATAAATGGCATATCCTATATAAGGGGCAAGACATGCCTCCATGTGATTTAGTCGCTAAAGATAAAATACCAAAAAGTGTAGTGGAATATTGTTATTCCAACAATAAAGAACAAAAGAATCTTATCGAATAGTTCTGAAATCATTCCACTCAGCGAGCACTGAATTTTAGGCACGAAAAGTATCCATATAACACCTTACCCCAGAATGGACTCGAACTTTTGTATAATTCTCTTATGGATAATGTAATTGTCAAAAATTCTCCAGTTCAAGGTCTTGGTGTTTATGCTGATAAAGATTTTAAAATAGGTGAGACTGTTTTGATTATTGACGACACTAATGTTGTAACCGACGAGTCAAAGTTAACCCCTCAACAACATGAATATGATTGCGATTATTTATCTGACGGCAAAGTGATTCTGATGCAGGAACCAGAAAAATTTATTAATCATTCCTGTGACCCTAATACTTACGTAAAAACTATCAACAATCTCCGCCATGTTTTGGCTATGAGAAATATAAAAAAGGGAGAAGAAATTACTTTTGATTATTCTATTAATGGATTTAATAATGGTACTTTTGAATGTAAATGTGGTAGTAAAAATTGTCGAAAAGTATATCAAGGAAATTTTTTTAAACTCTCCAAAGAACTCCAATTAAAATATTTACCTTATCTTGATGATTGGTTTATCAATGATCATCAAAAAGAAATTGATTCTTTAAAAAGGATTTAGTTCTAAAATCGTTCCAGAGAGCGAGCAAACACACACTTTACACGGAAAGATAGGCAATATATAAAATACCAAACAACTCCATTTTAATAATACCCCAAAATCATAGTAAATATAGTATGGTGTATTATTAATTTATGAAAACAAAAAATAAAAAAAGCTTTCCTAAACTTCTCATTAGTATTCCTATAGTTATTATTATCTTAATAGGGGTTAGTTTTCTTATTAATCCTAATAAAAATAAGAAGGAAGAAATATCCTCAGTTGAGGAAATTGCCAAGATAGTAAAAAACGAAAATACTAATAATCCTGAAGAAAACTTAGAAGATAAAAATGAAGAACCAAATCTTTATATTCCACCAGCTTATCAATCTGGACCATATACTGTTTTAGTTAAAGAAGATAAGCAAAACAATACAGTAAACTTAATTCTCCAAGAAGGAGGGAAAGAAACTATTATTGAATCAATAAAGTCTAGTAATACTTTTAAAGGTACATTTTCTGAATTCTTAATGTCATCAAATAATAAATATTTACACTATGTTGCTTTTTTAAATCCAGATTATTTTCAATCAAGAATTTATAACGTAGAGAATAAAGAAAAAAATAATTTGAGTATTACTGCTTTTGATAAGGGTTTTACTAATGACAATAAATATTTTTATGGTTGTTCTGAAGATGGATTGATTGATGGTGGCATAGAAATTTACAATCTTGAACAAATGAAAATTCAATATCAAAAACCAAACGGTTTGATGAAATGTGAATATTCCCAACAGGAAAATAACTTAAAAGTTACATATAGCGACGGTCAAAATAAGAATTTTAAATATTCTTTCAGTACAAATACAGTTAATTAAGATTACAACCTTTATATAAAACAAGTCCTGATTGAGTCTAAGGCGGGGAGCAAACACACACTTTATTCGGAAAGATAGGCAATATTCAAAGTATATAACAACCCCATTTTAATAATAC
>JAQTUF010000039.1 GCA_028710865.1 Candidatus Shapirobacteria bacterium
AAAGATATTTATATTTATGAATATCGTCGGGCCAACACTATGTTTAAGTTGGTCTATCAGGCCTTTATTCTTTATTCAATAGCTTCCGGCTGTATCTTGATTTATATTAGTAAGCTTTTAAAATCAAAAATTTTAACTTCAATTTATAAAATAATATTTTCAACTATTTTTGTAATTCATCTAATTTATCCTTATTTTGCTATTACCTCTTTTTATGGTTCAAAAAAATATATTGGTCTTAATGGTATTAATTATCTTAAGGATCTTTACCCTGATAATTTTAATGCCATTAGTTGGATCAACCAAAATATTTCTGGTCAGCCGGTTATGCTAGAAGCAGTTGGAGATAGTTATACCACTTTCAATCAAATATCATCTGCCACTGGGCTTCCGACAGTTGAAGGCTGGATAGTTCATGAGTGGCTTTGGCGCGGTGGTTATGATCAACCTGCTTCTCGAGAAAAAGAAGTGGAGATTGTTTATAAATCTTCAGACTTGGAAAAAGTAAAAGAAATTATTGAAAAATATAATGTTGAATATATCTTTGTTGGAGCCAAAGAATACGAAAAATATGGTCAAATTGATATTGATCGATTTAAAAAAATTGGCGCTGAAATTGTTTTTAAGTCTGGCAAAACCATTATTTTCCGACTATAGTAATTTACATGTCAGATATTCTTTCCGGGCTTAATCCTCAACAACGTCAGGCTGTCACTTATACTAATTCTCCACTTTTAGTTTTAGCTGGTGCTGGATCCGGAAAAACCCGGGTTTTAACTCATCGAGCAGCTTATTTTATTCAACAAAAATTAGCCACTCCTGACCAAATTTTACTCTTAACTTTTACTAATAAAGCTGCTGATGAAATGAAGCAGCGTATGGAAAAATTAATTGACTCAAAAAAGACAAAATCAAATATTTTTGCCGGCACTTTTCATTCCTTTTGTTGTCGTGTTCTTAGGTCGGACGGTCTTAAAATTGGTGTTCCTGCCAATTTTGTTATTTATGACACCAATGATCAGGAAAATTTAATTAAAAATTGCTTAAAAGACTTGGATTTAACTACAAAAGAATTTAAACCATCAAGTGTCCTCTATTACATTGAATCTGCCAAAAATTCATTTCAAACCCCTCAAGAGATGGCTGGGCAGTCACACGGTTTTTGGCAGGATTATGCTAATAAAATTTATCAAAGTTATCAAAAAAAACTTGGAGAATTTCATGCTCTCGATTTTAACGATTTATTATTTAAAACAGTTCAGCTTTTTTTAGATCATCCTAAAGTTTTAGAAAAATACCAGGATAAATATCGTTTTATTTTAGTTGATGAATATCAAGATACCAATCAAATTCAATATCTTTTGACCAAACTCCTTTCTAAAAAATATCAACAGATTACTGCTGTGGGTGATGCCTCTCAATCAATCTATGGTTGGCGTGGAGCTGATTTTAAAAACTTAATGAATTTTGTTAACGATTTTAAAAACACTAAAGTTATTAATCTTGAACAAAATTATCGTTGCACCAAAAATATTTTAGAGGCAGCTAATTCAGTTATTGCTAAAAACACTTCTCATCCAGTTTTAAAACTTTTTACTGACAAAAAATCCGATGATTTAGTTAAACTCTATGAAGCCAGTTCTGAAATTGACGAAGCCGAATTTATCGCCCAAAAAATAAAATTCATTCAAAACAACATGCAAATTCCTTTCAATCAAATTGCTGTTTTATATCGAATGAATGCTCAATCTCGTGTCATCGAAGAAGCCTTTTTAAAATTCGGAATCCCTTATGTTCTTATTGGTGGAACTAGATTTTATGAAAGAGCCGAGATTAAAGATATTTTATCCATGCTTCGTTTTGCCACTAATCAATCAGATAAGATATCGTCGGAAAGAATAGATAAGATTTTTGGCAAAAGACGTAAGACAGTTTTTCTGGATCATCTCAAAAACTTGGATATAAAAAATCTCAATTCACTTCAAATTTTAGAGTCTATATTAGTTAATTCCGGATATTTAGACCGCTATAATCCCAAAGACGAAGATGATCAAAAACGAATTGAAAATATTAAAGAATTGAAATCGGTTGCTACCACTTTTCCTAATATTCATGACTTTTTGGAAAACATTTCTTTAGTCCAACAGGAATACTCTCTTCAGGAAAAAAATAAAAAAAAGGAAAAACGAAACGGTGTTCGACTTATGACTTTTCATGGAGCCAAAGGATTAGAATTTGAAGTCGTTTTTTTGGTTGGTTTTGAAGAGGGAATTCTTCCTCATTCTCGTTGTTTTGTTGAGGAAGCAGAAGTCGAAGAAGAACGTCGACTTTGTTATGTTGGTATCACTCGAGCCAAAGATTATCTCTATATTTCCTATGCCACTCATCGTCTTTATTTTGGGAAGAGTTCTCTCAATGAACCTAGCCGCTTTTTGTCCGACATTCCCTCTAGTTTGGTAGAATTAGAGGAACAGTTACAAACCGTTCGGGATTATCGTCATAACAAAAACAATGATGACGATCTCGTCTACGATCCAGATATTTACTAAATTATGACATTAAAACTTTCTTGTTTTAAAAATAGGATAGTTGATGAAAATTATCCCAAGATAATGGGAGAATTAAATAGCTTTTTTGGAATCAATTGGACTAAAAATCAACCTAAAATAATAATTGTTGAAAACAGAAAAGCTTTTAATGAGTTATTAGGGGAAAAAACAGAAAAATGGTTGGTGGGTTATGCTAATAACCAGCTAGTTTATATTTTAAATGGTAAAAAATTTAAGACCGAAGCCGATCGTGAATATTCTGATGAAAAGTATAAAGCCCTTATTAAACATGAATTGGCCCATTTATTTTTTAATATAGTTTCACCAAATTCAAAACCAACTTGGCTTAAAGAGGGTGTTCCTATCTATTTATCAGGTCAGGACAAACTAAGAAAGAAAATTCCTTCTAGTTTTAAAAATTTTTTAAAATTTTTTGATAAAAATGTTATAGGGAAAGAATCTGTTTATGATGAATCCGGACTCGTGATAAAAATATTAATTAAAGATTTTGGTAAAGAAAAATTACTTCAACTTATCAAATCAAAGGATGATTTTAAAAAATCATTTAAAAAAATATATGGTTTTGATTTAAATTATGTCAATCTAAATAAAATTTATTCTGCTAAAAAATGACTACCAAATTATTATCAGATCAAGATCAAAAAGTTTATAATTCAGTGATTATTCATCCAGTCCAGACTTGGGAATGGGGAGAGTTTCAAAAGTCTCAAGGTCATAAAATTTATCGTTTCGGAGTTTTT
>JAQTUF010000001.1:0-30243 GCA_028710865.1 Candidatus Shapirobacteria bacterium
GATTGATTGGTGGTGGAAGCAATCCACGACCAGGTGAAGTGTCATTGGCCCATAGAGGAGTTTTATTTTTGGACGAATTTCCAGAATTTGGGAGAAATTCTTTGGAAGCATTACGGCAACCATTGGAAGATGGTTTGGTAACTATTTGTCGAGCGGCTGGATCAGTAACTTTTCCAGCCCAATTTATGTTGATTGCTGCTGCTAATCCTTGCCCGTGTGGATATTTTGGTGACCCCAAAAAAGAATGTAAATGTTCAACTTTTCAAATTTTGAATTATCGAAAAAAATTATCAGGGCCAATAATGGATCGAATTGATCTTCATTTGACAGTCCCGGCAGTTGATGTAAATCACTTAATGATAGGTAAAAATGAAATTAATAATAATGAAAAATCAGAAAATATTAAAAAAAGAGTAATTTCCGCCCGAAAAATACAAACTGAAAGATTTAAAAATTTGATTCATGTTCATAGTAATTCAGATATGAAAAATCGTCATTTAAAAGAGTTTGCCAATTTAACTGGCAATGCTAATTTACTTCTAAAACAAGCAGTTAATAAATTTAATTTATCAGCTAGGGTTTATTTTAGATTAATAAAAGTGGCTCGGACAATTGCTGATTTAGAAAATAGTAATGATATAAAAGAAACTCATATTGCCGAAGCGCTGCAGTATAGAGTTAAAAGTGAAGAATAAAAAATGAATTATAAAAATAAAATACAGAACTATAAAAAAGGGAGAGAAGGAGAAGAAATTGCTCGAGAATATTTGATTAAAAAAGGGTTTAGATTAATTGAATCAAATTATAGTAATAAACTGGGAGAAATTGACTTAATAATGGTAGATAAGGATATATTGATATTTGTCGAAGTGAAATTAAAAATTGGTGATAGATTTGGAACTCCAGAAGAAATGATTAATAAATATAAATTAAGTCGGATTAAACGAATAGCTGAAGGATTTTTAGTTTTGGAAAAAGTGGCAAATAATTATCAAAAATATCGAATTGATGCTGTCTGTATAGTTTTGGATGGAAATAAAAAAGTAGAACGAATTAATCATTATGAAAATGTGCAATTATGAATGAATGGAAAAAGTGGTCAATAAAAATAATTGAACAAAAAGATTTTCCGGCAAATTTAAAACAAGTGACTCCCCTACCTGAAAAATTATTTTACAGAGGGGAGTGGAATGAAAAACTTTTTAAAAATGTTTTAGCAGTAGTTGGTAGTAGAAAGATTACTCGATATGGTAAAGAAATAATTGAGAAAATGATGCCAGAAATTATATTTCGAAAAACTACTGTAATATCTGGATTTATGTATGGGGTTGATAGCGAAGCTCATTGGAAATGTTTAGAATTAGGAGGAAAAACAATAGCAGTATTGGGTAACGGTTTGGATTATTTGTACCCGACAGAAAATGATAAGTTGTATACTAAAATTTTGGAAACCGGAGGAATAGTTATTTCTGAATACGAAAAAGATTTTAAAGCAACAACTTGGACTTTCCCTCAACGAAACAGAATAGTATCAGGACTGTCAACTGTAGGAATACTAATAATCGAGGCAGGAATAAAATCAGGTAGTTTAATTACAGCTAAATTGGGAATGAATCAGAAAAAACAAATATTGGCAATCCCTGGACCAATAAATTCAAAGGCTTCCGAAGGGACTAATTGGTTAATAAAATCAGGAGCAGCAAGAATAGTTACTGAACCAAATGATATTTTTGAAGATAAGATTCAAATGCCAAACCAAGAATCTTTGTTTAAAGATTATAGTAATCTATCTGATTTGGAAAGAAATATAATTGACATTTTAGAAAATGAAGCAGTAACAACAGATGAAATTTGTCAAAAAACTAAAAAACCAATAAATGAGGTCTCGACTACCCTATCAATGATGATGATAAAAGATTTGATAATGGAAACTGATGGGAAATTTTATATTTCTTAAAGATAATTGGTCCAGTCGGAGATAGGGGCAACATTACCACACACAAAATTGATGGCGTATAAAACAATAGCTGGAATAAGTAAAATTAAAATAATTTTTAATGGTTTTTTATTAAGAGGTTTTTTATAAGCTAATAATAAAAATGGGTAGATTGGAGCAATATAGCGACTAATATCCCGATGAGCCACAAAAAGAGTAGCAATTAAAAAGACTAATGGATAAATAGCAACGATATCAAATTTATATTTTTTGATAAGTCGATAAACACCATAAAAAACGATAAGAAAAATATAAATGACATCTTCCAGCCAAATAGTATTAATCCAAGATTTGGTACTAATAAAAACAGTGTAAGGAAGAAAGTTGAGGTGAAAATTATCCCCGCTGTGGAAATAAGCCCAAAAATCCCCTGTTTGAAGAAAATAAAGATAAAAAATTAAAAGAATAGTAATTGGGACTAAAATAAAAGGAAAATATTGTCTTAGCACTTGACTCAGCTTCTTGGTTTTTACCAAACCTCTAATAGCGATAACCCCATAAGCAACTAATAATAAAATTCCAGGACTTTTAAAGGCTTGAGCAGCAGCAGCAAAAATAGCTGCTAGCCAAAATTTATCTTTCTTAAAAAAGAAAACAGAAGCTAAAGTGGTAGCCAAAAACCAAGTTTCTGGAGCACCAATTTGACGAAGAACAAAAAATCTGGCTGGGAAAAATAAAAAGATAATTGACAGCCAAAAAGCTTTTTTGGGTTTAGTAAATAATTTTAATAGTTCAAATAAAATTAAACTCAAAAATATCGATCCCAAAAGAGTAGAAAAAATCATGGCCTTGGGACCGGTAGTAAAATTATTAAAAAACTTAATTAGAGTGGGAAAAGCTGGGAAATGAGCGGGATAATATTCAAGTGATTGAGGCAGTGAAAAATTGGGACCGATACAATCTTTGTTGTAACCACATTTGGATATAACCATATAGTTGGGACCATCGTAATTGGCAAAAAGAGTTTCCAGTGAAACTTGATTAAAACCGATTTTACCAGGAACATTAAAATAGAAAATCAGCCAAAAAAGAAGAGTAGTAAGTATAGTCAGAGCCACAAGCTTAAAATGATAGCTAAATTTGGTAAAATACATCTGTTTAATTCTACAACAATTTAGGCCCTATCGTCTAATGGTTAGGACGGCAGATTCTCATTCTGCTAATCGGAGTTCGATTCTCCGTAGGGTCACAATTATCGTCAGGTTCAGTCCGACCCGTATACCTGAGCAAATAATCCCTATTTTTCCTATTAACTTCTTCTTGCTTTACTCAAAATGCTGTTTTAGATCCTGTAATGTGTCATTTTACCCCTAAGAATAGTCACTATTATAACCACGAAAAACCCGCTTACCTCTGTAAGTTTGTTATTTTTGTATAATTATCGTTTTATTTCTCAATACAAATTTTGTCTTTATAAATGAGATTGCTTCTTGCCGTTCTTCTGATGTACCAATTTGGAGAATGTGGAGTAAATAATTTTTAGTCATTTCATTTTTATCTGTTATTTTTTGAGGAATTATTTTAAATTCAGATAAGTGGCCATCTAAATATTCTTGATTAAGAACTTGAGTTTTTAGTCGATGATATCGATTAATATCTTCTTCGATTTTTCGAGAGATACCAGTTTGGTTAAATTTAATTTTGTCGATGTTGGCAATTAATTGTTTGATTAAATCACTTTCGGTAATATAGGGTTCGTTACATTCATAATTGGCTGATTTAGTACAGTGATAATAAATATGTTTAGTAAAACCACCATGTTTTAATTTTCTAAATTTATCTTCGGCGGTTACTTTACTTCCACAGCTACCGCAAATAAAAATACTTTTGAATGGGAAAAGTTTATTATTATGACCTTTAGGGATAGTTTGTAGAGTTACTTGAACTTTATCGAATAATTCTTTAGTAATTAATGGTTTATATTTTCCTTTATACCAATTACCACTGCCAACTGGAAATTCAAATTCACCATAATAGAATGGATTTTTGAGAGCAGAATAAATTTTGCTTAATGGCATTTGTTTATTGTTTCTACTTTTGAATCCAATTCTATCTAACCAATGTTTGATAGCTCGGCCACTATGACCTTGATAAGCAACTCTTTCAAACATACCAACAATAAATGAAGCTCTGTCTGGATCGGGAATAATTAGTTCATCTTTGTAGCCATCGCCTGGTTGATTTAGATAACCCGTTGGAGCAACACTTGGTCGCCAACCCATAGTACATTTAGTTCTCAATCCCCTTTCTACATTTAATCCTTTGTTATCGTTTTCTAATTTTGCTTGTGAGCAAAGAATCATCAATAAAAATTTTTCGTTTGGACTGTTAGTGAAGCTTTGCGAATAAGTTTGGATTTTTGTTAGCTTGCCTTGATCCATGAGATCAACTATTGATCCTAAGTCTCCGGCATTACGACTTAACCGGTCTGGTGCCCAGGTAAGTATTCCATTGAATTTATTTTGTCTAACTTGTTGAAGTAGTTCCATAAATACTGGACGAGATCCAGACATCTTGGCCGAATGGCTTTCCTGCTTAATTTCTTTTATTTTTATTCCATCCCGTTTAGCTAATTCTTTCATTTCGTCAATCTGTGAACCAATCGACATGGTTTGTCTTTCGTCAGATTCTGAAGATTTGCGAGCATAAAGGCAGTATTCTATTTTTGGTGTATCTGTAGGTTTATTTTGATAATATGTTGTCATCTCAGTAACCAATGTACCGCCGTATTTCATGGAAGTCTAGGACTTATTTAATATTCGTTTGATCCTTTTGATGGTCGAGAAGAATTTGTCAATATAGTTTTTATTTCTTGATAACAGATACCAGTAGAAATATTTTTCCGATCTCTTAACAAGGGTTTTTAGCTTATTTTTGTCCTCTATCATTAAGGACAAGGTACCGCAAGGTTTATAGAAGTCTATAATTAATTTAATTTCGATTGATATAATTCCAATATGGAGATTAAATTAATTATAGTAAAAGAGGAGGAAAAAGTAGTTTTAAAAGAGTTAATAGAAGAATATGAGAAAGAACTGTTAAATATAGAAAACCCTAGTGAATATAAATATTTAGATAGTTATTGGGAAAAAGAAAATAGATTCCCTTATTTTATTAAAATAGACGATAAGATTGGAGGATTTGTCTTAGTAAACGGACATACATTAGTTAATAAAGATGGTAAAAATATTGCTGAATTTTATGTAAAAAAAGAATTTAGAAAAAATAGAGTTGGAAAAACGACAGCGATGGAAGTTTTTGATTTATTTAAGGGAAATTGGGAAGTTAGAGAAATTGAGGAAAATCCAAACGCAAGAACTTTTTGGGTAAAAGTCATTGATGAATATACTGGACATGAATTTAAAGAAGTAAAAATGAATAACCAGAGTTGGGTTGGATGGATTCAAACTTTTAATAATTTATTATAATTATGATTAAAGTTGAAAACATGTCATTTAAATGGACAGACAAACCTATTTTTGACAATATAAGTTTTAGTGTTAATGATGGTGAAAAAATTGGTTTGGTCGGTATTAATGGTTCTGGAAAAACTACTTTGTTTAAAATTTTATCTGGACTAGAACAGGCCGACGATGGCCATATTAGAATTGATAATAAAATGACTTTTGTTCCGCAAGAGATTAAATATGATGAAATCATGGATCGTTCTAAAAATATTTTTGACTATTTAAACCCTTTCAATAAGCCAATATATGAAGTTACAAGAATTTTGGTTGGATTAGGTTTAAAAAAAATAAATCTTGATGATAGTCCTCAAATTTTAAGCGGTGGTCAAAAAACTAGATTAGCGCTAGCTCGAGCAATTTTAGACCAATCTAAAATATTGCTTCTTGATGAACCAACTAATTTTTTAGATGAGGAAGGTAAAAAATGGGTTATAAGTTTTATCAGTCGTTTTAAAGGTACATTAATACTTGTTTCCCATGATTTAGATTTACTTGATGGCACTCTTAATAAAATTTTTTATATTAATTCTCAAACCAAAAAAATTGATATTTATGGTGGAAATTATAGTAATTTTGTTGAGTTAAAAGGAAACAAAGAAGATTTATTGAAACGCAAAGTTGAGACCGAACAAAAACATCTAAGGCAAATGAAGCAAGGTTTATTAAAGATTTCTCATTTTAAATCTAAAAAAGGAGTGAAAGTTAAATTAAATCTACAAAGGAGAATTGAAAAAGCTGAAGAGAATATGCCAGTTCTACCGCCAGAAGCAAAAAAAATAAAATTAATTTTACCAGAGCCTATTTGGGTGGGTGAAATACCAATTTTTACAAAAAATATTTCTAAATCTTTTGGACAAAAAAAAGTTTTAAACCAAGTTAATTTGACTATTAAAAGAGGAGAGAAAACTGCCTTACTTGGTCCAAATGGTGCAGGAAAATCAACGTTGATTAAAATTTTATTAGGCAATATATTGCCTGATTCCGGCGAGGTTGTTAGGGATTCTAAACTAAAATGGGGATATTATTGTCAGGAATTATCGGATTTAGATATGGAGATAAATTTATTTGAAACTATTAAAAAATTGGAAAGTGGCTTGAATGAAGGACAAATAAGATCATTACTTGGTAAGATGCTTTTTGTTGGGGATAAAATTTTCCAAAAAGTATCTGTTTTATCTGGCGGAGAAAAAACTCGATTATCTATCGCTCGCCTTCTGGCTCAAAATTTTAATTTTTTAGTTCTTGATGAACCAACAACTTATTTAGACTATCTTTCACAAAGATTGATACTAGATGCTATCAAATCTTATAAAGGTGCTCTTTTAATTGTTTCTCATAACCAAGAATTTATTGATGAATTAAATGTAGATCAAACTTTCTTTTTACCAGATAATATTATTAAAAATAAATTAACTATTTAGTGTTAAAATACATCAAATATGAAAAACAATACTCGAATCGTATTTTTGTCTGGACCGATGAGAGGTATTTCACGTTCTGAAGGTTTAGCTTGGAGAAATGAGATTAAAAAAGGATTAGAACCACAATTTAAAGTTCTCCATGCTTATAGAGGTAGAGAAGAAAAGGAAACCTTTACCGATCCAAAAGGAGCAGTAATTAGAGATAAAAATGATATTATGAGAGCAGATATTGTAATTGTTAATGATATTAATCCAAATGCAAGCATGATAGGCACAGCAATGGAAGTTTTTATGGCTCATTCACTTAATAAAATAGTTATAGTTTTTGGAGAGGGTCATTTGGAAGATTATTGGCTAAATTATCATTCCCACATTCGAGTAAAAACATTGGAAGAAGCTTGCAATGTCGTTAATAGTCTTTTTATAGAGTAACTAGGTTTTTCAATATATCTTGAAGAATTATTTCTGAACCATTTGTACCTGCAGATTTTATGAACTTAGTTTGCTTTTCATTTGAAGGTATTAGACTTAAAATGTTTTTTAGATTTTTAATAAAATTTTGGTGAAATTCCGGATTATCATAACAATCTTGAGCTACTTGATGAAATTTTGGTATTGCCTCTTTTTCTGATAAATTTTCAAAATCGACATCGTAATTCAAAACGTCTTTCCACTCAATTTTAGATTCAGCACAATCAGCTTTATCTAATAATCTTAATATTTGATATTGACTTAGATTTGTTGGAGGGATAAAAGATGTTGGAGTTCTAAGAGCAAAAGCTTCAAGAGTGGCTGTTAAACCTGAAGTGGTAATAAAATGAGAAGAGTCATTAAGATGATGAAGAAATTCATCTCTACCTAGAGTATTAAAAATAAATTTTTCATTTTTAATTTTACTTTTTATGTAATTAACTGCGTCACCACCCCCTACTACTTCTATTTCTTCTATCGGCTTAAAATCAAGTAAAGTGTCTATTAATAGGTTTAAATAGGCAAAAGACATTTTATCTTGAAATGGATTTTTAAATCCGCCAATGTGTATTAATGTAAATGGTTTTTTTACAGTTTTAAATTTTGGCAAAATACCAAAAACAGGCGAAATTACTTTAATATTATCTCTCTTAGGTAATTTATTTTTTATATCAAAAATATTAAAACAATAATAAGTATCTGCCATTAAATATTCCTCAGGAATTTCTTTCCAAAGCCAAGCTAAACTGTCAATAAAAAATGCTTTTAGTCCTAACGATTTTGCCGTTTTAATAGCTAATCTATTAAGGGTACATATAACTAACGGATTTTGATATTTATTAAAAACTGAACGAAGTTCTTCCTCATTCCTTTCATCAATATTTTCGATTATTATTTTATTTTTTATGTGTTCTGGAATGGTTTCTTGACACATTGAACTGGCAGCATAGACTATTTTACCCTTCCATAAGCTATACAATTCTTCTATTAAAGCTACGGTTTTCCCTGTCGGACCTAGTCCAAAAGGGTTTGATACAAAAATTACTGTTTTGTTTTTTTGCATATTATGAATATATAATACCACAAGATAGGCTTGACTAATACCAAATATTGGCTCATAATACCGCAGAATGTTTACTATCATAGATAGTTTAAATAAACTTAAAAGAAGTAGAAAATTTATCGACTCTTTGTTTAGTCTTAATGGAAAGATTTTTTTGCAAAATTATCTAAGTTTGGAAGCTAAGTTTAGATCAAATAAAAAAGATAATTTTGTTGTATTTATTGATGATAGTTTGAATTTAATATCAGCTTTTGAAAAAAAATCTGAAAAGGTTTGGTTGTGCTCTTTGGCCGGTTACCCTATTTTGGCCAAAAATAATGTTTCTGTAAAAGGTTTAGAAAATTTCGTAAATAAAATATTTAATGGACTAAAAGTAGACGCTTTATATTTTCCATTAGTTTACAGAAAAGATAAAATATATTTAAAATTAAAAAGCTTATCTGGTATTTCAACTTGGCCTCGATTACCATCACCAATAATTAAAAAAAATTTTTCTGGAACAGTAATTTGGGATAAGGTTAAAGAACACTACGGCAGTCGGGCAGAGAAACAAAAAAATAAGTTTGAAAAATACCTCTATATTAGGCCTATTAAGATAAATGAAGTTGAAAATATCATTAGAACAGTTGAAAATAATTCTTGGAAGAAACTATATGGTCAAGACATGATCTCTAGGGGAGATCAGTATAAATACTATGTCAATATCATAAAAAATGGATTGGCTGATATATCTGTTTGTTTCGATAGAAAAACTAATCAGCCAGTGGCGTTTCGAATTGATTCATTAAACAACGGTATACTTTATACAATAAAATGGTCTTTTGATGAAAATTACAAAAAATACTCTCCTGGTTTTTACTTAATAACAATTGATTTGTTTCATAAATATTTGAATACTCATTTAAATTATATTGATTTATATGGAAGTCCAGATTCTCTAAAAAATATGGTGGAAACGAATCGACTTTCGCGATGCGATTTTTGTTTATCAAAATCAAATTATTTAATAAATATGATTAAAAAAGAAAGAACTGATTATGATAAAAAAATTTATGATAATTATATAAAACAAAAAAGTTTAAAAAATTTATTTATAAAAAATGAGTAAGAATAAACCATTGATATTATTTATTAGGATTACTGAAAATTGTAATGCTAGTTGTTTTATGTGTGGATTTGCACAATCAAAAAAACAATTTTATGTGACATTAGAACAATTTAAAGATATCGTTGATAAAGCCTATGAAGCGGGAATTAAAATGGTGAGGTTCACTGGCGGAGAACCATTATTACATCCAAATATCGTGGATTTTGTTCAATTATTTAAAGAAAAAAATATTAAAACATCAATAATAAGTAATGGATTTTTACTACCAGAAAAATATGAAAATTTAATAAGTAATGGTCTTGATCAATTGGTGTTAAGTCTGGATGGCAGTAAAGCGGAGCTTCATGATAATTTAAGAAATCTGCCAGGAGCTTTTGATAATTTAACTGGCAGCATTAAAAAAATTAAATCTATCCAAAATAATTTTTTAATTAGAATAAATACTGTAGTAAGTCCATTAAATATTAACGATCTTGAAAATATACTAAAATTACTAATTGATTTAGATGTAGATCAATGGTCAATTATTCCAATAAAAAGTAAGGAAAATATTTGGGAAAAAGTTGAAAAAAAAGAATTTTTGAAGATTTATAGTAGATTTCAAAAAAATATTAAAAATATATCAAGGCCTAAGCTTTTAGGTTATTCAAAAAAATGGGCAGGACGAAGCAAAAAAGATGTTGAAAAATATCTCAATACAGGGATCAGCTCAACACCTAAAGCAGAATGCAAATTAGTTGGTCTGGTTAGATTTTATGTGCCATCAATCGATAAATTATCTCCTTGTAATTGTGCATCATGGAGATTGTCTGATGTTGATTTTGACACCCATTTTGAACTTTCTGATTTAACCGGAAATAAAATTACTAAGATGATAGATTATTTAAGAATAAATGGACCAAAAGTGTGTAAAGGATGTGAACCTATAAACGCTTTTTTAGCAGAAAATCCAGAAATTATTGATGATGAAATTTTTTCTTTTTGATATGACAAGAATATCCAAATTAAAAATTAATAAAGATTCTCAAAAAACATATTTAGCTTCCTTTTTTGGTAAAAAATATGGTGAATTTGTTTATTCTGGAACAATGGCGGTTGAAACGGCGCTACATTGTTCTGGAATTAATGAAGGTGATTATGTGTTAATTCAAAATAATGTCTGTTATAGAATTTTGCTATGTATTATTAGACTTAAGGCAATACCGATAATAGTTACCCCAATAAATGGGTGGATCATAACAGAAAAAGAAATTTCCAAAGCTTTAGAAAAATTTCCAATTAAAGCGTTGTTTTTGGTTCACAATTTAGGATTACCAGTGGATATAAAAAGTATAAAAAAAATTGTTGGTGAAAAAATTATAATAATTGAAGATGCTTCACAAGCCTGGAAGATCAGTTCAAAAGGAAATAAAATTGGAAAATATAGTGATTATGTTGTTACCTCTTTTGGATTATCTAAACCATTGAGTTTTGGTATTGGTGGAGCTATTTTTTGCAATACCAAAAATTTTATGAAACTAATTGATGGTTATAATAAAAGTTCTAGATTGTCTAGTATTCCTCTTTTGCCATATACCCTACCAAAAACATTTAATATTAATATTAAAGAATTGATAAAAACGGCCGATAAAATCACTAAACACCAACAATTGATTGCAACATTTTTATTAAAGAATTTAGATTGTAAAAAAATAAACTTTTGGCAACCTGACTTAAATGATTATCCAACATGGCATAGATTCCCTATTTGGACTAATGAAAAAAGTGTTTATAAAAAAATAAAAATGGTGGCTGATGAATGTCAAATTGATTATGAAATTCCATATAAAATATCATTGGATAAAACACCATTAGCTATTAACGGTTTTGCAATAAATATGGGTAATATAGATAAAAACTTATATCATTTTCTTATAAAAACTAATAATAATTCTTTAAAGAAAATTAAAAAATTTATTAAATTATTACAATGAAAACTTTTAAAAAAATAAATCCAAATGAATACGGTGGCTTACTATATAACGAAGAAAAAATTGAGGAAATAAAAAAAATTCTACAGACAAAGAAAATATTTAGATATTCTTCGCGTAAAATTTCTATTACTGATAAATTAGAGAACTGTGTAAAGAAATATTTAGATATAAATTTTGCATTAGGTTTGAATAGTGGAACTAGTGCACTAAAGACTGCATTATTTGCTGTCGGAGTCAAACCAGGTGATAGAGTTTTGATAAGTTCGTTTACTTTTATAGCAACAGCAGCAGTGGTTATTAGCCTGGGAGCCATACCAATTCCAATAGATTTTGATTTTAACAATTGTATGAATATTGATGACTTAAAAACAGAAATAGCCAAGGGGTGTAAAGTAATTGTTCCAGTTCATATACAAGGAAGAACTTTTGATTTAACTCAGATTATAAAACTGGCTAAAAAAAATAAAATTATGGTAGTTGAAGATGCCTGTCAGGCGTTTGCATCAAAATACCTTGATAAATTTTCAGGTACAATTGGTGATGTTGGTGTATACAGTTTTCAACAGTATAAACAAATATCAGCTGGTGAAGGAGGAATGCTAGTAACCAATAATGAAAAGATTTATAAACAGGCAAAAATATATTCTGATCACGGTATGGTAAGGGAAACTATGACTTGGGATGATGAAATGGCAACAATTGGAGAGAACAGTCGAATGAATAATTTACAGGCAGCAATTGTTAAAATTCAAATAAAAAATATTAAATCCATTTTAAGATTACAACACAAAAATAGAATGTATATTATGAAACATATTGGGAAAATTGACAACTTAATAAATAGTCCAGACATAAAAGGAGAAACTGGCATGAACATTCTATTTTTACTTAAAAATAAAGAAACTGCGGATTTGGCAATAGCTAACGCCAGAGGAAAAAATATAGAAATCAGAAGACTGTGGGATAGACCATATTATATTCATGGTGTTTTTAAAAAAATAAAATTGAGACCTGAGGATTTAGGTAAAAATAAATGTGTAGTAGCTGAAGATATTTCAGAGAGATTGGTTTCTGTCTCGATACCGCCAACGCTTGAACAAAAACATTTAAATAGAATTATTAAAGAAATTCGTCAATTAAAAAAATAAAAATTATCAGTTAATTAATGTATGAGTCTTTCAATAAAAGAAGTATCATTGAATGAATATACCGATACTGCTCATTTATTTAAAAATATCCCATTGTGGGCTGATCCTAAGATAATCAGCTGCTATAAAAACAAATTGATTTTGGTGGTAAATGAAGGAACAGAAATTAGGGGTGTATGGGTAATTCCATTTATCCAAAATAATGGAATAAAAATAGCAAAAAGAAATTTTAGGTTTTTGCCATATTCTTCACCATATATTTTAGAAAAAGATAATTTAAAAAGAAGAGAAATTGTGGATGTATTTATTAAATATGCAACACAAGTTTTTAATTCTATTTATTTGCCATTTGATATGGATTTTTTTGATTTTTCCCCAATTCAAGCTAGAGGTGCTTTGGTGGAATGGCGACACAATCATGTTTTGACTGAAGTAATTGATTTAAAGAGAATTAACAGTCGATTAAGGAACCATATTAGAAGCTCGCAAAAGTCTGTAAAAATATTAATTGATGATAATCTGGATAATTTTAATTTTGATATAGCAATTAAGGGTTCTGACGAAGAAAAGGAACAAAGAAAACAATTGGCGATTGATTTAATTAATCAAAATAAAGCAATAATTATTTCGGCAAAAAATAAACAAAAAATTTGTGCTGGAGTATTAATGTCATTTGATGATAGAACTTCGTATTTAATGCATTCGTGGCAATTACAAAATACTCCAAGAGGAACAATTAGTAATTTAATATTTGAAGCTTCTAAATGGACATTTGAAGAGAAACATTTAAAATATTTTGATTTTGAGGGATCAGTAATTCAAAAAATTGATTATTTTTTTGATGGTTTTAATGCAAAAATAACGCCATATGGATTTGTACATTGGAGCACAGATGAAAAGAATTTATATAATTTAATAAATAAATCGATTAACATCGATGGCAGATTGATATGATTAAAAATTTTAATGATTACAAAATAGTTGAAATGATTACTGGAAGGCTTGGTAATGAAATCGTTAAATACCAGAATAAACAGGGACAGACATTTTTTTTAAAGAAAGGACACGGATTGGCAGCGAAAGCATTGGAACAAGAGTTTTTAGCTTTGAAATATTTGTCAGATAAAAAGATAAGTATTCCTAAAATTATTGATTTTAATTATCAAAATAGTATCGCCAATCTTCAAATGACTAGTGTTCAGGGAATACCGTCACAAAAATTAAAAGATATTTTAAATAAAGAAACAATCTTACAAAAAACTGCTGAGGCTTTGAGAAAATTTCATCAAATTAATAAAGATAATGCAGATCATTTAACTACAATTGAAAAAGATTTGAATGAAATTGAGGAATATATTTCTTTAGATGTAATAAACGTCGAAGATTTTATGAAAAATAATGAGGGTAAATCGCCAACACAAGTATTTAAATATTTATGTCGTTTAAAACGAAATCATTACAAAGATTCTATGACTCATGGTGATTATTGTCTTCCAAACTTGCTTTTAGACGGTGAAAATTTTGGGTTTATTGATCTAGGAGAATGTGGACCAGGAGATAAATATAAAGATTTGTCTTCAATTGAGGGAAGTATTAAAAGAAACTTTGGCAGTGAGTGGATTGATGTATTTTACAAATACTATGATCCGTTACTTAAAGTGGATAGAGAAAAAATAATTTATTATCAATTAATTGACCAGTTTGACTACTATCTAAATATTGAGAAGTATAATAATTTATACCGAATTAATAATCGTGTGTGATAGGATAGCTTTATGGAATTGGTTTTAGCTACAAAAAACATTAATAAAATAAGAAGGTTAAAGAAAATATTTAGTAAAAACTTTCCTAATATATTTCTGACGGACGTTTCAGATTTAAACATTAAATCACCACAAGAAAATGGTTTAAAACAAGAAGACAACCTTAAGATTAAATTAAATTATTACCACAAAATCTTAGAGAAAGATATTATATCTGAGGATGATGTACTGGAATTAAAGGTTAAAGGAAAATATATTTTGATTTTGAAAGTAAATGATTTCTTTAAAAATGGAAATAATTTATATGAGGATTGGATAAACTATTTGAGAAAAAATAATATTATTACAGGACGATTAATTAAAAACTATGGCATAGTAATAAACAATCAAATAAAAATAAGTAAAGTAGTTGTGCCTTTAATAGTCAAAACAAAAGGAATATGTAAAAAAAATATAGAATCTAATTTATTGAATAATTTTGTTGGGCCAATGGAGAAAGGGTTGACGTTTAATGAGATGTCAAAAAATGAGAGAGATAAATATATGAATAATCTATGTGAACCATTAATCAGACAATTAATAAAATACAAATGAATATTTTAAATAATGTCTGGGATTTTAATGGTATCGCTTTCTGGGTTTTTTTGAATTAGCTGAATTAATTTATCTAATCCAATATTTTCTGCATTACCTTTGCTTTTTCCCATAACAAGATCATTTTTACCAAAAATTGTCGGTGCATACAAAGTTTTTGGACATATATTTTTAATATTATATACTTCCATTAGTTTTTGTCTGACTATGAAATCACCTTCTTGATAATGATCAGCCCCAGTAATACATAAGTCTATTTTAAATGCTGCAATTCTGGGTAAAGCTAATGGTTTATGATAAAACCAATATTCAAAATTTTCATATTTATCTTTAGTTTTAGTATGACAATTAGTGCAATTATGTAAAATAATATTTTTCGACAACACCTTACTGTTGCCTCGAGCAGCGTGACATTTTGGACAAACTGCAGAGGCGTAAATTGCAGTATCTAGTGTTTTTTGAGTACTATTGTCTTTTAAAATTTTTAAAATAACTTCAGGATGTTTAATGGTCTGAATAAGACATTTTTTCATAATAGGGATTTCTTTCATGGCAGAATTTCTGACCGCTGTGACTTTGGTAAATGGAAAATAATGATTAATAAAATTAATATTATTCAATATAGTTGGTTCCCAGAAATCTACAATCGAGAATTTTTCATCAATAGGATCGGGCATAAATTGCCAAGTTGTATATTTTGGCAAAATATTAAAAGGATATATTTTTGGATCTACCCCATCTAATTTTTGCTGTTCCCAATCATTTATAAATACATAAAAATTAAATCTAGGGACTTTACCTAATTTGCTTAATTCTTTACAAAGTAATAAAGGATAAACAACCAAAGTACTCATATTACCAGCATGAAATCCATAAGGTCTAATACCCAAATAAATATTTTCGTCACCATTCAATTCATCTGCAAGTTCTTTTATACCATTGATATAAAAATATGGTTTCATTTTCAAAATAGCATTAATTACAAGTAATATACCACACTTTTTGAAAATAGAATAAATCGATTTGTTGATTACTTTACCTTAATTATTGAAACATCGCCACTTGGTAAATTTAGAATTACATTAACATCAAGGTTAGAGATAAATTCTTTATCATGAGAAATCACAATAGTGGTACCTTTATATTCTTTTATAGCTTTGGTTAATCTTTCCGCAATATCTGATTTTAAATTATCAACAGGTTCGTCGAGTAGTAAAATATCTGGGTGTTGAGCCATAATTTTAGCTAAAGCTAATTGTTTTTTTTCGCCGCTACTGATGGTTTCAATTGTTCTATTTCTCAAATTTTGATGACTAAATCCGAAGAATGTCAAAATTCCTGTGGCTTGAGCTTCATTTTTTACAGGGAGAGATTCTAATACTAATTGGAAAACATTACCTTTTTGAGGTATATCCAATCGATCCGGAGCTATATAACCGACTGTTAAACCATCTTCTATAATGATCTCTCCCTTATCTGGTATAAATTCCATTTTTTCGTTTGCAGTATCATTAATAATTCTCATTAAAGTACTCTTACCAGATCCATTCTCGCCGGTTAAAGCCATTATTTGTCCACGTTTGATAATAGTATCAAGATTTTTTAAATCAAGAACAATATGTTTATTATCATAACTTTTTTTAATCCCTTTTATACGAATAGAAGGATTAATGTTTTCATGACTTGGTTCAAATGATTGTTCTTTAATTTTTTCTTTTCTAAAAACTTCTCTAGTGCCAGGCATATCATTTAGATCTTTTTTCATACGATCAAGACGACTTTCCATAGCATTACCAACTTGGGCAAAATCTTTACTTCTTTTAAAGTAACCAGCATTTTTGAATTTAAGGTAAGTAGCTTCAAGTTTTTGATATTTATCGACAATAGCAGCAGCAGCTCTTTTTTCTGATTCAAGTAAAACATCTCTCTTAATAACATATTCAGAGTATTTGCCTTTAAAAGTCATAACACGGCCAAAATTTGTTATTTCTACAATTCGATTGGCACATTTTTCTGCAAATTCAATATTTTGGGTAGCAATTAATATTCCTTGATCCCTTTTTTTTAAAAATTCGGCTAGCCAATCAACTGAAAAACTATCTAAATGGCTAGTTGGATCATCTAAAACGAGTAAATCTGCAGAAGAAAAGAGAGCTCTACCTATTAATAATCTGGTATGTTGACCACTACTAATTTCTCCTATTTTAGTGTCTAAATTAATATGTCCTGAATAACGTTGAGAGATCCTCATCCCTTCTAAAATTTTTTCGATCTCAAAATCAGCAGTATAACCACCTCTGTGCTCAAATTCATTTAAAACTGAACCATAGTTATCTAATGTTTGATGATCGCAATCGCCGTTGGCCATTTTAATCTCTAATTCTTCTTTCTTTCTGTTTATATTGACAAGATCTCGAGCCGAATAATAATATTCTCTGATGGAAGTATTTTTATCAACATCTATCTCTTCTATATTTTGAGGAACATAACTGATTTCAGTGTTACCACCACTAGTAACACTGCCTTCATCAAGTTTAAGTCTGCCAGCAATTATTTGAAGTAACACACTTTTACCACTACCACTTTCTCCAACAACAGAAACTACTTCGCCTTTATGAACTTTAAAACTAGCGTCATAGAACAAAACTTTTTCGTAAGAGACAAAACTTGCCCCACTTAAATCGACGACTTCAGCGCCGATATTTGGTAACATCTCTTTTCCAAATTCTTTTCCCATAGTTTGATATTCTACCATTTTAGAGTAATTGTTCAATATCTTATGTTATAAGGTATATTATTTTTTTAAGTCTAATTACTCTAATAATCAAAAATGTTTATAAAAATAATTTTTGTGCTATCATATGGGTAAATTTGTTTAGTCTTTGTATTTTTTAAAAAATGTCAAAAGAAATACCTGTTTTTTATAATCCTTCTTCCAATGAACATAGACCCCAGTTTGAAGTATTTAATTGTGAAAAAAGGCCACATCCTGATATATATACCCGAACTGATCAAATTATCGAATCTTTGCAAACATCAAAAATAGCTGATATCCAAATTTCAACAGTGAATAATTCTTTACCATTTGTAAATCGTGTTCATGATCTTGAATATATAAATTTTTTAAAGGAAACTGCTGATTTAGCTGAAAAGATTTGTATTAGGGATAATAACCCAGATGCTGCTATTTATCCATCTGTTCATCCATACAATGAAATATCTAAAGCGTCAAATGCAATATCTCGTCGAGGTTTATATATTTTTGATACCTATACTCCAATTATGAAAGAAACCCATAGGGTGGCATTGGATTCAGCTGGAGTAGCAGTTGCAGGGGCAATTCTTTTGAATGGCGGCGAAAAACTAGTTTATGCTTTAAGTCGACCATCTGGTCATCATGCAGAAAAAGCAATGGCGGGAGGTATGTGTTATTTGAATAATGTGGCTATTGCTGCCCAATATTTAAAAGATCAAGGAGCTAATAAAATTGCTATTTTTGATATTGATGTGCACCATGGCAATGGAACGCAAGATATTTTTTATGATAGACCGGACATTTTAGTAGTGAATATTAATGCAGATCCTAAATATAAATTTCCACATTTTACCGGTTATTCTGATGAATATGGTAAAGATAAAGGTGTTGGGTTTAATTTTAATTTCCCCCTTCCAGTTGGAACTGATGTTGAACTTTATAATGAGACCACAAAAAAAGCATTGAAAATTATAAATAATTTTCAACCAGATTTTTTATTAGTTTCAGCAGGGTTTGATACACACAAATCTGATCCTGTTGGTGCTTTTAATCTAAATACTTTGTATTACAAAAAACTTGGTTTACAAATCAGGAATCTGGAAATTCCAACATTAGTAGTGCAGGAAGGTGGCTATGCCACTAAAGTTTTAGGAGAAAATGTAGTTTCATTTTTGGAAGGATTGTCTGATAGATAGATTCTCTTTTTATAGTGTCTCATTTGTCTCATTTAGCTTCAAATCTTTGATAGAATGAGACAGTTAATAAGTGGGTGTTATAAGGACAGAAGGGTTCCAGACCCCGTTGGCTCACAAAATTTTGCTATCATATTTTATGAGTGAAATTAGTGAGACAGTTAAACCAGTTGTTCGCGAAATTAAATCAGCAGAGAGAAGTCCTAATAATATTGGTAATTTGCAAATTAGTATAGGGAAAGATTTACCGACTTCTCCAGATAAAGTTTATAGGAGTGTTTTTGGTAGGGCAGCTATTGATGATCTATTTAATTGTGGTTATGTAAGGAATAAACAATCAGCTGGTTTAGTTGAGAAAAATAGGTGGGGTGAAAATGTTTACTGGAGTCGTGGTGTGGAGGGAAAATTTCATAATGTACAGAATGGTGGTTTTGTAATTGAAGCTCCTTTTGATGTGGCAAACCAAGGAGTAGTAAAAGAAGAGAATGTCACTGCTATTTATTCTAAAGATGAGGATGGTAAGGTAATTAATGTTTTAGATGATGAAAGGTCAAAAAAAAGTAAAGAAGAAACTTTCAATATTGAACAACAAAAAATAGATGATTTGGAAGAAACTGCGGAAATAAAAGAAGCATTAAAGTTGGAATAACATATTAGTTTGAGATTGAAATATTAAACCTTTCAAAAACTTCTTTTATCTTGGTCAAATATTCAATCAAGTGTTCGAAATTTGGAACACTCAGCTCACAATCCACTATCAATGAAATATATTTATTATTTACCAACACCACCAAAGAAAGCAATGTTGTGGTGGTCGGGAATTGATTTCAGGACTTTTGGGAGTTTCAGTCGGCTCAGGTGTAGAAGTAATTTTAAGAGTAGTAGTTGGAGTGGGTGTTGGAGTTTTTGAAGTAAGGATAGTTTTAATTGGGTAAATTGATTTAGGAAAATACTTATAATAAGTAGAATTATCTGTTGTGAATTTAATTATATTACTCCAATCTCCTGGCATACATCCGTTTTGACCACGAACTTTAATGTAGTAAGTAGTGTAAGGTTTTAGAAAATAGATGGTGTGAGATTGAATCCATTCTTTTGTAAGAGTAACTAGTTCTCCATTTTCTTCAGCGTTGGGGTTAATAGAAAAAGACACATAGTATTGATTAAAATCACTGGGAGTAAAAAAAAGCTTGGCAGTATTTGATTTTGCATTGATTTGAAAAAGATCAGGAGTTAAGACCGGCTTGGAATCGGTACAAGCTGGAGCACTGTAACCAAAGGAAGTTTCTTCTCCAAAAATTGAATAAGTAGAAAAACTGGGAAGAATACAAGTTAAAGTATTTGCTTCAGTATCAACAATACAATTTTTAGCTACCCAAGAACCGTTGACATATTTGTAGAGATCTAAACTTTCTTCCGAATAAGCTGCCTCAACATCACTACCATAGTCGATAACAAGAGTAACTGAAGAATCAAAAGTAGCTACTTTAGTACCATTAGTATCGATGGCTGAAAATTCAAAAAAATTGTCGTCAATTAAAGTTTTTTTTGACGGAACAGTTGGGATTTCTTTTGTATCTAATTTATTAATTTGAACTGAAAGATCTTCAGAATAATAGGATTTAGGAGCAGTAATAGTAGCCTTACCTCTATTAGTATTTAAATTAACTGATCCACCATTAGTAGTAACTTTACTAGACGAGCCATTAGTGATTGTAGAAACTTCACAACCGGTAGTGTAAAAAGAATTTTCAGAATTACCATTATTATTACTAGCATCTTCAGAAATTACTTTGTAATAATATTTAGTACAAGAATTTAAATTATTTAAATTTACTTGGTGATTAATAACTCTAGAACTAGTGTCTGTCTCAGGAGTGGTTGAACCATAATCACTAGTTATTCCATATTCAATTTGGCTGGAAGCTTCTTCATCGGTAGTCCAATTAATCGTGGCTGTAGTATTACTAAGAGTACCACTGATTTTACTAAATCTGGGAGGAGTAAAATCCCAATGTTTATATTGAACAATAGTAGCGTTTTGGGCATTATATCCCCCATTAATGCTTTGACTACTAAAAGTGTAGGGGTTTTTACCAGTGATATAACCAACAGGGTAAATATTATTATCACTATCAAGTGTAACGTCGTAAAAATATGACCTATCAGGGGCTCCAGAACTAACAGATTTAGCCCACTGAGCTTCACCAGACATATTATATTTAACAATAAGAGAATTATATTGACTGTATCCTCCATTAACACTTTGATCACCGAAAGTAATAGGATTTGTATTATATATATAACCAACAGCATAAGGATTACCTTTACTATCGGTAAAAACATCGGCAAAATATGAAGGGCTAGACGACCCGACACCAGTCGATTTAACCCATGCGACTTTACCAACACTATTATATTCAACAATGATAGGATTATAATCAGAACCATTGTATCCACCAGTAACAGTTTCATCACCAAAAATAACGGGTTTTGTTCCTCCAAATGTCTGACCGACAACATAAATATTACCATCATTATTAGTAGCAGCCCCATAAAAGTACGAAGTAATAGAAGTTCCAGTAGCAGTAGATTTAGCCCATTGAACTTCACCGGAACTATTATATTTAACTACAACACCATTATAACCACTATTATATCCACCATTAACGGTTTGGTTACCAAAAGTGAAAGTACTTGTACTATAAATGTTACCAACAGCATAAATATTGCCACTACGATCGATAGTGACACTATTAAAATATGAGTTATTAGGACCTTGAGTAACAGATCTAGCCCATTGAACCGCACCAGAACTATTATATTTAACAATAATAGGATTATAAGTAACATTACTACCATTGACAGTTTGGTCACCAAAAGTGAAAGAAGCTCCACCATATATCATCCCAACGGCATAAATATTATCGTTACTATCAACAGCAACACCACGAAATTTTGAATTATTAGATGCTCCAGAACTAGTGGATTTAGCCCACTGAACATTACCAGAACTATTATATTTAACGATAACAGTATTTTGATCAACGTATCCACCAAGAATGGCTTGGTCATCGAAAGTTATGGGAGCCAGTGTGCCCCCAATTTCACCAACGGCATAAATATTATCATTACTATCAACAGCAACATCGTTAAAGATAGAATAAGCACCTGTCCCAACACCAGTAGATTTAGCCCAACTAACATCACCTGAACTATTATATTTAACAATGACAGCATTATTACCACTACCTCCCCCATTGATAGTTTGGTTACCGAAAACGAAAGATTTTGTACTAGAAATTTGACCAACAGTATAGATATTATCATTATTATCACTGGTAACGCCATAAAAATATGAACCAGCAGATGTTCCAACCCCAGTAGACTTAACCCAATTAACATCACCAGGGGTAGCAGAAATTAGGTTAGGAAAAATGAAAAGTAAAGAAATTGAAACTATAAGAATAATACAAATAAATTTTTTTAACATATTCTTCCTATTTAATAGTAGCAAATATTGAAATATTAATTAAGGTACGACAAACAAAAGTAATACAAATGAAAAATAAATTTGGATGTGATTGCCGACTCTGTCCAATGCCGACGGAATGGTGTTTAAAAAGAAAAGCATCTTTTGATGCAGAACTTTTTAAAAAGGCACAATCTAAATTATAGATATTTTAAAAATGGCCTAGGCTAAAAACAAAAATAACCTAGGCTATATTTAATTTAAAAAAAGTATCAATTGAAATAATTCAATACTGCTTTCCAAAATAGAATGGCGCCGGTGCACTTGGTTTCTAAATTAGTCTCGTCTGCTTTAAATTTTTTAAAAGCATCTAAAAGAATCCCTTTTTGGTAATATTTATAAATAAATTTGGCTGAATTAGTCGAACCCTTTGGTAAGATAACTCCCCTAGAATCTGGAGAAAGTAGATGATTTTTTTTTAAAAAAATCAAATTATCATATTCTTGTCTACCCACAGGATTGGCAAAAAACAAAAATGATCCACCGACTGAATCTGGATTTAATAGAGCTTTAAAAGATTGTTCACTTGGTTTGGTAATTTCTGATGAAATTACATTATTTTGATAGATGCGATTGTACATATGGACAACTTCCTGATAACTTTCAGAAACATAAATATTAATATAACTTTTATTCTCAATATTTTTAATAAAATCTTGGGTAAAAGGAGCTTTTCGACAAACAACATAGAAAACAAACCTATTTGACAATTTATGGAGTTTTTCTATTATTCTGGTAAAAAAATTCATTCCAACAGCGGCACCAGAAATAGGAATGATGATATTAATCGGTTCTATATTTTTGGGATTGTATTGATTTTGGCGTGACATTAATTTTTCAGGAGACAAAGTTTTAATAAATGAAGGGATAATAGGATAAGGAAGAACTTCAAAGGGAATTTCTTTTAAACCTTCCTTGGCACCATATTTTTGAAGTATTTGAGCTGTCTTGAGACTTGGAGCAATAATGAGATCAGCAGTATCGGTATACCAAATGTATTGAGGAGAATCATCAGTAATTTGAGCAACTAAATATATTTTAGTATTTAATTCTTTTTCTAATTTTTCTTTGATACTACCAAGTTGATAAGTTAAACCAAAATGAGTGGAGGCAATAATAATGTTTTTGGGAATATTTTTTTGAGATTTAATAAGAGAAGTAAATTCGAGGAATAAATCTCCAGTATGAGTTTTAAGATATTTTCGATAATATCTAGTAAAAATAATTTGAGGAACGCCACGTTGAATCCATTCCATTAGATGTCTAGCAAAAATATTTAGGCTGGAAAAACGATGAATCCATTGAATAGCTTCATATGATGGGGAAAAGGTAATAAAGTCAATATCTGAGGGTAAACTATCCATGAGAGCATCAGCTACTCTAATGTGTCCTAATCCAGCCGGAGCATAAGTAAAAACTATAAGAGGTTTATTCATGTAATTTAATTACATTTTAATTGATTTTTAAATAATTTGTTTTGGTATAATCTGACTCATGCAAAAAAAAATCAATAGTTGGTGGATTACTGCTGGAATATTGGGAATATTATTAATTGGATTTGGAATTTTTTATCTAACTTATAACCGAATGGTAGTAAAAAAGAATAAATCAATAAGTGAAAATATAAACATAACACCAACAGCTACACCGACCCCTGACCCATTGGCATCATATTCAATATTGCTTTTAGGTTATGGTGGGGGAATACATGAAGGTGGTTCAACAACCGATACGATTATGGTAGCTAAAATTGACCCAAGGAATGAAGAAATATCACTTATTTCTATACCAAGAGATTTGTGGGTACAAATTCCAATTAATGGAGATGAAACAAAAAGTTTTAAAATTAATGCGGCTTACCCAATTGGATTAAGCGATAAACAATATCCAAATAAAAAGACAGAATTTACAGGTAATGCTGGTGGGGGGGAATTGTCAAAATATATAGTAGAACAAGTGATAGGATTTAAAATTGATTATTTTGCTGCTATTGATTTTGATGGATTTATAAAAATGATAGACATCTTAGGTGGACTTGATATAAAAGTAGAAAAAACTTTTGATGATCCTTTTTATCCAATTGAAACAAATATTGATGATCCTTGTGGAAAAACAGATGAAGAAATGAAGTCATTGGAAGCAACAATGTCAGGCGATAAATTGGAACAACAATATACTTGTCGATATGAAAACCTTCATTTTGATAAAGGAATTCAACATATGGATGGGTTAACTGCTTTAAAATTTGCCAGATCAAGGCATTCTGTGACTGATGGAGGTGATTTTAATAGAGCTGCCAGACAAAGGTTGGTTGTCACTGCAATAAGGGATAAAGTAATTAGTATTGGGTTTGTTTCTAAAATAATTCCAACAATTAAAAATTTAACCAGTCATATAACTACTGATATTAATTTTTCTAAAATGAATGAATTAGTAGCTAAAATACCAGAAATAGTTGAGTATAAAATAATTCCAATAGCTTTAACAGATGAAAATGTTTTAGAAGATGCTAGAGCAACTACTGGTCAAGCAATTTTATCCCCAAAGGCAGGAGAAAATAATTGGGATGTAATTCACCAATTTATACAAGATAAAGGAGTGGCAACAATGTCATCAGCAATTAAAACCAAAAACTGATACAATACTTCTGTTTACAATTAGTAAATTTAATATAAAAAAATGAGAAATTTCAATAATGACCGTGGATTTAAAAATTTTGGTAGCCGAGATTCTAGTGGTGATCGAGGAGGTTTTGGTGGAAACCGAGGCGGATTTGGTGGATCAAGAGGTGGAGATAGACAAATGTTTAGTGCTATTTGTGATAAATGCGGAGCTGAATGCCAAGTTCCTTTTAGACCAAGTGGTGAAAAACCAGTTTATTGTAGTAACTGTTTTGAAAAAAGTGATAGCCGTGATGGTGGCCGAAGATTTGAAAACAGAGATAATAATAGAGGAGATACTCGAGATTACAGACAAGAAAATGCTAAAAATAATGACTTAAAAGAAATTAATGAAAAACTTAATAGAATTTTGGATTTACTTACTGTAAAAGAAAAAAAAGAACTTAAAGAAGCAAAAAGACCTAAAAAAGTTAAAAAAGTTGAAGAAGTTTTAGATCTTGATATAAAAGAAGTTGAAATTCCAGCTGAAGTTGAAACTCCTGTAGAAGAAACTCAAGAATAAATTAAATTTGGAATTGGCCGGATTTGTAAAGGATTATTTCTTTGCTATTTTTTAAGGTAGCAACAACTACTCGATCTTGGGTAGAAATAATATCAGTGTGAACTGCTGAATCATTAAAGCCTAAATTTTGCCAATCTTGATTTGTTAATTTATTTGTTTTTTTAGTATAGGTATCTTTGAATGAAGAACCTAGAGCAATGTGAGTATTTCCAAAAGAGCCACCAAAATTTTCATCGTATAGAGTTTCTGCCATAAATTTGGTTATTTTAGAAAATCTTTTGTCAGTTAAAGAAAACTCCCCTATTTTATCGCTATTTTTTACTTTAATTAATTCTTTCAAAACTTTTTCACCAAAACTCGCACTAGATTTAACTACAACTCCATTTTTAAAAACTAATTTTATATTTTTAATAAGATTGCCATGACGGTAAAGAGGTTGATCAAAAGAGATGTAACCATTAGTCTCTCGCCAATCAGGTGAAGTAAATATTTCAAAACTAGGTATATTTTGACCACTTCCACCAAGCCATTGACGGTTTTGACCAATGGAAATATTTAGATCAGTATTTTCGGATTTAATATTAACTTTGGTAATTTCTAGTTGGTTTAATCTTTTGATAATTTGCTTTGATTTTTGAGAAATTCGCTGCCACTTTTTGACAGGATCGGTGTAATTTAAAAAACAGGCTTTGATTACTTGAGCCCAAGCTTCTTTAAGGGAAAGATTAGCTTCTTTTGCCATGGCTGGGGTAACATACATACCAATGGTCCAACTAAGCTTGCCTTGATTTTCCTTTTTATCGCGCCAGTCTTTATAAGGCTTAAAAATTTGATTCCGTTCCATAATTTTCCGAGGATCAATACCTTCAAGTTCATGATAATTAGTTTCCGCCAAAATCATTAAAAAATGATCTACTTGTCTGACTCGACCTTTCAAAAAAGCTGATGGAAAAAATTTGAGTTGGTTGTCGGAAGCTAATTCAAAAAAGTCACGAGACATCTCGTTGGGAAGATATTGAATGATAGGATGGGCACCAGCCTTTAAAACTGATCGTTGAAGTGAAATTAAAAGAGGTTTGGCTGACTCTGGAATTTGAATAAAAACAACTTCATTTGGCTTGATACCTTTACCACTATTTAAAGCAAAATTAACCAATACATCAGCATATTTGTCAATAATTTTTTGAGATGGTTGATACATTATCGATATACTCCTCTAAGTTCCCTAGGTAACAAAGTAGCGATACCTCTTCTCATAATAATATCTACAGGTTCTTCTTTCTGATCTATGAGGTCTTTTTTATACAAAATATTACCAATAATTATTTGAAATTTTTGATCATAATTAATTGATTCTGGGGTTGGATCTTTGATGTCTGGATCAAGGACTAAATTAGTCCAACGAATTGCCATAGGAAGAGCAAAAAATTTTTTACCTTGTTTGGCACATTTTTTACAAACTTTATTTATACTTTTAGCTTCTTGGGCCAATTGGAGTCCTTTTAATTTTCCGTTCTCATTTTTTCTACCACCTTCCAATGTTCCTTCTGGATAAAGAAAAACACTTAAGCCAGTGTTTGGTATATCTAATATTTCTTTAAGACTATCTATATCTGGTGTTAAACCATATTCATCTTGATCTTTCTTTCTAACTACAGAAAGAGGAAAAATTTTTTGTTTTTTAAGTATTTCCTTAAAACCACCAAAAAAACGTTGGACTAATTTCCCTTGATGACCAGTATCTATTGATTTAGCATAAATAAAACGAATTCCTTTAAAATGTTCTGGATCTACTTTAGATTGAATTTCGTTGAGAGCTACATAAACTGCTATGGTATCCGCTGGGCTCCCATGATTAGTAGTAAATATTCCAATAAAATCATTATTTAATAGACTAGCAGCCTTTGAAAGATTATCATTAGGATCAATAATCTCAACGTTTTTTCTTAATTCTAAAATTTTTTCCAATCCTTTATCAGGATTAGATTCTGCCTGATTTACAGAATCTTTAATAGCTTGGTTAATACTAATTATTTCCTTAGACATTAGTTGATTATATCACCAATAATCCTATAATTATGCCTTAAGAAAGGTATTTTTGATATATTGAGGCATCGTTTTCAAAGAAAGAAAAATCTTTATTTTTAGGTGTTCCATTTTGGTCATGATCCTCCTTGGTGGTAATATTGCCATTTAATTCTTTGACGGCTGTAATTAATAGTTTAAATCCTAAGCCTAACATATCATCTAAATCTTCTCTCGAATAAGCTTCCCCTGAAATAGTGAAACTGGAACCAGTGTTGGAAAAACGAACTAGTGTCATAGCTTTGGTTTGAACATTGGTTAAATGAACACCACTTAATAAGGTAACCTTTGGATCGCCAAAATTAATTAAATATTGACTAGGATCAATAAACCAATCCTTGGCTAATTGTTTCATTTTGTCAGCAATAAAATATTTATATTTATCTTCAAATACTGGAAGTGATGGTTTTTTCTCGTCAACAAAAGTTTCTTTTAGACTATATTGATTTCTAATCCAATCGAGTTGTTGGCAAGGAGTACGATTTTCCCAAGCGTATTTGATACAACCTAATATATAAATTAGATAAAGAGCTGCGTTGTCCCCTCCTTGATAGCCAGGGAAACTATGATTAGCCGGTGCTCCCCAATTTGGGTTAGTCATTGGGTTAGTAAATTCATGACAAGTATTTTCAACAGCCACATCAGCAGGAAGTGAAGCCATACCTTTCATAAAAAAAGGATAACCGGCTTCATGAGGAACAACTCTAACAGGGAAATTTTTATCGTTTAATATCTTCTCCAAATCTTTAGCGGAAACACTAGTCCGCATATCACAAATAATAGTAGGAATAATATTTTTTGCTTTATAACTTTTGGCTAAATTTTCGATAGTTAGAAGTAGAAGTTCAGAGCCAGTTAGAGAAACTGCCTCTCCTTTTGAATTGATATCGACTAAAGAACCACGATCTCCGTCTGGGTCGACACTCAACCAAATATGATTAGTTTCTAGTGCCCTATTTTTTATTTTTTCAATAGCCTCTGAGTGATGCTCATTTGGATCAACAATATTGGCAGTAGAATATTCAACATCAAGAGATTCATTATCGATGATAACATCAGCACCGAGAGATTTTAAAATTTGGATTAAATTTAGAAGGATAGGACTGCCACCCATATTAACACCTATTTTTAGGCCTTTAAATAAATCCTCATTATTTATATCTTGAGGAGCTGAAGTGGCACGGACCATATCGGCGGCAACTTGAATATTATTATTAAGAGTCGATGAGATATTAATAAGGTTGTCGGTATTGACTTGGAAATTTTTAATAGGAGAAAAATCTTTTTCAACGACGGCATCGAAAAAAGTTCCACTAGTAACTCCTTCACAATGACGAATTTCAGACCCACAGTAGACAACAGCATTCATCCCCATTTTACAACCGAGAAAATCTTCAACTCGATGACTCATAGTAAAGAATACCCAGTTGCCACCTTCTTGGTTAACAGCATGAAAAAGTTGACTATAATTTCTAATGTCACCACCATTTAAAACACCCCAAAAATAAACCCCGCCACCGTTATCGCAAATACCAGTTCTTAAAATAGTATCAACAAAAATTTGGGCAGCATCAAAATGTTTCTGATAGGCATCAACACCAATAAAAACAATGTTTCCATCCGTTTTACCAGATTTTTCTACTAATTTTTTAGCATAAGCTAGGGCAAAAATTACTGTAAGTTCAGGATTTTCTTTCCAAAATTGAGAGCGAATATCGTAATACATGATACCGGCTTCAATCATATCTCGGATTGATTGGTCGGAAAGTTTGTCAATAAAAGACTGTAATTCGGGTGAGAATTGACCGTCTGGGGTAAAGAAATGCCCATCTGGAGTAAATTTGCGTCCATGAATATCAGTTTCACCAAGCACAATACCATTAGGAATACGAGAGAGTTTATTTAACTTTTCGATTAGATTAGTTTGGGAATTTATCATAGTGAGCTAATAATAACATTAAACTCAAAAGAGATAAATTTTGTTAAAATACCCATATGGATCAAATAAAATATGATGATTTTGCCAAAGTTGAATTTAAGATTGGGGAAATAAAAGAGGCTGTAGAAGTTGAAGGATCTGAAAAATTATTAAGACTTCAGGTTGATTTTGGTGAAGAAAGTCTTAAAACTGTGTTTTCTGGAATCAAACAATGGTATAAACCAGCCAATTTAATTGGTAAAAAAACCGTTTTTGTGACTAATATACGCCCGCGAAAAATTATGGGAGAAGAATCGCAGGCGATGATTTTTGCCTCCTCCGCTGAAGCTACGGACGGCCAAGGGAAGCTTACTGAAATAGTTAGTTTACTTTTTCCGGACCAAGATTTACCAGTTGGTAGTAAGGTTTTTTAATATGAAAATTGTTGAAGAAATAAAAAAAATAATTATTGAAGCTGGTGAAAAATTAAATTTACCAATAATTGAGGAAGAAATAAAGATAGAACACCCCTCAGATGTAAACTTTGGGGATTATTCAACAAATATTGCCATG
>JAQTUF010000001.1:30343-38308 GCA_028710865.1 Candidatus Shapirobacteria bacterium
TTAAGATCAACTAATATTGGTCAAGCAATTTATAATATATACAAATTTTTGGGCTGGAGTTGTATTGGTGATAATCATATTGGAGATTGGGGAACACAATATGGAAAATTGGTGGCAGCAATTAAAAAATGGAATGATAAAGATTTAGATAAATTAACCATTGATGACCTAGAAAAACTCTATGTAAAATTTCACAAAGAATCAGAGGTGGATGAAAAATTAATTGATGAAGGTAGGGATTGGTTTGTAAAGCTTGAAAATGAGGATAAAGAGGCTCGAGAGATTTGGCAAAAATGTATTGATATTTCCTTATTGGAATTTGATCGAGTTTACCAACTATTAGAAATACACATTGACAATATTCATGGAGAATCTTTCTATGAAAAAATGTTACCTGAAATAACTAAAGAAATAATAGATAAGGGAATAACAAAAAAAAGTGAAGGAGCAGTAATAATTGAGTTTACAGATATGCCACCAGCAATGTTACAAAAATCAAATGGAACAACGACATATTTTACCCGTGATATGGCGACAATTAAATATAGAATGAAAACTTGGAGGCCAAATTTAATAATTTATGAGGTGGGAGCTGACCAACAATTGCATTTTAAACAAGTATTTAAAACTGCTGAATTAATGGGTTGGATGCCAGATATGGGGATGGTGCATATAGCTCATGGGTTAATCCGTTGGCCAACTGGTAAATTTTCCACTCGAAAAGGCGATACGATTCATTTATCAGATGTAATTAATAAGGCACTGGAAAAAGCTAAAGAAATTGCTGATAAAAGTGTGATTGATAAAGATTTGTCAGCAACTGAAAAAGAAGAAATGGTAAAAGCAGTGGCGATTGGGGCAATTAAATTTAATGATTTAGTAACAGAGCCTAAAAAAGATGTAATTTTTGATTGGGATAGAATAATGAACCTAGATGGAGATTCTGGACCATATTTACAATACACATATGCTAGATGTAAGAGTGTTTTGGAAAAAACCCAAATTAAAGAACAAAAAAATATTGATCAAATAATGGGAGAGATTAATAATAATGAAATGGCATTGATTAAAGAATTTTATCGATTTGAAGAAAAAATTGTCGAGGCAGGAACACGTTTTTCCCCAGCTGTAATTGCAGAATATTTACTAAACATAGCTAGAAAATATAATGAATTTTATGCAAAAAATAGAATTATTGGAGAAAAGAAAGAAACATTTAGAATCTTCTTAACTAAAACTACTACTAGTATTTTAGAAACTGGTTTGTGGATTTTAGGAATAAAAACAGTAGAAAAAATGTGATATTATAGGTAGTAATGAGTTTAAGAGAAAAAATCATTAATTTTTTTAATAACTTTGATCAACCGGTATACAATACCACTTCGGAAGAATTATTACCCCAACTGCCAATTGGAGAAAAAAAAGAAGTAGGAAAGCAAAGATATTTTTTATTAAGAGAATTAGGAGACTTAAGTGAAAATCAAAGATTTAATCTAGAAAAATTAGCATCAGTAATTGATGTTTTTAATGAGGCTGTTAAAAATAATAGTGATCTGGATCTACAAGTAAGACCTACTTGTATCCGGTTTGATGAAAAAATAAGTTGGGCAATGTTATGTTTTAATAATTTTGCTGAAGGAAATGAAACTGATTATTTTGGAAAGATGATAAAAGCAACTTCATGGGAAAACAATCCAGGATGGTATAGATTTAGCAGTAGTAGACCTTATCCTCCTGATATAGTTGTTCCTGGATTAGAATCGTTTAATTGTATACCTATTTATGTCGATAATGAAGTTAAGGAATTGATGGGAATAGAAAAAATATATTCTGAAAATATTGATTAATTTTTAAACAAATATTTTTTTGTAAATTTCGAAATAATGAGAAACTGGGATGAATTTAATATCTTTTTTAACTTCTTTAGGGATATCAATTAGATTTTTAGCATTGTCAGCAGGAATAAAAATAGTTTTTAGTCCAGCGCGATGAGCGGCAATCGATTTTTCTTTTAGTCCGCCAATTTCTAGAATATTACCCCTTAAAGTAATTTCTCCTGTCATTCCAATTTCTTTTGGAATAGAAACTTCTTTGAGGGCAGAAACTAAAGCGGTAGTAATAGCACCACCAGCACTGGGACCATCTTTGGGAGTGGCACCTTCGGGGACATGAATATGAATATCAATTTTGTGAAAATCTTGTTTGATTCCAAATTTTTTGGCCTGACTACGGACAAAAGAAAGAGCAGCCTGACATGATTCTTTCATAACTGAACCAAGTTTACCGGTTAAAATAAGTTGACCTTTCCCCGGCATAATATTGACTTCAATAAATAAAATATCACCACCAACAGCTGTCCAAGCTAAACCAGTGGAAACACCAATTTCATCTTTTTTACCTTTTAGAGTGGGAGAGAAAAATTCTGGACCTAAAAGTTTTTTGATTAAAGTCAAATTATTTAAATTAATTTTTTTGGTTTTATTTAAAACAATTTTTTTGGCAACTTTCCTAAAAAGTGAGGCAATAGTTCTTTCAAGTCCACGAACTCCAGATTCACGAGTATATTTTTCAATAATATACTTTAAAGTTTCATCTTTAATATCGGTAATATTTTTTGGTTTTAAACCATTGGCTTTAAGTTCTTTTTTAATAAGATATTTTTTGGCAATGTTAAATTTTTCATCCAAAGTGTAGCCGGAAAAATTGATAATTTCTAAACGATCACGAAGAGCTATTGGAATAGTAGAAATATTGTTTCCAGTTAAAATAAAGAAAACATTGGAAAGATCGGTGGGAAAATCAAGATAATGATCAACAAATTCTCGATTTTGTTCTGGATCAAGAGTTTCAAGTAATGCAGCTGATGGATCGCCGTGATAATCAGCTCCAATTTTATCGACTTCATCTAACATAAAAACTGGGTTCATAGATTTGGCATCTTTAAGGCCTTTGATAATCCGGCCAGTCATAGCTCCAACATAAGTTCTTCGATGGCCTCTAATTTCAGCCTCATCTCTAACTCCACCTAAAGAAGCACGAACAAAATTTCGCCCAAGTGCTTTGGCAATAGATTTACCTAAGGAAGTTTTACCAACACCTGGAGGCCCAATAAAACAGAGAATATTAGCAGTACCGGAAATATCTTCAGATTTATTAGTTTTGTCTTTATTTTTTAAATTGATAACAGCTAAATATTCTAAGATTCTTTCTTTAACATCTTTAATACCATAATGATCTTCATCTAAAATTTTGGCAGCTTTAGTAAGACTGACATTAGATTTATTATATTTTCCCCAAGGTAATTCAATGACAGTTTCTAGATAAGTTTTGATATAACTGGATTCGGGGGCCATGGAACCCATTTCCATGAGACGATTTAACTCTTTTAATAATTTCTTTTTAATATCTTTGGTAATTTTTAACTTTTTTATTTTAGTTTCTAATTCATCAAATTCACCACCAGTGGATTCCCCTAATTTTTTTAGTTCTTTTTCAATTTGTCGTTTGCGTTCTTCTAAAACATTTCGCTTGATACCGGTGTTAAATTTTTCTTGAGTTTTTTCTTCAATAGAGCGCTCAAGTTCAGCAACTTTCATTTCTTGAATTAAATGTTCAGTGACAGATTTGAGACGCTGACTAACAATCAAAGTCTCTAAAAGTGATTGTTTTTCAGATATTTTAGCTTCGACAGAGAAAGCGACTTGATCAGCTAAATCACTACTAGAAACACCAGTTGAAAGCTGCATCATAGCAGGTAGATCAAATTGACGACCAAGCAAAAAAGCTTTTTTAAGTTGACTTAATAAAGCTTCAGCAGAACGCTGGACTTCGGTAAGTGGTTCAGGAATAATAGGAAGATCAACATACTCGGCTAAAAATAAGGGCTCGGTTTTTAAAAGGTTGACAATATTAACTCGGGAGATACCTTTGACGATAGCATGAAGATTGCCATCAGTTTGAAGGATATGTTCAATTTTAGCCAAAACACCAACAGAATAAAGATCTTCTAATGTAGGACTTTCGGTTTTTTGATTTTGTTGAGTGGCAATTATAACTAATTTATTAGTATTATCATAACCATGTAAAAGTGAATTCATTGATTCTTTGCGACCAAAAAAAAGTGAAGTTTCAACTGATGGGAAAAGAACAATATTACGAAGTGGAATAAGAGGTAATATTTTTCGAACTGGTTGTAGAGAAGTGACTTCTTTTTGGATTTCTGGCATATAATTAGCAGTCTAACACTTTGTTTGCTAAGTGTCAATAATTTTAATAAGTTTCTATATTTTATCGATAAATTCATCGTTTACAATAATTTGATTCAAAAATTGGTAAAATACCTTTTGTGAGAAAAAAAAATATATTAGTTCCTAAAATAGGTAAAGTAGTAATTTTGGGACGACCAAATACTGGTAAATCGACATTACTTAATGCGATTATGTCTCAAAAAGTAGCCATTACTTCCCCATTACCTCAAACTACCCGTAAAAATAGTCAAGTAATTTATAGTGACGAAAGAGGAAAGATAGTTTTTTTAGATACTCCAGGAATTATTGGAAAAATTAATGACTTGGTGGGTAAAAGAATCAATAAGGAAGCACCAAAGGTAATAGATCAAGCTGATGTAATTTTATGTTTAGTAGATATTTCTCGACCTAAAAATGAAGAAGAAAATAAAGTGATTGGATTGATTAGAAAAGTGAATTCTAAAAAAATATTGGTTTACAATAAAATGGATATTGCTATTGGATCAAAAGATCATCTGGCAGAATATAATTATTTAGAAGAGGAATTTGACAAAGTTATTACTATTAGCGCTATCAAAGAAAAACATGTCAAAGGTTTACTTAATTATATTTTTGAATTATTACCAGAAGGAAAGAATGAAGAATTGGAATATAACATTAAAATGATTGAAGATGAAAAAAAACCTAAAATTGGGATAAATTCGATTGATTATGTAGCGGAGATTATTCGGGAAAAGGCTTATTTGTTCTTACGGGAGGAAGTCCCTTATTCAATTAATGTAAGAGTAGAAAAAATTGTAGATAAAAAGAAATTAATTTTAGTTAAAGCAATAATTTTAACTACAGCTGATCGATATAAAAGAATGATTATTGGAAGATCAGGTAAAAAAATAAAAGAGATTGGTTACAACGCCAGAAAAGAATTAGAATTAATGTCAGGAAGGAAAGTATTTTTGGATTTATTAGTAGAAACTGATAAACATTGGCCAGAAAGACAAATAGAAAGTTAAATTAACTATGGTAAAACCTGGATATAAAGAAAATTCTTTTAATCAGATAATACCGACAATTGAATATTTTTTGAGTGGTAAGAGTAAAAATAAAAAAATTGAAAATGAAGTTTTGAATGGTAAAAGATATGACAAAGTCGTATTAATTTTAGTAGATGCATTTGGATGGTGTTTTTGGGAAAAATTTAAAAAAGAAATTAATTTTTTAAAGAAAGCAGAAAGAAATGGAACAATATTAAAATTAATATCTCAATTTCCATCAACAACAACAGCTGAGATAACAACAATTCTAACTGATACACCAGTAAATGAACATGGAATGTATGAATGGCGATATTTTGAACCAAAAGTTGATGATATTATAATTCCTTTTAAATTCTGTAAAAATGAGGACAAAGAAACTAATACTCTTAAAAGAGAAATTAAAGACCCTGGATTGATTTTTCCTAAAAATAATTTTTATAAGCGTTTCAAGAACAAAGGAATAAAACCATATTATTTTATAAATAATATGTATATGAAATCTCCTTTTAATAAATCTTCTTGTAAAGGAGTAAATTTTGTAGTTACAAAAAACTGGGACGACTCAGTAAAAAAAATTTCAAAAATTATTAAAAGAGAGGAAAAAGCTTATTATTTCTTATATATAGATGGGGTAGATGCAAAAGGCCATGATTTTGGACCAAACTCAAAAGAATTTAAAAAAGAGATAAAAACATCATTTGAGATGATTAATACCTTAGTTAAAGGTATTAGTAAAAGTAAAAATACTTTATTGTTGATAACAGCCGATCACGGACAAATAGAAATTAACCCAAAAACTACAATATATTTAAATAAAGTTTGGCCAGAAATTGTTAAATATATTAAAAAAAATAAAAATAACAAATTAATGGTGCCAGCTGGTGGACCAAGAGACATGTTTTTATATATCGAAAATGAATATTTAGCCCTTGTTAAAGACAATCTGAAAAATGTATTGAAAAATAAAGCTGATGTTTTTGAGACAAAAGAATTATTAGATCAAGGTTTTTTCGGTGATAGTAAAGCATCTAAAAAGTTTTTGGAAAGATTGGGAAACTTAGTAGTTTTACCTTTTCCTGGTGAATCTGTTTGGTGGTATAAAAAAAATATTTTTGAACAGAAATATTTTGGCCATCATGGTGGTCTAACAAAAGAAGAAATGGAAATTCCTTTAATCTTATTACCTATTGGTTAATATTGACAGGGGTTGGATTTTACCTTAGACTGGAAGTGTTAATTAATTTAATTTAAATAAAAAATATGGCAAAATCTAGTAAATTTTTTTTAGCAACAATGATTGGTGCAGTCGCCGGAGCGATTGGTGGATTACTTTTGGCTCCTCAATCTGGTAAGGAAACTCGCGAAGATTTAAAAAAAATGGCATTAAAATTAAGTAAAGAGGTAGGCGATACAGTTAAAGATACAAAAGAAAAAGTAGAGGAAATATTTGGAAAGGCAACTGACAAAACAATTGCCAAATATAAAGAAATAAAGTCAACAGTAGTTAATAAGGTGGCTGAGGTAAAAAGTGCTGGTAAAGAAATTGATAAGGAAAAATATATAAAAATTGTGGAAGGTGTGGTTGAAGAATTTAAAGATGATTTTACTGAAACTAAAGATGGTGCTATTAAAATGATAACTTTAATGAAAAAGGATTGGGAAAAAATAAAGAAAGCTTTAGTCTAGGGAATTAGTTATCAAATCATTTAGTTTTTTGATACTCTCAGAGTCGATTATTGAGGTAACGATTTTGGCGTGAATTGATTTTTTAATTTTGGCAATTTGAGTGGAGTTTAAAATATCTGATTTGGTTAATACAATAATTTCTGGTTTTTTGGCTAATATAGAACTATAGTTGTCTAATTCTTGACGAATAGATTGATAATCTTTAAGTGGGTCATTACTTTCTGCAGAAATACAATGAATTAAAAGATTGGTTCTCTCAATGTGTTTTAAAAATTTGAAACCTAAACCCTTTCCTTCAGCGGCACCATCGATAAGTCCTGGAATATCGGCAATAATTATTCCGCTTTTGGCAACACCAAGATTTGGTTCAAGAGTAGTGAAAGCATAATTGGCCACTTTGGCATTAGCAGAAGTAAGTTCATTTAAAAGACTGGTTTTACCGGCATTAGGTAAACCAATAAGACCAACTTGAGCAATAAGTTTTAATTGAAGAAAAAGTTTTTTAGGTTGGATTTTAATACCTGGTTCATATTCTTGAGGAGTCTGATTAGTAGACGACTTAAAACAAAAATTACCTCGGCCACCTTTTCCCCCACCAGCCATCATAATTTTTTGACCAACATGAGTTAATTCAACAGAGGTACCATTGTCATAATTAGCAACTGTACCAACAGGAACTTGAATAATTAAATCATCACCATTTTTACCAGTACGATTGTTGATACCACCACGATCACCGTTTTGAGCGGCATAGACCTTGGCATGACGAAATTGATCTAATTTACTAATATCAGAGACAGCTTCAAAATAAACATTGCCACCTGATCCACCAATACCACCGTCAGGGCCACCCTTGGGTCGCCAGGCATCGGCATAGAAGTGAACTGCACCTCTACCACCATCACCACCTTTAATAGTAATATGGACTTCGTCAATAAGCATAAAAAGTATTATAGCTTATCGGTAGCTAATTGGCCACAGGCGGCGGAAAAGTTTTG
>JAQTUF010000001.1:38408-223201 GCA_028710865.1 Candidatus Shapirobacteria bacterium
TTAGATTTCTGATAAATCCCATTTTACCAGTGGCACAAAATTTGCAAGCAAGAGGACAGCCAACTTGACTGGAAATACAGGCAGTAATCCAGTCATCATAATTCATTAAAACCGATTCAATTTGTTGACCATCAGATAATTTAAGTAGGGCTTTTTTAGTAGAATCATCACCAATAATTTTACTTTCAGAAACTGAAAGAAGAGAAAATTCTTGAGATAATTTGGAGCGTAAATCAAGAGAAAGATCGGTCATTTGATCAAAATTTAGATAACGACCAGAATAATAATTTTTAATAATCTGACGATAACGAAAATCAGGAAGATTATTTTCTACTAAAAATTCTTTTAAAGAGTTTAAATCCATTATTTATGCCTTGTTAATGGCATTTATATAATCTTGTTTTTGCCTAAAGCCGATAATAGTGTCAACTATTTGACCATCTTTAAAAAGTATGACGGTAGGGATACTGGAAACATTATATTGAGTAGAAATCTCTTGAGCCTCATCGACATTAATTTTAACAACTTTAATTTTATCTTTAAGTTCAATTGAAATTTCTTCAATAACTGGTCCCAGCATCTGACAAGGACCACACCAAGGAGCCCAAAAATCAACTAAGACTTTACCTTTAACTTCTAAAACTTCTTTTTTAAAATCGGATTGATTAATATTTTGAGTCATAATATTTTTTAAAATTAACCTTTATTCTTAACTAATTTAGCAGTGTAAATTATTTTACGGACAACACCATCAGGGCCTTCAATTTGATTAGTGCCAGAAAGAGTTACATATTGAGATAAATAATCAGATAAAGCAGTTTTAACTTCTCTAAGTTGAATCTGAGTATCTTTTAATTTTTCAATAGTTGATTTGGCAGCAGGAATATTAAGAGCTTTTTGGCGAGCTAAAGTCTTTAATTTAGCTTGTTTTTTGGCCTCTTTATCGATTTCTTGATATTCAGTATTGTTTTCTAAAATTTCGTCTAGCATGGCTTTGTGTTCTTTAACTTCATAGGATAAATCATTTAAACGGGAACTAACATTATTGATAAGCGATTCAATGTTGAGAAGATTTTTTACTTGATTTTCATCTGCCATATTTCTAACTTTATCAATTTAAAAACTGGTCTTCAAGGGACAAAAGTTCTTTGACTGAGTTTAATCTAACAAGTTTCATTCTGAGTGATTTTGCATTAGGAAAACCAGCGGTATAAAGCAAAAAATGTTTACGAAGACTATCAAAACAACGATTGGGAAAAACTGTTTTAAAAATTTGAGCATGAAGAAGCATGGCGGAAAATTTTTCCTTAGGTGTGGCTAAATGATTAGAAAAACACCAAGGATTACCAGCAGCAGCTCGACCAATTAAAACTCCATCAACACCATATTTTTGACAATATTCAACCCCTTGTACTCTATTTTGAATATCGCCATTACCAAAGATTTTAGTTTTAGTATTTTTAGCTAATTTGACAACTTTTTTAATTTCATCCCAATCAGACACACCAGCATAAGCTTGTTTTAAGGTACGACCATGAATTGTTAAAAAATCCAAATCTTGATCTAATAAAAGTTTAGCCCAAGAATTGATGGTTGATTTATCGATACCAAGACGAGTTTTAACTGAAAGAGTTGGTTTAAATCTCTCTGTCTCGCTTTGCTCGACTTCTCCCTTTAAAAAAGGGAGCTTTATATTTGAATATTTTTTGTTTCTTTTTATTACATCTAAAGTTTTTTTGTTTAAACCAATATCGGTAATTTTGACTTTATCAGAAAACCAATCCTCAATTCCCTGCTTAACTGATTTAATGATTTGGACAGCTAAATCTGGTCTATCAATAAGGGAGGCACCTGACCCATGTTGAGTAACAGTTTTGGCGGGGCAGCCCATATTAATATCAATACCATCAAAACCTAATTCACATAAAATTATGGTTGATTTATAAAAACTATCAGGATCCTTACCGAAAAGTTGGCCAATGATTGGTCTTTCTTGAAGAGAAAATAAGAGAATATCGTAAAGTTTAATTCCACCACGACTAATACCTTCAGCACTAACAAATTCGGTAAATATTAAATCAGGTTTGGCAATTTGGCATTGAACTAAACGAAAAGCCTCATCAGTAATTCCATCCATAGGCGAAAGCCCAATAATAGGATTTTTATCTAAAAAATTCATAGATTATTTTTTCTTCGATTTGAAGGCGAACTTGGCGCCGACTTTGGAACCAAATGTACGTTGTTTAAAAACACTTGATCTAACATGAAATGGAGAACTAGATTTATACTCCGGTTTCTGACCAGACTTAGCAATAAACCTTTTTTTATTGGGATTAATTTCAGGGAAAAATTTGGGGATATATTCGCCTGTAGTATTTCTATTTAAAGATTTACCAAGAGAGTTAAAAGCTGGTTTACCACCTTTATATTCACGTTTTTTAAAAGGTTTTTGATTAAACGAAGATCTATCAGAAAAAGATCTTTTTTGTTGTTGATAATCAGTAGAATCACTATCAGGATGAGGTAAAAAATTGTTAGAAGTCATAGGTCGATTTTTGTGGTGTTTAGCCATAGCTTCTTCATGACGAGCTTGGCCCTCTGGAGTCAAAAATGGATCAGGAGCAGCGTAATCAACAATAATAGTTCGATCTGTAATATAGTAATTATGATATTTTTGTTTTGCCCGAATAGCATCATCTAAATTTTCATATTCAACATAACCAATCCCTCGACTTTTACCCCAACGATTGTGCATAATGCGAAGAGAAATAATTTTTCCTTCAGTAATAAAAAGACTAAGAAGTTCCCCTTCGGTAAAACGAAAAGGGAGACTACCAATAAATAATCTTTTAGAGACGGGTTTGTTTTCGGTCATATATATGAGTTATTATAACCTATGATTAAGTACGAAACTTTAATTTTGGGTGATTTGGAAACAAATTGTTATTTAGTATGGGATGAAGAGACAAAAAAGGGAGTTGTAATAGACCCAGCTGATGATGGAATTGGAATTTCTGAAGAAATACAAAGTAAAGGAATTGAATTAATAGGAGTTTTATTAACTCATGGTCATTTTGACCATACTTTGGGTGCTTTAGATCTTAAATTGATTTACAAAGTACCAATTTATCTTAATAATAAAGATACTTTTTTACTTGATAGACAGGATAAAACAGCCAAATATTTTTTGAAAAGAAAAATAGAAACACCAAATATAATTAAAATCGAAAAAGACTTAGAAAAAATAAAAGAAATTGAAATAGGGGAAGAAAAATTAGAAATTATACTTACTCCAGGACACACCCCAGGATCAGTTTGTTTTTATAATAAAAAAAATAATTTATTATTTTCTGGAGATACTTTATTTGCAGGATGTAGGGGAAGAACTGATTTTAAATATGCTTCAACTAAAAATATATTTACTAGTTTAAAAAAATTAGTAAAATTGCCGGAAGAGACAGAAGTATTGTCAGGACATGGAAAAATAACAATGATTGGAAGTGAAAAACCAAGATACAAAATTAGTTAGATTTTAGATTATTGATGGTTTCGTCAAAGTTTTTGATGTGGTCTTGTTTGATGCTTTCTAAAAGATCAATCAAGAGACCATTGATATATTCTTTGACTCCCTCGGCTTGATCAGGAGTTAGTTTCAACTCAGCCATAAGTTCTTCTATTGGTTTCATGCCATATTTATATCATTATTTTGGCTAAAATAGTATAATAACGGCGCAAAGATGATGCTCTGTCGTTGCCGATTTCGACTAAAGTCGAGAATCGAGCATCCTCGATCCGGAGGATCGGGACTAATGGCCAGCCTTCGTTAAAACTACGGCATGGTAAATAGGACGGTCTTAAAATAATGCTCTGTCGTCTAATGGTAGGACGGTCGGCTCTGAACCGATCAATCGTGGTTCGAATCCATGCGGAGCAACAATAAATTAATAGTTAGTAAAATATGAGTGAATTATTAAAATATAATCCAGAATCAGTTGAAAATAAGGTAGAAGATAATAGGGATTTGTATCATCAAATTATTGGTGGTAAAAGGATATACTGGGATTTAAGATATTGCTTTAAGCATAACGCTCCTAAAGCAAGGGAATTATTGATTGATTTAAAAAAAGACAGAGGAATTAATTTTGGTTATATAAGTAAAGAAATTGGAGTCTCTTCATCAACAATATCGAGGGTTGCCAGAGGTACAGCTGGGTTAATACCTAAAAAAGAATATAATGGACTTTCAACGACAGAATATGTAGTAATAAAATTGGAAAGCATAGTAAATGAAAAAGAAAATAATTAAATATATTTTTATGTTAAATTTAAGGTGTGAAAGGAAAATTTTGGTTAATTCTATTAGTAGGACTGGGGTTGTTTTTATTTTTAGTAATAAAATTTGGCCAAATTGAAAAAGCTGAATTTATTAAAAAGTTTGATAATTCCCAATTAATTGAGGTTAAAAGAGTAGTTGATGGGGATACTATTGAAGTTAAAATTGGAGATAAAATAGAATCAGTAAGATTGATTGGAATTGATACTCCAGAATTAACTGATAGTAGTACAAAGGGATTAAAAGCAATCGAAGCAAAAGAAAAATTAGAAGAAATTTTGAAAGATAAAAAAGTAGTTTTGAAAAGTGATGAAAGCCAAAATAATCGAGATGTTTATAATAGATTATTGAGATATGTTTTTTTAGAAAACGGAATTTTTGTCAATAGAGAAATGATTAAATCTGGATTAGCAGAAGAATATACATTTATAGTGCCTTACAAATATCAAGAAGAATTTAGAAAATTAGAGAAGGGTCAATAAAGTGAAAGGAGCCTAGATTTTTAATTTTTTTGTTGATGCATTGTTGCAAAAAAATTAAAGCTCTAGGCTCTGTATATGGAGTGAGGGGTGGTGATAAACACATAGGCATGACCTTCCAACAAGGAAGATAGTCTTTTTTACAAGACTCTTTTTTTTGCCCGGCACTTGCCAATTGATATTACAAGCAAGATGCATTTGAATAACACCATTTTTTTTATTTTCCGCGGTTTTCCAAAAAGAGTAATATCAGTATCTCCTTTCTTTCTACGAAAAACAAAAAAATTATCCCCTCAAATTAATTAACGTTCGAGAAATTTTAATAAAATATAATTTTATTAAAAAAAGAAATGCAAAAAAATCTTTTTTCTCTAATGTCGTAGGATACAATAAAAAATTAAAAAATAAAAGGGGGTAAATTAGGGATTTTTGACTCGAATTTTTTTGAGATAGGTTTTTTCAAAACCATCAATTAAATTCTTCTTGTTTTCACTGACAAATTTTTGATAAATATCAAATAATTTAAGCCATTGATCTATGTTCAACTGACTAGGGTTAAGACTATTTATTTTTAATTGATGATTAATTTTTTTAAATTGATCATAGGAAAAAACTTTTTTATAAATTTCAAATACATTTGATTTCCATTGATTAAAACCAAAAATAATAAAATCGCGGAACTGTGTATATAAATGTGGATCAATTAATGGTTTTGAAAGAAGGGTAAATTTGATAAAAACAATATCAACTTGTGGTTTGGGAGTAAAAGCAGTTCGATCAATGTTGCCTAAGATCTGAGCATCATAAAAAATAGAAAGAAGAATAGAGTTTTGAGTATTAAAATCAGGAGTTAAAACATATTTTTCAGCCGCTTCTAGCTGCATAATAAAATAAATTTCAATAGCTTTATTTTTATTTTTTAATAATTTATCAACAATTTGGGCAGTGATATTAAAAGGAATATTAGAAAAAATTTTGAAAGAAAGATAGGGTAACGACCAAGTTAAAAAATCTTGTTTATAAATTTTTAAATTTTTAAAATTATTTAATTTATTATTAAGATTGATAATTAAATTTCGATCTTTTTCAACTGAAATCACTTCTCTAGATCGAATAGCTAATTCTTTGGTAATAATGCCATTTCCTGGACCAATTTCAATTACTAAATCGTTTTGATTAATAGAGGATGAATCTAATAATTGTTTAACTAAAACTGATGATTTAATAAAATTTTGAGAGAAAGTCATTTATTCTGTCCCTGGGTGTTCTTTGTTATACCTTTCAGCCATGATATTGCTAACTCGCAAAAGGCTATTAAAAGTACCAGCATCTTCCCACATACTGTCAAAAACATTCACTTTTAACTCCCCCATCTGAAGGTATCTATTATGAAGATCCACTATTTCAATTTCACCACGAGCTGATGGTTTTAATTCTTTAGCAAATTGACAAACACGATTGTCGTAAGTATACAAACCGACAGCAACGTAATTACTTTTTGGGTGAACTGGTTTCTCTTCGATAGAAAGAACTTTAAAATCCTTATCAAATTCAACAACACCAGAACGTTCTGGGTCTGGAACTTGTTTAGCAAATATCATTCCACCTTTTTCAAAGTTTTTAATTTCATTAGAAAAATCTTGATCAAAAATATTGTCACCCAAAATCATTGTGACATTGTCATCACCAATGAAATCTTGCCCGATAATAAAAGCATCGGCTAGACCTTTTGGTTCTTTTTGAACAGCATAACTGAAGTGAGCTTTAAATTCTTTACCATCACCTAATAAATTTAAAAAATGACCAGAATAATCTGGAGCGATAATAATTAAAATATCTTTAATACCAGCTTTAATGAGAGTCTCTATTGGATAATAAATCATTGGTTTGTTGTAAACCGGGAGAAGTTGTTTTGATGTAATAGCAGTAAGAGGTCGAAGACGAGTGGCACGGCCACCAGCAAGAATAATACCTTTCATAATGGATTAATTTATAACTAAATGTATTTTACTACAACTATTATTTTTTGTTTTTGCGCCAAATAAAGGTGTTATACATAAACCAGTTGTAAGGTAAAACTAAAAAGACAATTATTACAGCTAGATAAAGAGTTTTGTGATTTGGTCCAAATATAATTTCAGCTAAGGTACCAAAAATAGTTTGAATAACTATGGCTCCGACGGAGCTAGCGTTAAACTGGAAGAATTTTTTGATGACATTGCTTTGACCAGATATTTTTTGACTCCTAAATGTCCAAATATTATTTAATATAAAATTAGTAATAATGGAAATTTCGGCAGAAAGTGTCCATGGCCAAGGTTTACCTAAAACACGAGAAAATAAATTTAAAAATAAAGCATTGACTAAAAAACCACTAAAACCAACAGTACCAAACTTGAGGAATTTTTGAGTAAAATCATCATACCAACGAAGTAAAAAGGCAACTCTAAAAATATCTTTAGCTGTTTTAGCTTCAATTTTTGATTCACCGGCATTACGAACATGGAATTGAAGAGGAACTTCTTTAAATTTAGCTCCCATTTTAAGGGTTTCAAAAAGAAGTTGAAGTTTGTAACCAAAACTTTTAGTAAGCAAACGATCTCCTTTCCAATCTAGATCCATCTTATCTATAAAACCTTTGACCCGAGTAACCTTTAATCCAGTGGTAGGATCAGTAACTTTAAAAAAGTTTTTAAAAGGAAAGAACATCATAAAACGAGCGGTTAGTCCACCAATTTCACTAAAGAAAACTCGTTTAAATCCCCAGCCCTTGGGATTAGAGCCACCCTTAATCTTACGAGAACCAATAACATAGTCATAACCATCCTCCATGGCTTTTAACATAACGGGAATAGTCTCTGGTGGATGTTGAAAATCGCCATCGAATTCAAAAATAAAGTCAGCTTTAAGTTCTTCTAAAGCATATTTAAAACCCTTAAGATAAGCAGCTCCAATACCGTCTTTACTGGTTTCGGTATAAAGATAAGTGTTAGAATATTTTTGAGCCTCTTTCTCAACAACTTTACCAGTACCATCGGGTGAGTTGCCATCAACTACTAAAATTTTCATTTGCCAATCTTCTATAAGTCCTTCTTTTTTGCCTTTGATGTCAATAAAAGTTTTGGTATTAAGGTACTCAATCATACGACCAATATTGTCGGCTTCATTGTAAGTAGGAATAACAATAACAGCAACTGGTTTTGAATTATTTTTTGATGTCATATTAAGAAGAGTATAGCGTAAAAGTGAAAATGATAAAATACGGAATGAAAAAAGAAAATTTATCTTCACAAGATATAAATAAAAAAATATTTTCTAAAGGAGGGATAAACCAAACTCTCCATCACGCATCTCAAACATATGGACTTAATTTAAAAGCAGCTTTGGCAATGGCTGACTTGGTTAATTATTCTAAACAACTAACTACTCCTAATAGGGTTGGAATATCAATAGAAGAACATCGAATCGGTTTAGGATTAAACCCTAAAGAACTAGAAGAAATATTTAATATTAAATATTCTGAAGGAGAAGAAGATACTGTAGAAACAAGAATGGAGGATTTTTTAGCTAGAAGGATATTTATATGAAAATTGACGTAGTAACTTTATTCCCTAAAATGTTTGAGTCCCCTTTTGGGGAAAGTATTATAAAGAGGGCAATAAAAAATAAGATAATTGACCTTAAAATCCATAATTTAAGAGATTTTGCAATTGATAATTATGGTAGTGTTGATGATAAACCATTTGGAGGTGATGTGGGAATGTTGATTAGAGTTGAACCAGTTTTTAATGTTTTAGAAAAAATTAAAAAAGAAAATATAAAATTAAAAAAACAAAAAATAGTTTTAATGTCGGCAAGAGGAAAAAAATTTGATCAAAAAAAGGCTGAAGAATTAGCAAAATTAGATGGTTTGATTTTAATAGCTGGACATTATGAGGGGATGGATCAAAGAATTTCTGATTATATGATTGATGAAGAAATTTCGATTGGTGATTATGTGCTAACTGGTGGAGAAATACCAGCCATGGTGGTGATAGATGCTGTATCAAGATTATTACCTGGAGTCTTAGGAAAAGATCAATCTAGTAAAAATGAGAGTTGGTCAGAAATAAAAATTGACGGTAAAAAAACAAGAACAATAGAATACCCTCAATATACTAGACCACAAGAATTTATGGGTTACAAAGTCCCAAAAGTTTTATTAAGTGGAGATCCAAAAAAAATAAAAGAGTGGCAATTAGAGCAGATTAGAAAAAAGAACCAGTAAGCAAAACAATTCCAAAAAGAATAATAACTAAATACTCGACAATTATTGATAAATTTAAATCCCCTCTTTTGTAATGATGATAGAGACTCCAAAAAAAATAACCACCAGCCATGGCAATAGCAATAAATCTTTTGCCAGAACCAGAAATATTGGTAAATAAATAAAAAAATAAACCAATAATAAAAAACAGGGCTAAAAAAATATATTCTAATGGTTTCTTTTTGACTTCTGGAGGAATAATCATATTTAAAATATAGCTCCTTGTTGGCTAGAAATTATTAACAGAAGAATCACTAATAAAAATCCAATATGACCCACAGTTGAACCAGTTAGTCGATGGGTGTTGTTTTTGAGGGTGATAAATCCATCAAAAAATAAAACTGAAATTATAAGAACAAAAAGAGCAATACTGATTATTTTATTTAATAAAAGTGGGCTAATATATTTATTTTGTTGAGATAATACTTCTGGTGTTTGAGGTAATAAGACCGATTCAGGAATGATAGTAGATTCGACTTCTTCAATGATGGATTTGGTATTAACAAATTCATTATTTTGAGTTGGAGTAATAACCGATTTAGTGGTATTGGTTTTAGAAACTACAGTATCAACTGGAGTAGCAAAATGCTGAACTACTAAAGTGGTTTTAACTCCACCTAAAATACCATTAACAACTCCAATACCAATCTCTTGATATCTATCATTTATAATATTTGCTCGATGAGTAGGAGAATTCATCCAAGCTTTCATAAGAGAATCAGTATCATAAAAATCACGAGCTAAATTTTCACCAGCAATGGAATATTTATACCCAACCTCTTTGAAAAAATCCCAAGGGACTTTACCTAAAGGAGAATTGTGGGCCCAATAATTGTTAGTAAACATATCTTGAGCTTTTTTAGTGGCTGATTCGGAAAGAATAGAATTATATTTAAGTGGATTTAAACCATTTTTTTGTCTTTCAATATTAGTTTGATCTAAAACTTTTTGAATGGTAATTTCTGAAGAATAACCTAATATACCTGGTTTTAAGAAGGTAACAAATTTAACTACTGATTGATTTAGAAGATAAAAAGCAATAAGAATTAAAAGGGTATTGGTCCGTAAAATGGCAGCCCGATGATTATTTCTTTCTTGAGGTATAAAAAAATGAGACCAAAAATGTTTCACAATTTAAGTATAAGCTTTTTTTTAAAAAATTTAATTATTAAGAAACCAATTAAAATACCAATTAAATCAAAAAAAGTATCTCTAAATCGGCCGGTTCGGCCAATAATAAAAAATTGATGAAATTCATCACTGAAAGCATAAATATAGGCAACTAGAAATGACCATTTATATTTTTTAAATCCTAAAAACAAAAAAATAGCTAAAATAGCATATTCAATTAGGTGAAAAGATTTTAAGATGAGGAAACGGGTCCAATAAGAATTACCACCAATACCAGTAGTTTGGCGAGAAGAAAAATAAAAGATAACACCCATCCAAATAATTGCTGGTAGAAAGATAGTTATTTTTTTAAATCTAAACTTCACTTTTTAATTTTAGTAATAATTAGAGGACTAAGCAATAAGATTCCCCCACTAATTATTAAAATTAAAGGTAAAAAATTTTTTTTAGTAATATTTTCTATTGTGGTAGTTTCTCCCAAAATCATCGGTTCTAATGTTGGTGTATTTAATATTTCATCAATAGTTGGCGTTAATGCAGTACTGGGAGTAGAAATTGGAGTAATAGTAGGGATTGGAGTTGATGTTGGAATTTTAGTGGGGGTGGGAGTATTGGTAGGTGTAGGTATTGGTGTAGAGGTTGGAATTGGAGTTGGAGTAAAGGTCGGAATTGGTGTTGGAGGAGCAGCAACAACGTCAATAGAAATAGGTAAACTGGTGGCACCAATACTAGTATTAGTAGTTAGAGCAATTTTGGCTTTTAAATTAAGGGTGCCAGTAGAAACATCAGACTTAATGTAAGCATATCCATTAAAAACATTGGGTCCAATTGGATTTAAAGTAACTTGGGGAAAATGAATCCAACTGCTGGTATAAGACAGACCAGGATCACTGGTAATAGAATAAACATCATTGTCTACACCACCAAAAAATTTATAACAATAAGTGGCGCTACTACTGGCCTCATTTATAGTAAAAGTAACTGGAAAAGTATTGCCCGCGGTAATTACTTCTGAAATAGAATTTAAGGTAATAGTTGGACTAGCTAAAACTGGGCTGAAAGAAAACAAAAAAAATATTAGTAATAAAATTAACACAAATTAGTTTAGCAAAATTTAAGATAATTTTGAGAGAGCAGTATCAATTTTTTTGATAGTTTTTTTAAGACCTAGGGCTGGTAAACATTCGACTACTGGTGGAGTAAAAACAGAACCACAAATAGCAACCCTAAAAACCATAAAAAATTCACCGACATTCCAATTATTATCTTTAATTAAATTCATTAATCTTACCGATAAATCAGAGAAGTTTGATGTAATAATTTCTTTTGATTTTGTAAGCATCTCAATAGCTAGCTTAGAGTCAGTCCCCTTTTTGAGAAGTAAATCTTTATCATACTCAACATCCTCAAAAAGAAATTTTGTTTGAGGGACAATATCTGATAATTTAACAATTCTTTCTTTTAAAACTGGAATTAAAATTTTAATTTGATCATCCGAAGCAGCTGGTAAAAATTTTTTAAATAAAGAAAATAATTGGTTGTCTGGCTTTTGACGAAGATAATAACCATTAATGTAATCTAATTTTTTACGATCAAAAATAGGGGCTTTTTTGTGAAGATGGTCAATACTAAATTCCTTAACAAATTCATTAAGAGTAAAAAACTCACGATTATCGCCTGGGTTCCACCCTAAAAACATTAAAAAATTTAACATGGCTTCAGGTAAATAACCTTCGTCTAAAAACGATCGAGCTGAAGTGGCACCATGACGTTTACTTAATTTACCTTTACCATCTGGATTTAATAAAACCGTAAGATGAGCAAATGCAGGTGCTTCCCAATTAAAATATCTATAAAGTAAAAGATGCTTAGGGGTAGAAGTAAGCCATTCTTCACCACGAAAAACATGAGTAATTTTCATAAGATGATCATCAACTACAGCAGCGAAATGATAAGTCGGAATTCCATTCGATTTGATTAAAACTTGATCATCAATTTCATTAGTGTTGAATTTTATTTTGCCACGAATTAGATCTTCAAAAATAATAGTTTCATTTTTGGGGACAACTAGACGAATAGTATATGGAACTTTATTGTCAAGATTTTTTTTAATTTCTTCTTTAGATAAATGGAGACAATGCTGATCATAACGAGGAATCTGTTTAGTGGCTTTTTGAGTGGCTCGAAGATCATCAAGTCTTTCTTGAGTACAAAAACAATAATAAGCAAAACCTTTATCAACTAATTCTTGAATATGTTTTTGATAAATTCCGAGACGTTGGGTCTGAATATAAGGACTATAAGGACCACTAATATCAGGACCTTCGTCCCAAAATAAACCATAATCTTTGATCACTTGAAGAGTGCGATCGGCTGATCCTGGAACAAATCTCTTTTGATCAGTGTCTTCAATTCTGATAATAAATTGTCCATTATATTTTTTGGCTAAAGCATAATCATAAAGACAGGTGCGAAGGTGGCCAATATGGTATTCTCCTGTTGGACTGGGAGCAATACGAGTACGAATATTTTTTGGATCGATCATGGCTAATTTTACCATTTAGTGTAAAATATTTTTATGTCCCTGACTTATACTGCCAATCTCAGTCGAAAAATTATTAAATATGGAGGATTGGGAATAATTTTATTTGTAATTTTATGGACGTCAATAACTTTAGGTTATAAAGTTTATAGAGCAGCTAATCCAATTTATGTGGCACCAACGAAAAAATATGGTATTTTACCTAAAATTGTTTTTCCAGATAAAGAAAAGATTAATAAGAATTTCACCTTTGAATTTGCTAATGATATAGTTCCTAATTTTTCAGATCAAGCGAGAGTTTATGTTATATATCGACCTAATAGTAGTTTTTTGGCTTTAGAAAAAGATAAGGAAACTGCTAAAAAATTTGGGTTTGAAACGAATCCAATAGAAATAAAAACTGGAATTTATGAATTTAAAAATGAAGAATTAAACAAAACTTTGACTATAAATGTTTTAGATGGGAGTTTTGAACTAACCTATCCATACACAAAAGATCAATTACTTTTAAATCCAACTAAAATGCCAACGAAAACTGAGGCAATTGAAGTGGCATCTTCTTTTTTGGAAAAAGGGGATAAATTAACCACTGATCTGAAAAATGGTAAAAAAGAGGTAAGTTATTGGAAGATAGAAAGTGAAATATTAACAGCAGCTAACTCACAAGCTGAAGCTAATATAGCTAGAGTTGATTTTTATCGAGCGGCCTTAAATGATTTGAGTGTGGTTTCAAAAGATGTTGGTCAAGCTTCGGTATCAGTATTGGTTTCCGGATCAGATGTGGTGGATAAAAAAATATTGGAGGTAAAATTTAAAGATTTGGACATTGATAATGAATCTTTTTCAACTTATCCAATAAAAACCGCCAATGAGGCAATAAATGATTTAAATACAGGAAATTATTGGCCAACATCAGATGTAGCAGCTAATAATGTAACTATAAGAAAAGTTTATCTAGCTTATTTTGAACCAATTACTTTAACAAATTTTTTACAACCAATTTTTGTATTTGAGGGAGATAATAATTTTATGGCTTATATCCCAGCAGTAAGTAGTAGTTTGACAAAATAAATTAGTTTTGCCAGTAAATATTTTCTCTTGCCCATTGGATAATAGTTTTGGTATCTTGAAAACGGTCATCACTTTGAGCCACCACACTGATTAAATAATGCCCATCTAAATTTACTAAACCAATAAAACAACCTTTTGCCTCTGGTGTCCAACCAGTTTTAAGTCCTTCAATTTCAGGAACAATTTCTAAAAGTTCATTAGTAGAAACTAAATCATGGACAATAGTATTGTCAACACTAGAAACAGTTAATTGTTTATTTTTGACAGTATTTTTGACAATCGGATTTTTGATAGAAATACGACCAAGTTGAGATAAGTCATAAACAGTAGAATAATGATTTTCATTTTGGAGACCGTCAAAATTGACAAAATTAGTGTTTTTAAGACCATATTTTTTAACTAAAAGATTCATTTGATCAATAAATCCAGTTACTCCAAATTGTTGATGTTTGGCTAGGGTAAAAGCAGCATCATTGGCTGAATAAACTAAAAGAGCAGAAACTAAGGATTTAACGGTAATTTTTTCACCTAACTTTAATTCCATAACTTTACCTTCAGTATATTCTTGATCAACTGTAATAACTTCATCAAGCGGATAAATATTTAGAGCAGTAAGAGCAGTGGCCAATTTGGTGGTAGAAGCTGGATAAATTTTGGTGTTAGGATTTTGAGAAACTAAAATTTTATTAGTATCAACGTCGATTAAAATATAGTTTGAAGCATTTATAACCGGTTTATTGGCTAATTTAACAATAGGTGTTTGAGAAAATTCAAATTGGGAAATTTTGCTATCAGAAATTGATTTAACTGTTGATGGATATAATCCCCAAAAAGAAAAAGTTGGCAACCAAAATAGGTTTAGAATTATGATTAAAAAAATAATCAAAAAATCAAGCCAATTATTTTTTAGAAGATTTAGAAACTTTAACATCTTTTTTAATCTTAACAATCTTTCTACCAAAAACTGAGAGACGATTGTCAATTCGTTCCATATCACGAGGGAAAAGACTGGCTTGGCGAACATTTTCTAAACCTAAAATATTTTGAGTAATTCGTTCAAGTCCAATAGCAAAACCACCTTCTGGAGGCATACCATATTTAAATGTTTGGCCATAAGGAATTTCAAAATCAGCAGGATCTTGACCGCGGGATTTTATTTTTTCTTGTAATTGGTTGTAATTATTAATACGTTGACCCCCACTAATCCATTCAACTCCACAACCAATAAGATCCATAGTTAAGGTTTCCTCTGGATTGATAGGGTCAGCATATGAATACCAAGCTCTTTTTTTAGTGTAAAAATGGGTAATAAATACTAAATCACTACCAAATTCTTCTAGAGCCCAACGACATATTTCTCTTTCCCCTTCTGGATCCATATCTGGTTCGTTTCTAATGTCACGACCCGTACGCTTGTAAATTAATTCCAAAGCATCTTTAAGTTTAATAACAGGAGTATTTTTGATAGTTTTTGGGATAGTGACTTCGTATTCATCTAAAATATCTTGATGTTTTTCTGATACTGCTTTAAAGATGGCTTTTACTACACCATCGGCCATTTTTAAAACATCAGTCCAGTCATCAATAAACCCCATTTCGACGTCTAAACCAACATATTCCGTGAGATGACGAGTGGTAACTGATGGTTCAGCTCGATAAGCATGAGCGATAGTAAAAACCCTTTCAAAAATGGAAGTTAGAACTTGTTTATACAATTGAGGACTTTGGGCTAAATAAGCTTGATAACCAAAATAATCGACAGGAAAAACTTCAGAACCACCTTCAGTGGAACCAGCAACAATAGTAGGGGTAAAAATTTCAGTAAAATCTTGAGCTGATAGATAATCTCGAAAAGCTTGAACAATAGTAGCTTGAATTTTAAAGACATCTTGAATTTTTTTATTACGTAAAGAAAGAGCCCTGTTGTCTAATAAAGTTGGTAGAGAAACATTTAAATCTGGAGCATGAAGATCAAAAGGAAGTTCAGCAGCCTTTTCTAAAACATTGATATTTTCAACTTCAATCTCAATTTTTCCAGTAATTAATTTATCATTAAAATATTTTTCGTCACGAGAACGAACTGTCCCAACAATTTCAATAACTGATTCAATTTTTAAATCACCTAAATCAGAACCACCAACGACTTGAATAAGGCCAGAACGATCACGAATGTCAGCAAAGGCAAGTTTGCCATAACTACGGACATTATTGACCCAACCCTTAATTAAAACTTTGGCTCCTATTTTTTGGAGACAATCTTTGATTAATATTCTATCCATAGGAGTATTTTACTTTAGAATATCTTTAACGACAAGCTGGGGAGTAGTAGTGCCATTCCAAACGTTTAAATTAAGTCGAGCAGTAATATTGATTAAATCACCAATATTTAAATCTTTGCCCAAATCCCCTTTTTTAAAAGCGATAGCATCTATGTTATCGAATTTTAATTTAAGGTGTTCTTGTTTTGACCCAAGCAGTCTTTTTTGAGTGATTTTTAGATTTTTAAATAAAAATAACGGCTCTGGATTTTCTACACCAAATGGTTCAAGTCTAGCAACTAATTTACAATTCTTAGTTGTGACAGCATTAAGTTTCATCTCAGCATCAATGAAAGTAGTTGGTTTTAAATCTAAACCTTTAAGTTTTTGATTGATGATTTTAGTTATTTGTTTTTGAAATTTGGGAATATTTTTGGTGATAATACTAAAACCAGCAGCACCGGCATGACCACCCAAATCAATAAAAAGATGAGAAATTTCTCGCAACGATTCAATAATATTTAATTCTTTAATGGAACGGCAGGATCCTTTGGCAACATCACCATCGATGCTTAAAATAATTGAAGGTAGGTAAAATGTTTCGGTCAAACGGCCGGCGATAAGACCGATAATCCCAGGATGAAAAGATTTGTCAGCTAAAAATAAAACTTTTTCTTTATTATCTTTTACCTTATTGCTGGCTAATTCAATACTTTCTAGTTGGAGAATTTGACGATCTTTATTATAATCGTCTAAAATTTGAGCAAATTTAGAAGCTTGATTTGGGGTAGAGCTACAGAGAAGCCTGAGTGCATCGGTAGGATTGGAAAGACGGCCAACGGCATTAATCCGAGGACCAATAATAAAACCTAAATCATAAGTAGAGATAGAATCTGGTTTAATACCACTAATTTGAATTAATTTTTTAACACCATAATTAGGATTAAGACGTAATGACAAAAGACCGTGATAAACAATATTGCGATTAATATTATTGAGAGGCAAACAATCAGTGACTGTTCCTAAGGCGGCTAGACCTAAATCAGCATTTTTATCAATTTCTTTGGCTACAATCCATGAAAGAACTGATCCAGAAACTTTAGTGGAATGAATTGTAATAATTGATTTTGGTAAAGGAGAATTGGCTACATGATGATCAATAACAATAACCTCAGTACCATCATTAATAATTTTTTGAAGTTCTTTTGCGGCAACAATACCATTGTCGACAGTAATCAAAAGATCAAATTTAATCTTATTTTTAGTCTCAAATTTAAAAAAAGAGTCAGCTTTAATTCCATAACCATCAGCTGATCGGTCAGGAATAAAGGGTAAAACTTTAGCCTGTTTTTGGAATAAAACCTGCCAAAGAATAGCTGTAGCAGTAATTCCATCAACATCATAATCACCGTAAATTAGAATATTTTCTTGATTTTTAATAGCTAATTTAATTCGACTGATGGTTTTATTTAAATGATTTTGATTAATACCAAAGTGTTTAACGGATAAATTAGTAGGAGGATCTGGTTTTAAAAATTTATCTGTATTTTTTATTGAAATGTGACGATTCTTAAGTAAGATATCTAGAAAATCTAATTCTGAGGTAAATTGGTCAATAATGGTCATAGGTAGCTAATTTTACACATTTTTTTGATTTTTGTTATACTACTGTTAGTTGTAAAAGGTAGCCATCCTTTTAAAGCGAGGTTCAAACCTGTTATATTTTATTTAGGTATTTAAAGGAGTTTTTAAAAAAAACAACATGGCAAAGAAATTATTTGTAGGCAATCTGCCATTTTCAATGACTGATGCCAATTTAGGAGAAATATTCTCCGCTTACGGTACGGTTACATCAGCTAATATCGTCATCGATAAATTTGCTAATAGAAGCAAAGGTTTCGGATTCGTTGAATTTGAAAAAGATGAAGATGCTGCTTCAGCTATGAATGCCCTCAACGGCAGCGAGCAAATGGGCAGAAATATTGCTGTTAAAGAAGCTTTACCAAAGCCAGACAGAGTTTAATTAATTTAAAACTGTTTTACAAACCCCTTTCGCAAGAGAGGGGTTTTTTGGATAAATCCCTCTAAATCTCCCTTTGACAAGGGAGATTTTTAAAATTTGCTGTAAAATATGATTATGGAGATTCCAAAAAAGGTAAAGAAAATTATTAATAAATTTTTAGAAAATAAAGCCGAAATTTATATTGTCGGAGGAGGGGTACGTGATTTAATTTTGGGACGAGAAGTAAATGATTGGGATTTTACGACTAATTTGACCCCTCAAGAAATAAAAAAAATGTTTCCTAAAAATAGTTTTTGTAATAACGATTTTGGGACATTTAGTGTAGTGGGTGAAAATGAGGAAATATTTGAGATAACTACCTTTAGAACAGAACAAGGTTATAGTGATAATCGGCATCCAGATAAAATTAAATGGGGTAAAAGTTTAGAGGAAGATTTAGAGAGAAGAGATTTTACAATTAATGCGATAGCAATTGAATTTAAGGATGGTGAAATTAAAATAATTGATCCATTTAATGGTCAAAGTGATTTAAAAAATAAAATAATTAAAACTGTGGGTAATCCTGATGAAAGATTTAAAGAAGATGGGTTAAGACTAATGAGAGCAATAAGAATTGCTTGTCAAATTGGTTTTGAAATAGAAAATGAAACTTTAGAGGCAATAAAGAGAAACGCTGAATTAATTAAAAATATTGCTGAAGAAAGAATTAGGGATGAAATATTTAAAATATTAGTCTCCCCAACCCCATCAAAGGGAATAAATTTGTTAAAAAAATCAGGATTACTGGAACAAATAATACCGGAATTATTGGATGGAGTTAATATGGCTCAAAAAGGTCATCATATCGATGATGTTTGGACTCATAATTTAAAAACTTTAGATAATTGTGATAGTAAAAATCCAATTACTAAACTGGCGGCATTATTACATGATGTAGGTAAACCAACGGTAATGACAGGTGAAGGAAAAACAAGAACTTTTCATAATCATGAAGTAGTTGGATCAAGAATCGCCCTAGATATTGGAAAAAGATTAAGGTTATCCAAAAAAGAATTGGATCAACTTTTTAAACTAACTAGATGGCATATGTTTACCGTCCAAGAAACTCAAACTGATAAAGCGGTAAGAAGATTTATAAAAAATGTAACACCAGATTATATTGACGAAATGATTTCGATGAGACGAGCTGATAGGTTGGGTAGTGGGTCAAAAGAAACTAGTTGGCGATGGGAGTTATTTAAAAAACGAATTATAGAAGTCCAAAAACAACCTTTTGCTATTAAAGATTTAAAAGTAAATGGGTTGGATGTAATGGAGGCTTTGAAAATAAAACCAGGAAGAAAAGTAGGAGAAGTTTTAGAGGCAATATTTAAAGAGGTAGAAGAAGATCCAAAATTAAATGAAAGAGAAATATTATTAAAGAGAATAAAAGAGTTTAAATAAAATGACTATAGATATAGAATTAACTTTAAATAGATTTGGATTTGGGAAAATTGCTAAAAACAAATTTCAATTTCTTTTTTTAAGATTTTCTGTCTGGAAAATTCCAAACAAATATTCTATTTCTTTTGAAATAAACTGGAAAACTAAAGAAAAATAGTTTCTTTATTTTTTTTTGGAATGTTTTTTGAAAAAGAGAACTAAAGGGATGGCCACACCAGTAGATGAATAGGTACCACAAATAACCCCAATTAAAAGAGCTGCAGCAAACCAACGAGTGGTGGAACCACCAAGTAAGACTAGGGAGGTTAACATAAAGATAATAGTCATAGAGTTATTAATAGAACGATTAAGAGTCTCAGTAACGGCTTGGTTGGCTAATTGGACCCAATCAATCTTATAATTTTTTCTCTTCAACTCTCTAATGCGATCAAAAGTAACCACAGTATCATGAACTGAAGATGATAAAGTGGTAAGTAAAGCAGTAACAAATAAAGTATCAAGTTCAGCACCAAAAAAATGACCTAAGATGGAGAAACTACCAATTAAAATAAAAGTATCATGAAACATAGCTAAAACAGCAGAAATACCAAAGGAAAAATCCCGAAACCGACGGCCAATAAAAATAAATAAGAAAAGTGAAGACAAAATAATAGCAGTGATAGTTTTTTGAAGTAATTCCTTACCTAATACTGGTCCAAGAGTTTCAAATTTTAATTCTTTAATGTCAGAATTTATTTCTTTTAGATTATTATCTAATAATATTTTTTGGTCTGGAGTAATATTTTCAAATTTTAGGGAATAGTTTTGATTATCAACTAGAGTAATTTCAGAAAGTTTTATATTATTTTGATTAAAAACATTATTAATTTGATCATGAGAAACACTATCGGGAATATTTAATTCCCAAACCGTACCACCAGCAAAATCAATAGATGACTTAAATTTCCAAAAAATTATAGAAGACAATGAGGCTATTAATAAAAAGGAAGAAATAATTAAAAATAGTGGTCTAAATTTCATTATATTCATACCTTAATTTTCTCCTTAGCTAAAACACGTAATAAATTGCGAGTGACGAAAACACCAGTAAAAATACTAATAATAATACCTAAAATCAAAGTAACAGCAAAACCACGAACCATACCGGAAGTATTTAAAAATGACCAATTAAGCGGGTTAAAAAGAATTAAACCAGTGATAATAGTACAGGCATTGGCATCTTTAATAGAATCCCAAGCTCGACCAAAGCCATTTTCCATAGCTATGTTCCAATTTTTACCAAAACGTACCTCTTCACGCATACGTTCAAAAATTAAAATATTACTGTCAACAGCCATACCAATTGAGAGAATAAAGCCAACGATACCTGGAAAAGTAAGGGTAACTGGAATAAGTCGGTAAAGAGTGAGAGTAATTAAACCATAGATAATTAAACCAATATCAGCAATAAGACCAAGACGGCCATAGTTGGCAATCATAAAAAGACAAACTAAAATAAGACCAATAATACCGGCAAAAAGACCTTTATTAAGAGAACCTTGTCCAAGGGTAGCTCCAATTTGGGATTGTTGGATAAGATTAATAGGTAAAGGTAGGGCTCCAGCATTAAGTTGAGCTGATAGTTCTTTAGCTGACTTTGAATCAAAACTACCACTTATTACGGCTTTACCATCAGTAATAACTGTTTGGACTGTAGGGTAAGTAAGTGGATATCCATCAATTAAAATAGCAATTCTTTTATTTAAAAAATCTTTAGTAGCTTGAGCAAAAATTTTAGCACCTTCTTGATCAAATTCAAGAGTAACTTCAGGTTGGGAATTATTTGAATTTATTTCAACAGCAGAACGAATTAAATGTGATCCATCTAAACCAATATCTTTTGAAAAAACATCATTAAAAGTGGCAGTGGCAGTGGCCTCAGGTGATAAATCAACTTCACCTTTAAAAGCTAATTGAGCAGTAGTGCCAATAAGATCAATTGTATTGGAAATATCTTCAACTCCAGGCAATTCAATTTTGAGACGATATTGGTCATCTTGTTTGCTGGTTTGAACATTGGTTTCACTAACACCAAAAAGATTAACCCGACGTTCAATATTACTCTTAAGCGATTCTAAGGCTTGAGAAACATCTTCACTTTTAACTTTTGAAGTGTCAATATTAAAAGTGAGAGAAGCACCTCCAGCCAAATCAAGTCCATATTTAAGATCAAGATTCTTTTTAATTTCAGTATTACCAAGTTTAAAATTTATTTCTGGTTGATAAAAAGTATGTTCCCAATTTAGTGGACCAAGATGAATTTTTATGGGTAATACTTTAGGGATGTTGACAATCAAACAAACAAAAGCAAGACCAATGATAGTCCAAAAAATCTTAATGGTCTTTTTCTTATTAAACATAAAATTAATTTTTAGCTTTACCGATTAAAGATAGTTGGCGAGGGTGACCAGAAAAGATATAAGTAATAGAAACTTTAGTTTTATTAATATTTAACATAACCGGATCACCTTCTTTAATATTAAAATCTTTGATTGACTTTGAAGGAATAGTAATAGCCAGACTATTACCAGTTTTAATTACTTTTCTTGTTTGAGCCATTTAGAGATTGGTGATTTCTTGTAAACTACCTATTATAGCAATTGGGCAATTTAGAAAAAAATCAACAATAAATTGATCCCGTTTTTGTTTTCGTAAAGTAAATTCACTTTTGTCCATAACCATATAATTAATTTCATGTCCGCGCGTTTTTTCTTCCTGCTTAATAAAATTTTCAATTTCACTAAAAGAAACATTACCAACAATAATAATATCAATATCATCAACATGTTTTTTATTATCAACTAAGAACTTATAGTTGTAAAAAACTAATCTAATACTACCAATATTTTCACTTTTCCCTTGGAGTTTTAGACCTAAACCAGAATTTTGATTAGCAATAGTTAAAAGATCAGAAAACAAGGGTGATTGTTGATTGGCCCAATAATAAAGACGATTACCACGCCATTCATAATTAACTAAGGCAGCTTTTTTAAGATTTTCCAATTCTCGCCTAACTGAATTTATTTCTTCGTCTACTAAACGAACTAATTGACGAACATAAAAAATCTCATTAGGAGAATAAAAAAGAACATTTATTAATTTGAGTCTAGTTTGAGAAACAAACAGGCATTTTAAGCTATTTTGGATCTTCATAGATTAATTATAAGAGACAATAGTACCGATGGGTAAAATTTCAATCCAAATATTACCTGGAATAAAATTTACCTCTTTACCACTTTTGTCTTTAAAAATAGTTCGTGAAACTCGATTGGTCTTTGTCCAAGTTATATCAGTCTTAATCCCATTTTGAATTAAAACGCCGTTACCGCTACCAATAACGTCATAAAGGTTGTGTAGATGTTCATCGACTGATCTGGTTTCTTTAGCAAATTGAACAACTATATTTTTTGCAGTAATAGTTTTTTGGGTATTAAAATCGATCAATTCTTTACCACCATTAGAACGGACATAATAATTATTAACACCATCATATTTCCAAGCTACCGAATAATCTTTATATCCAGACCAAAAATCAAAAGAAATATTGGAGGCAGTTGGGCTAGGATTAGATTTGTCGTCTTGTTTAAAAACCCAGGAACGATAATTTTTATCCCAAGAAGTTTTTTTAACTTCAGTTATATTGGTTAAACCACGATCGGCAGCAATATTGTAAAGTTCTTTTGAAGAACAGTACATGGTATGTTCTGTCGCTTTAACATCCCCAGTTCTTTCAGGTTCGCGACGACAGGCTTTATAAGACAAAGAAAATTGATTTAAATCACCCCAAGTACCTTTATTATTCCAACCATAGCTGGCGATTTGTTCTAAAGCTTGAGCTTTTTTAGCGGTAGTACATGGTCCACCATTGGTAGCAGCGCTACAATTAGAGCCACCAACATGGTTATAAAGAGGATAATCAGCATATTCAGAAGCTAGATCAAGAAAATAAGTACGGGCTGATCTAACTGGACCAAGATCATATTTATTAGATTCAGATTCAGCCACAATACCACAATAAAAAACTCCCATAAATCTAGTAATTCCACCTTCAGCTACAGCTTCATAAACGATATCAGCTCCCTGAAGCCCAGACTGAGGTCGAGCATCAGAATGATTTTCAATCATAACCATTAGAGGACGACGAGTTGACCAAATGGCTTTTTCTTCTTTAGAATATAATTGTCCATTAATAGGACAAATTTCAGTTTTAGGTCCAGTATAAATAGAATCAGATACAATAGTATTTTTGGTAGTATCGGTAGTTTTTTGAATTTTGTTTTTAAGAGGAGATAAAAAAGAATAACTAGAAACTGGTAAAAAGTGATCAAAAATAAAATATGAAAGACCAGTTATTATAAAAAATAAACCAAAAAACCCAGATATTTTTATTAATTTAGGATTCATTAAATTTTTAACCTTTAATAGTTTTAACTATAGCTAATTTTTCTTCTTTTGACAAAGTGATATTATCACCTTCACCATTTTTTATAGCTTTAGCATAAATTCGAGTAATATCTCGATTGTGTAATGATGTAAGGATAGCACCAGAATTGGTTTGATCCAAGATTGAAAGTATAAAACTTTGATCACCACCAATATCATCAAATGGGTTAAATCTAGTAATATTTATTTTTAATCTAGTATTGATTGGTAATTCATTGCTTTTAAAAATTGATTTCTTTTTATAAAAAAGAAAGGTGATATAGATTGACCACAAAAGATTTATAAAGATTAGAAAATATATTAATAAATTCATAACTTATTAATTGTAGCAAGAAATTTTATGCTATACTGCGGTTATGAACACATTTGAAGAGGAAAATGTTAAGTACATTAGAAAAGATTTAGTAAAAAGCTTGATTTTAAGTTTGGTTTCCGTTATGGTGATAGTTGTTATATATTTATTTATTAATTTAAGGGGGTGAAGTTTTAAAATGCCAACCATTAAATTTTATAATGTTAAATCACGCAAATCTGTTGAGGTCGATGTAAGTAAAGTTAAAAAAGTAATGCTTAAAAATGGTAGACCAGCAGCTGAGACTATTGATCCTGAGACTGGTACTAAAATGTTCAAGATTTTGTCCGCCGCTGATGCAGCTTTGCTTTAATTGAATTAATAAATAAGGTCCTGAAGAAACTGAAGAATCAAGTCCGATTAATTCGGGCAGGAAAGTCTGGACCACAAAAAGCACAAGACCCAAAAAGGTAGGGGTTTGAGTGATCGAACGGCAATGCTACAGAGACGAGTAATCTCGACTTGTCGAGATGAGGTGAAACGAGCAGCCTCTTGGTGGAAATCTCAAGATAGGGCGTTAATATCTGGCTTTTGAGAGTCCTAGGTAGAGAGAAAAGATAGATGATTCATAAACAGAATCCGGCTTAACAGTTTCTTTAGGATTTTTTTTGGTCTTAAGATATTGATTTATCACTTAAGACTTTGACAATTGTTTCAATAGTTAAATAGAGAGGGACAGCTAATACAGCCCCAATAATCCCAGCTAATTTAGCTCCGGTAGCGATCAAGAGGATAGTTATGAGTGGGTTGAATCCAACCGTTTGTTTCATAATTTTAGGAACAATAATATTGTTTTCTAATTGTTGGATAATGATTCCCCAAGCAATAGTAAGTATGCCTATTAGAGGAGAAACAGTAAAACCAACTATAGCAGCAACAATAGTGGCTAAGGTAGGTCCAAGAGTAGGAACGGCTTCAAGTAAACCAGCAAAAATAGCCAGTGGAACCGCATATTTTAATCCTAAAACTAAATAACCAAGGTAAGAAAGAATACCAATAATGGTCATTAAAAAAAACTCAGCATTAACCCAGTGCCCTAATCTAGATTCTAAAGAATCAATAATTTTTAAAAATTTAACTTTACCTTTTTCACCTAAAAGGTTAAGACTATATTTGGGAAAATTCTTCTTTTCTAAGAGTAGATAAAAAGTTAAAAAGAAAATGATAAAACCAGAAATAATATTAGTAACAACACTAACTGCAGTCTTGGCTATATTGGCAGGAATGTTTTCTAAAATTTTGAATTGTGAGGAAAAATCGATAGCATTGTTACCAAAAATTTTGACATTTTGAAGCAAATCTGGGAGTGATTTAATTAAGGCAGCAGTTTGATCAACAAAAATTGGAACAATACCAGCAACGGCAAAAGTAATAACAGCAAGAATAATTATATAAAGTAATAAAATTCCTAAAGGACGAGGTATTTTAAATCTTTCAAGACGATTAACAGCTGGATTTAGAGCTTCCATAAAAACAAAACTAATAAAAAGTAATATTATAAGGGCTCTGATCTGCCATAAAACAACTAGGGCTAATAGAAATACAACAGTAAAAACAATTGTTTTGTAGGAAATTTCAATTCTTTTTGGTTTCATAATTTAGTATACCATTTGTCAACTTTATTAAAAATATTTTTTAAATAGTTTTTGGAGGTTATATTAAAAAATAAAGCATTTGATTTTGATTTAAACCAACAACTTTGACGTCTAGCATCAGAGTGTTCGGCATAACACCATTTTTGAAGACAATCTTCTAAAATCCCCTTCCCTTCGGGATTTCCCTTTTGACGAAAGGGGAATTTTTTTTGATATTCAAAATATGGTCTAAGACATTTATAAGCGGCGATTTGAAAACCTTGGTCTGACCATTTATATTTTTTGAGTAATTTTTTAATTTCATCTAAAAAACCAATCTCCATACGCTTATCGACACGAAGATCGATTCGCTCATAAAGAAAATCAAGTGGAGCAGTGAGAGAAATATGAAGAATATTAAAATCAAATTTTTGTTTTTTAGGTAATAACTTTTTTTGAAAAAGTTTTATTTCAATTTTTCGAGATAAACGATAATGGTTGTTAATATCAGAATGGTTTAATTTAAAAAAACCATTTTTATCTAAAAACTTATAAAATTTTTGAAGAGATTTTACTGAAAAACGTTTTAAAATAAATCGCAATAATTTATTTTGTTTAACTGAAAAAGTATTATAGTTAGGATTAATAATAGAATCAATATAAAAACCACTACAACCAACTAAAATTGGAAGTTTGCCGCGAGATTGGATTTCTTTAATGGTTTTTAAACCAATTTCTTTAAATTGAGCAACAGAAAATTTTTGATTAGGATTAATAATATTAATTAAATGAATAGGGGTTTTATCAGGTTGATCTTTACCAGTACCAATATCCATTTCTCGATATATTTGGCAAGAATCACCAGAAACTAATTCCCCATCGTATTTTTTGGCAAATTTAACAGCTAAATCCGTTTTACCGGTGGCTGTCGGACCTGAAATAATAAGAAGTTTATTCATGGTTTACATTTTACATTAATTAGAGTAATTTTGTTATAATTAGCCATAAATATGGGAAAAGAAGTAGGTTATTTTTATAAAAAAAGTCTTGATAAAGAACCTATTCGAATAGATATGGAAGAAATCTCCCAAGTAAAAGTTGATAACAGAGAATCAATTATATCTCGTGTGTCTATTTCAATAGAGAATCAACCTCCAGAAATAATGATTTTAAAATCACAAAATGAAATTTCACAAAAGTTTCCAGAATGTACTCCTGAATATATGTTTAAAAAATATTTAAAACTTAAAGAATTAGGACTTCCAGTTTTGACAGATTTTTGGGTTGATCCGGAAAACCGTAGATTTTTAATGACCGATTTGAGTGAATGGGTTATTGATAAACATACCAAAGATAAATTACCAATTGTTATTGAAAATTTAAACGCTTTAAAAAGCGAGGCTATAAAATTTTCTTCAATAGCTTATCAAGGAAACGTCTATTTAGCAGGAGAAGCCTATTGTATATTTTTTGATAAAAAAAATTATAAAGGAAAAGGTCGATTATATACTTTGGATTTTGGTTATGGTTCTATAATATTTGACCAACATAAAGACATCGCAGTGGAAGGTTTTAATGAAAATTATGCAAAGTATGAAGCAAAAATTTTTGGCAATTGGATTAGTGATCACACATTAAATCTAAATTCAACAATGTCGTCTGGATGCATAATATAAGATTTATTTTCGTGACGAATAAGATCGGCATCTTTAGCTCCCTGCCAACCATTTGATTTAACAAAATCGGAGTACGAAACAATTTCAGCCATTATAAATCCCTTTTCAAAATCAGTATGAATAACACCAGCAGCTTGTGGAGCAGTGGCCCCAATAGAAATTGTCCAAGCTCGAGCTTCTTTAATACCAGCAGTGTAATAAGACTGTAAACCCAAAGTTTGGTAGGCTTTTTGAATAAGCCTCTCAAGTCCTGATTCTTTCATCCCTAGCTCATCTAGATAGGCTTTTTTGTCATCTGGAGTGAACTGGGCCAACTCATTTTCAATCTTGGCACAAATTGGAATAACAGTTTGAAAATTTTTAAGATTGATTTTCCAATCAGCAATATTTTTGTAAGTATTTTCATCAACATTAGCAACAATAAAATAAGGCTTAGCAGTAAGTAGAAAAAATTCTTTAAGAAATTGGAGTTGATCCTCGTCTAATTTTAGATTAACAGCCAAATTACCTTTTTCTAATTCTGATTTAAGAAATTGGGCAAAAGTAAATTTTTTAGTCATTTTTTCTTTGGCATTGTTTTTGTTTTGATCAATATACTTATCGATGGTTTCTAAATCTTTAATAATTAGTTCGGCACAAATGACTTCAAAATCTCCTTGTGGATCAACAGAACCTTCTTTAATAATATTTTCATCAGAAAAATCACGAACGACATGACAGATAGCATCACAATCACGAATATTAGTTAAAAATTTATTGCCTAAACCTTCTCCCTGAGAAGCACCTTTAACCAAACCAGCGATATCAACAAATTCAACAATGGCGGGAATAATTTTATTGGTTTTAACAATATCAGCCAGGACAGCTAATTTAGAATCAGGAACTTCAACAACACCAACATTTGGATCAATAGTACAAAAAGGGTAATTACTAGCATCGGCTACTTGTTTACCAAGGAGGGCATTAAACAAAGTAGACTTGCCGACGTTGGGTAAACCAACTATACCGATAGATAAATTAGACATAGAGTATTTTACTATAGATTAGGCTTATTTTTGATAATAAAGTTAACGACATTTTGAGGAACAAGAGATTGCCATTTTAGATTACCATCGATTATCATTTGACGGATGAGAGTGGCCCTAGTATCTAAAATAGTTGGTTTGATGATTTGAAAATGATGACCATAATTTATAAAACAATCAGAAGTGTAATTATTTTCAGTAAAAAGACAGGTATTTGATTCGTTTATTTGGGAGAAAAAAGTTTTGACATGATTAGCATATTTTGGTGGATTGTTAATATCAGGGATAATAATAATTTTATAAGGAAAATTTAATTTATTTAAATTAGGAATTAATAGAGATTCAACTTCTTTGGCAGTTAAAAAATTTATAGTATTTAGAGTTTTTGAATCTCCTATCCCAATTAATAATTTCTGAATACCAGAATGAATAACTTCATTTAAAAATTGAAAATGATGAAGACAAGGTGGTTGAAAACGACCAATAACTAAACCAAATTGACGTTGTGTTTCCATCTAATTGATAAAAATAGTAGGTGATAAATATCGTCTTATTATAGTGAATTGTATCAATAAAAATCCTCCCGAAAAACGGGAGGATTTAAAATTTAAAAAATTTAATTTACTTCACCATTTTCTTGATCTTGGTGCCGGGAATATATCGAGGCATACGTCGAGCAACAATTTTTTTGGATTCCTTAGTACCAATAGCTTTAATAGTTTTAGCTTTAAACATTTTAGTCTTAAAAGTTCCAAATCCAGACAATTTAACAGTTTCACCGTTAGATAAAGCTTTCATTATTTCAGAAAGGAAAGTTTCAACGGCTTGTTTAGCAGCTTTTTTGCTGAGTTTAGCTTTTTGAGAGACAGACTCAATGAGATCTTTTTTAGTCATTTTATTATTTTTTAAATTAATAATTAAATTAATAATAACGGAATATTCCGAAATTGCAAGTAATTTTAATCTTCTTTTACCGCATTTTTGTTGATTTTACTGCCAACCACAATACTACTAGTACGAACCTCTCTAATAACAGTAACTTTAATTTGGCCAGCCCATTTGGCTTCCTCATCTAATTTTTGAGCAATATTTTGGCTTAAGACTTCAGCTTCTGAATCAGAAACTTGGGAAGGTTCAACAATAACTACAACTTCTCGGCCGGCTTGATAAGCAGCTACACTAATAACTCCAGGGAAAGCAATGGCGACTTCCTCAATATTTTTCATCCGCTTTAGATATTCTTCATGGACTTCATAGCGAGCACCTGGTCGAGCACCGGAGGCAGCATCCCCAACATAAACAATAACAGATTCAAGTGAAGAAAATTCTTTATCTTCATGATGCTCCATAACACAATTAATGATAGCTTGAGGGATTTTGTATTTTTGAAGAAGATCAACTCCGAGATCAATGTGAGTTCCCTCTTGATCAGAAACTACTTTACCAATATCATGCAAAAGGGCCCCAAGACGCACGGTATTAATGTTAGCTTTTAAATCATAAGCAATAGCAGTAGCAATTTTAGTAGCTTCAATAGTATGTTTGGCTAAATTTTGACCATAAGAAAAACGAAATTTGTACTTACCAATTTCTTTAATTAAATCTATAGGTAAATTAAAAGCACCAACTTCCTGACAAATTCTTTTTCCTTCATTTACTAGAATTTTGTCCATCTCGGTTTTGGTTTGAGCGACTACTTGTTCAATCTTTAATGGTTGAATACGACCATCTTTAATAAGTTTTTCAAGCGAAAGACGGGCAATTTCACGTCTAGTGGAATCAAAAGAAGAAATACGAATATCATTGGTTTCATCCAATTCTAATTCAACTCCAGTGGCTTTTTCAAAGGCACGAATATTACGGCCTTCACGGCCAATAATTTTCCCTTTAGTGGCTTCATCAGCCAAGGAAATAGTAGAAACAGTATATTCAGCTACATAATCGGTAAGCCCATGGCGGATATTATCGATTATAATCTCTTTGGTAATTTCTTCTTCTTTTTGTTTAATCTCATCACGAGCTTCTTCAATTTTTTTGGCAACCCATGAAGACATTTTTTTCTCAGTGCTACTCATAACTAAAGATTTAGCCTTTTCAATATCAAGACCAGAAATAGTTTCTAATTTTTCCATTTGTTTACGATAAATATCATCAATACTAGCTAATTTAGTCTTAATTTCAGCACTTTGGGTATCAATCGATCTTTCTTTTTGGATTAAATATCTTTCTTTATCATCAAGCGATGACAATCTCTGAAATACCTCAGCTTCTTTAGCTTTAGCATCGGCTTCAATTTTTTTGGCATTTTGAATCGCAGCTTGGACTAAAGCATCGGCTTTGACTGAAGAAACATCCGGTTCGGTTGATTTTTGAGGAGTAAAAACAACTCGGTTTTTGTCAGTTTCCTCTTCTTTTTTAATTTTAACTGGTTCTTCTTTTTTAACCTTGGTTTTTTTTAAACTAGGATTTTGATTAGAAAATAAACCCTTAACTTGGGATAGAAAAAAATCTAACATAAATAACCTCCATTACTTTTTATGACGCCAAAACAAACTTATGATCTCGAACGGACTGAAAAAATTGAACTCGAAAATCTAATTGACATAAATGCGTAAATAAAAAGCTAAAATTTTAATTTTAATTAACAATTAATAAAGTTTAACTAAGTTGATGTATTTTACTTTAATTTAAAGTAATCGTCAATTACATTCTTTATATCTAAAAGATTAAATCCTCGACGATAAAGAGAGGCTATAATTTTTTGACGATTATTAAAATTTGCCAAAGATCCCGGATTAATTTTTTTCTTATTTAAAAAATTTTGAATTAAAAGTAAATCGTTTTTGGGGAGCATTTTTTTTAAAAAAGAAGGTTCTATTTTAATGCCATATTTAGAAAGTAAAAAAGTGATTTGTAAGTGAGATTTACGGTGATTTTTTTGAATAAAATAAGAAATAAAATCAGATTCATTAAGTAAATTTTTTGATTTTAAATCAGAAATTATATTTTCTATAATTAATAAAACTGAAAAATCGGTTGGAATATTAAATTTCTTTTTGGTTTTTTGAAAAAAAAGTTTTAATTTTTGAGAAAGAAGTTTTTCGTTTTTAGGAGAAATAGCGATTTGACGGAGAGCATATTCTTTGCCTAAATAATTTAGAGAGGTATTAATTAATAAATCAAATTTATCTGAGTCAATTTCTTGATTTTTAGTCAAAGATAATTTGACAACATCATCAATAAAAAATGGTAAATAAGAATTATCGGAGAAAATTAAATTAATCCGATTAGAAATTCGACTGGCTTTAATATTAGACAACTGCAGCATCTTTTACTTTTTGCCAAATTTTTTCTTGAAGATCTTTAAAAATTTTAGGATTTTCTTTTAAATATTTTTTGACGGCTTCACGACCTTGAATATTTTGATCACCAAATTTGAAAAAAGCACCAGCTTTAGTAATTAATTCATATTGAACAGCTAAATCAATTAGGCTACCAGTGTTGGAAATACCCTCAGTGTTCATGATATCAAACTCAGCTTCTTTAAATGGCGGAGCGATCTTGTTTTTGATAACTCGGGCCCGATGTTGAGAACCAATAGATTCACCGGCAGCAGTTTTAATGTTGGCAATCTTACGTAAATCAATTCTAACTGAGGAATAAAATTTGAGAGCTAAACCACCAGGAGTAGTTTCAGGATTACCAAACATAACACCAATTTTTTGGCGAATTTGATTGGTAAAAATAACTACGGCTTTGGATTTGGAAATAGCACCGGTAAGTTTCCTTAGAGCTTGTGACATAAGTCTGGCTTGAACACCCATCATAGAATCTCCCATATCACCTTCAATTTCGGCTTTGGGGACTAGAGCAGCAACGGAATCAATAACGATAACATCAACAGCATTCGAGCGAACTAAAGTTTCAACAATTTCTAGGGCTTGTTCACCATTGTCTGGTTGAGAAATAAGTAAATTATCTAAATTGACTCCAACAGCGGCAGCTCTGGTCGGTTCAAGAGCGTGTTCAACGTCGATAAAAGCAGCAGTACCACCCAACTTTTGGGCTTCAGCAATAACATGGAGACAAAGGGTAGTTTTTCCTGAGGCCTCTGGTCCAAAAATTTCACTGACTCGGCCGCGAGGTAAACCACCGACACCTAAAGCAATATCTAAAGGTAAACAACCAGTAGGAATAACTTCAATGGACATATCGGCTTTTCTTTCACCCATCTTCATAATGGCACCGGTACCATAAGCTTTAGTAATTTGTTCCATGGCAACACGAATAGCCTCGTTTTTTTGGTTTTGGTTAGTAATTGAAGCACTTTTTTTGGTTTCTTTTTTCTGTTTCATTTTTAGATTGATAATTAATTAGTTATATAGTGATAACAAGAAAAACTATATCAAGTCAAGGAGTAAAACCGAATAAAAGGCGAAGACTAGTAAAAGTAAACTGATTTAAGTAAAATACACCAGTAACCGGGGATTGGCGCAATTGGCTAGCGCGCACGCATGGGGTGCGTGAGGTTGCAGGTTCGAATCCTGTATTCCCGACTAGAAAAATGAATAAAGATATTTTGTGGAGTAGATTATTTAAATTGGCGGTTTTGGGAAAATTTTTGAAAGGGGTTTTTGAAATTATTTTATGTGTACCATTGTTTTATTTTTTAAAAATGAAAGGTTTTGATTGGACTTGGGTCTATTTGGAAAAGTATGAAATTTTTAAAGGGGGTTATAATATTTTTTCGATTTGGGCTTATTTTCTAATTTTTTGTTTATTCATTCATGGACTAATAAAAATAATCACCGTATTCTTTCTATTAAGAAAAAAGCTGTGGATCTACCAAATAGTTATTTATGTTTATTCCTTTTTGGCTGTCTTGTTGATAATAAAATACTGTTGGACACCGATGGCAACATATTTATGGACGGCTTTATCTTATGCAATTTTTGGAAAATTGACTATTTATGAATATAAAAAGGTAAAGTTAGTAATTAAATAATGTTATTCTTGAATATGGGCAGCGGAGAGTTCCATTTGCTTTAATTTATCTTCTTCTTTATAAACCTTATTTGATTCCTTGATAATTTTATAAGCCTCGGTGCGATTTTGCCAATCTTTAACTGAAACAGCTTTATTTTCAAGACGTTTGTATTCGGTAAAAAAATGAACTAATTCTTTTAAAAAATGAGGTTCAACATCTTTGAGATTTTTGATATTGTCATAATTAGGATTTTTAAGTGGTACAGCTAAAATCTTTTCATCATCACCATTTTCATCAGTCATAATTAAAACTCCTATAGGCCTAACTTCAATAAGACAACCGGTAAATACAGGAGAATTAGTAATAATCATAACGTCTAAATGATCACCATCTTTTGATCTGGTTTGAGGAATGAAACCATAATCAACTGGATAATGCATGGGTGAATGAAGAACTCGATCAAGCTTAATAATATCTAATTCTTCGTCATACTCATATTTATTATGAGTTTCTTTTACAATTTCAACAATGGCGTTTATTATCTGGGGAGCTTTGGGACCTAGACTAATGGCAGAATTCATAAAAGTGTTCAAATTATATCATTAAGAATTAGAAAGTCAATTAAATTGAATACACATTAATTATATATATAACCTATAAATCGGACAAAAATTTATTTAAAATAAAAGGGAGCTAAAAAATAATAATTGGTTTATAATTTAAACGATGTCAATAAAGTTTAGTCCAGATCAATTAATTAGAGATGAACATTTTTTAGTATTAAATAAAGAAATTAGGCAAACTAAAAATGGAGATAATTTTTTGATTTTGGAATTAAGTAATCAGACCGGTAAAATTGAGGCTAAGGTGTGGGGTAATAATATTCCTCAATGTCAGGTAGAAATTGGCAAAGTAATTGAAGTTAATGGTAAAACTCAAGAATATAATGGAAAAATTAGTTTGATTATAGATCGATGTCAAATAGTATTAAGTGAAGAAATAACTGAATATAGAGAAAAAACTCCAACTTTAGTTTTTGATATTGAAACGGTAGGTAAAAAATTTGAAGAATTGGATGAACGAGAACAGGACTATTTATTGAATAATTTAGAAAAAGGTGAAGAGGATAAAGAAAAGGCAAAAAATAAGATAGCTTTATATTCAATCTTTGGTAAGGTGGTAGCGATTGGAGTTTGGGATTTTGAAAAAAACAAAGGAAAAGTATTGATAATTTCGGATAAAGATTTGGTTCCTGAAAAAGACAGTTATGAATATTTTATTTTTAAAGATGAAAAAGAATTATTGAAAGGATTTTGGAAATTAACAACTAGTTTTGAAAAATTTGTAACTTATAACGGAGATAATTTCGATCTCCCCTATTTAATGATTAGATCAGGAATAAATCGAATTAAAATGCCTTTTGAAATTAAAAAGTGGGGATCAGATAAATTTATTGATTTGGCTAATAAAATAAGACAAAGTCATTCATTTAAATTAGAAATGTTGTGCAAGGCGTTTGGGATTGAAAATCCAAAAGAGAAAGGAGTGGAAGGAAGTGAAGTAACAAAATTATTTTATAATGGTGAATATCAAAAAATTGCTGATTATGTGGCTAGAGATGCTTATTCAACTAATGAACTTTATAAAATATGGAAAGAATTTATGAGTGGAGAAATATAAAAAATGGAAAATAATAAAAAAGAAGAAATTAAATTTCAGATTGAAATGGAATTGGTGGAAATTGGTAAACAAAACAATCCTAAGAGGACAATTAAGTTGGCCCAAAAAAATTTGAAGAAAATGCTTTTTAATAGAATCAATGGAAAAACTGGGGAATGTTAAAGAATAAAAAAGAGACTTAAAGCTAAAATAGTGGTATAAATTCCAAAAATCCAAAACTTTTTGCTGATTAAAACTTTTTTAAGGATATTTAGAGCAATAATCCCAGTAATAAAAGTAATGATAAAAGCGAGTAAATATTTGGGGTCGAATATATTGGTAGTAGATAAATCTTTGGCACTTAAAATTAGAGCACCTAATGAGGCTGGAATAAAAAGACAAAAAGAAAAATTAAAAGCTTCAATAGTCGAAAGACCTAATAATAAAGCCATAAAAATGGTAGCACCAGCTCGAGAAACTCCAGGCAAGATGGCAATTGATTGGAAAACACCAATTAAAATAGCTTTTTTATAATTTAATTTAGTATCTTTTTGACTTAAAAATTTAGTAGAAAAAACAAAAACTGATCCTAAAATAAAGAAAAAAGGTAAAATATGGATATTGGAAAAAATGGAATCGACTTGATCTTTTAATAAAATACCAACTAAAGCAGCAGGAATAGAGGCTACTATAATGTATTTTAGGTTTTTAAAAAAATAAGAGATTTGGTGACGAAAGAAAAAAAGAACTGATAAAAAAGTAGCCGTGTTTAAAAAAACATCTAAAGTAAGAGAAGGTTTTAAATTGAAAAAATATTGAGCTAAATTAAGATGACCAGAAGAAGAAATGGGCAAAAACTCAGCAATACCTTGGATTAAACTTAGAATTATTGATTGTAGATAAGTCATGGATTAATTATAAACAAAAAACCCGCCGAAGCGGGTTTGTAAATATAAATAAAACAAAGCTTAACGCTTTGGAGATTGCTTTTGGCGACGAGATTTACCACCAGTACCAACCATACGTCTCTCTCTAACTCGAGAATCAACAGTGAGTAGTCCTTCTGGTCTTAAAATTGATCTAAAAGATTCATTTATTTTAACTAAAGCTCTAGAGATAGCTAAAGCAAGTGAAGAAACTTGTCCCATTTTACCACCACCAATAATTTTGGCCTCAAAATAATATTTTCCTTCAGTTTTAGTAATAACAAAAGGTTTTTCATGAATTATTTTGGCTATTTTTTGGGGAAAATAATTTTCAAGAGAAATACCATTAATTAATGAATCCCCTTTTCCAGTAAATAATTTAATGGTGGTAACAGAACTTTTACGACGACCAACAGTATAAGTATATTTTTTAGAATTTGATTTTGAAGTCATATTTATTTATTTTTATTAAACTTGTCGGCATATTTATGATCTGGACCAACAAAAACTTTTAAGCGAGTCATACGAATATCTCTTAGTTTATTTTTAGGCAACATACCATAAACCCCATGAGAGATAACCTTACGAGGATCTTTGGCCATCAATTCTGATAATTTTAATTCTTTTAAATGACCTGTCCAAGCAGTGTGATGATAATAAATTTTTTGTTTTAATTTTTTACCGGTAGTTTGAATATCAGCGGCATTAATCGCAACAACATAGTCACCATCATCACGATGATAAGAAAAAGTGGGTTTATCCTTACCCATTAAGATAGAAGCTATTTGAGTGCAGATACGGCCTAAAGTTTGACCTTTGAGATCGACAAGATGCCAACTTCTTTCAATTTGTTTACCTTTTAATACAGTAGTTTTCATTATTTAGTCTCCTTTTTATTTTTTTTAGCAATTTTTTTGATAGGTTTTATTTTTTCTTTAACTTCTTTTTTAACCACTTCTTTCTTTTGTTTAAATTTAATTGGTTTAACAAAACTTAACTTGACGATTAAAGCATCATCGCCAAAACGTCGTTTAATACGAGTTATTTGAGTAAAATTACTAGTTTGATTACCAAAGACTTCTTTAAAAGTTTTGACAACGTTATTAACCCAAGTTTGATTTTGAAGAGTTTTAAACAATTCGCGTTTGGCAGTTAGCTCTGGTTTGGAAATAATAGTGTTGGATAAAGATTCAATGGTTGAAACTACTGATTTTGCCTTGGCTTCAGTAGTATTAATAGATCCATGAATAAACATAGATCTAGTTAAAGAACGAAATAAAGATTGTCTTTCGTTGTGATTACGACCTAATTTTTTTCCAAAAACACGATGTTTCATAATTCAATAATAAAGTTAAAATTATTTCCAACTAAAGTTTTTTTCTTTTAACCAAGAATCAATAACTTTTAAGGATTTTTCACCAACATTTTTGGCTTTACTAACTTCAAGACGACCAGCTTTAATAAGGGTATCAATAGTGGAATATCCAGCCTTTTTGAGAGCATTGGTAACTCGAAGTGGAAGTTCTATTTCTTCAATAGAAATATCACTACCTTGGATATTTATACCAGTATTAATGGTAACAATTTCATCTTCAAATTCTTTTGGATCAGCAATTTGACTGAAAGAGTTTATTAAATCCTTAGCAGCCATTTTGAGGGCATAAAGAGGGTCAATAGAACCATCAGTCCAAATTTCCATAATTAACTTGTCATAATTTGATTTTTTACCTAAGCGGGTTGGTTCAACTAAATAATTAGTTTTAATGACTGGAGTGAAAGTGGCATCTAAAATAATTTCACCAACAATATCAGTTTTTTGTTCCTTGGCTAAGGTATAACCAACACCTCTTTCAACAGTTAGTTCCATCTTTAAAGATGATTTACTGTCGGATAAAGTAGCAATAAACTGGTCTGGATTAGCAACTTGACAAAGACTGTTATCTACAATGTCGGCGGCAGTGACAATACCAGGGCCTTTTTTATCTAAATTTAAAACAATAGGTTCATTTTTGGTATAAATAAACTTAATCTTTTTAAGATTTAGAGAAATTTCAACTAAATCTTCTTTAACACCTGGTAAGGTGGTAAAAAGGTGACTAGCTTTATCAACTTTAATACGAGTAATGGCAGCACCTGGTATAGTAATTAACAAAACTCGGCGTAAGCTATTACCTAAAGTGTGGCCAAAACCACCAACTAAAGGGCTGAGTTCAAATTTACCGTATTTATCAGTAGACTTAATTGTCTTGATATTAAATTTATTGGTTTCGATCATGAAAATCTCCTTTTTTATCTTGAATAATATTCAATTATTAAATTGACATCAATGTCATTTTTTATTTCTTCTAAGTTTGGAAGAGAAATAACTTTGACAGTGAGTTTTGATTTGTTTAGGTCAAGCCAACTAGGAACTTTAAATTCTGGTGTAAGTCCAGGAAAATCATCAATATTGGAAATATTTTTTTTATTAAGAGTTATAACATCACCTATTTTTGACTGATAAGAGGGAATGTTTAATTTTTTTTGATTTACTAAAACATGATTGTGACTAATAAGCTGCTTGGCAGACGATCGAGACAAAGAAAGTCCGCTTAAATATAAGATATTATCTAATCTTTGTTCTAATAAAATCATTAAATTATTACCAACCAAACCTGACATTTTTTTAGCCTTAAGATAAACATTTTTAAATTGAGTTTCTTGAACACCATAAATTCTCTTAGCTTTTTGTTTAGCCTTAAGTTGGATACCATAATCAGTTGGCTTACTACCACTTTTTATACCATGCATACCGGGCTTGACAGCACCTTTCTTTTCGATAGGGCATTTACCCGACAAACAGCGAGTCCCTTTTAAATAGAGTTTATCACCGGATGAACGGCAAAGACGACATTTAGTATCTAAAGTTATTCTTGACATAAATTTTTAGGCCCGACGTTGTTTGGGTGGGCGAGGTCCATTATGAGGAATTGGGGTGATATCAGAGATTTTTTCAACATCAAAATCTCTCTTAGTTCTTAAAAAGCGTAAAGCGGCATCACGACCTACACCTGGACCTTTTAAATAAACTTCTAATTTTTTAACACCATGGTTTTTTGCTCCTTCTAGGGCTTTTTCAATAGCAGTAGTGGCAGCGAAAGGAGTAGATTTACGAGAACCTTTAAAACCGCAGTTACCAGCACTTGACCAAACTAATGTTTTACCAATGGTATCAGTGACAGTGACAATAGTATTATTAAAACTGGACTGAATATAAAGTCTGGCTTCAGCAATATTTTTAAAAACTTTTTTCTTGTTGTTAGTTTTAGGTGAATTAGAAATAGTCATTTTTTTTTAAATTATTTATTTGAATTAGTAGAGGCAGCTTTTTGTTGAGCTTCAATTTTAGCCCAAGCTTCTTTAGTAAGTGATCCAACAGTTTTTTTCTTACCTTTGGTTGTACGAGCATTAGTTTTTGTTCTTTGACCATGGACAGGTAAATTGACTATATGACGAATACCACGATAAGACTTAATTGCTTTTAGACGATCTATATTTTCTCTAATTTCTTTCTTGAGATCACCTTCGACTTTAAATTTTTCAAGGGCTTTCATAATGTTAGAAACATCATCACGGGAAAGATCTTTAATACGAACATTGGGATTTAAATTAACTACTTTAATTAAATTTTTAACATTGGTTGGACCAATACCAAAAATACGAGTTAAACCTATTTCAACCCTTTCATTATCAGGAATTTCAATACCAATAATTCTCATAAAAATTAACCCTGTCTTTGGGTGTGTCTCTTGGTGGAACAAATAATACGTCGAATACCCCTTCTGATAACAACCTTACAGTTGCGACAACGACGTTTAATACTAGATTTTACTTTCATATGAACTTGGATATTGTACCCTAAAAAAGGGACAATATCAAAGAGTAAATTTAAATTAGATCCGATAGACAATTCTGCCTTTTTGTTTATCAGGACTAAGAACTAAAGAAACTGAATCACCAGCCATAACCCGAATGTGATTCATTCTAAGTTTACCAGCAAGATGGGCAATAATTTTAGTACCATCTTCAACAGTGACTCGATAAAGGGAATTTGGCAGAACTTCAGTAACTTGACCCTTTACAATTGGTTCTTTCATTTTTGGATTTTAATAATTTCTAAAGAGATATTTTCAAAGATGGGCTCTATGGGACGATTACCATCGGTTCGGAATAAAAGATTTTTTGATTGAAAATAATCCATAATCAAACCATTATTATCGTCATAAAATTTTTGACGGGCAATAATGGCCTCGGGAGTACTATCAGTACGATTAGCATCTTGAAATTCAGTACCTCGAGCAGCTCGACGAGCTTGAATTTCTTCAAAAGTAACATCAAGATGAATAATTAAATCTAAGGGTTCATTTTGACTAGATAAATAACCCTCAATAAATTTACCTTGTCCAATACTTCTAGGAAAACCATCAATAATAAAATTTTGATTTTTAATTTTAGTAAGACAATTAGTTAAAACTTTAAAAGTTAACTCTTCTGGAACAAGATTACCACTATCAACATATGATTTAGCTTCTAAACCAATTTCTGAAGCTGCGGCCATTTCATCACGAAGAAGTTGCCCCATAGATAAATGAGTAAGGCCGAATTTTTCGGCAATAAGTTTGGCTTGAGTGGATTTTCCACAGCCTGATGGTCCGATTATAAATAGATTTAAGGACATATATTTTTAATTAATAACTTAATTTGTCGTAATTGTGCATTTGAACGACATTTTCTAATTTTCTGGTTAATTCAAGGATAACAGATACAACGATAAGAACACTAGTACCACCAATGGTTAAGGTTGTTATATGAGTAATTTTTTGAACAACTGAAGGAGTAACAGCAATAATACCTAGAAATAGAGCCCCAATAAAAATAACTCTATTAATAAGAAACTTTAACCTCTTTTCGGTAGAAATACCTGGACGAATACCTGGAATAAAACCACCTGATTTGCGTAATTCATCGGCAATATCTTTTGGCTTGAAAACAACTGAAGTATAAAAATAAGTAAAACCCATAACTAGGAAAAAATAAAAGAAAATATAAAAATAACCATCAGTTCGGAAAAAATGAGATATATTAATAGCAATAGTAGCAATAGTTTGATTGGGAACCTTGCCTAAAAATTGGCCAATAAGAGAAGGAATAGTAGCTAAGGAAACGGCAAAAATAATAGGCATAACTCCAGCAGTATTTACTTTAATAGGTAGATAGGTTGACTGTCCCCTTTTGGCATAATTAATAGGAATACGTAAAATGGCTTCTTCAACAAAAACAATAGCTAAAATCATAGCCAAAGCCATAGTAGTAAAAATTAAGATGTTTAATCCGGTTTGAGGATTAGAAAAATCGGTGATATTCATAGTTTGAATGAAACTAACTGGCAAACGAGAAATAATACCAGCAAAAATTAACATAGAAATACCATTACCTACTCCACCTAAATTAATTAGTTCGCCAAAGAAAATCATAATCATAGTCCCGGCCAACATACTAGCAATCATGGCAACTAACATTAAAGGTGAAAGGCCAGTAATAATATTTTGAGATTTTAGAAGAGCATACATACCAAAACCATTAATAAGAGCAAATGGAATAGTGGCAATGCGAGTATATTGATTTATTTTAGCTCGACCATATTCACCTTCTTTTTGAAGTTCTTCTAATTGGGGAACAACTAGGGCTAGAAGTTGCATCATAACCGAAGCGTTGATATAGGGATTTAAACCAAGGGCGGCAATAGAAAAATTAGCCAAAGTACCACCAGAAAATATATCCAACAAAGAAAGTATTTGGTTTTGAGAAAAGAATTGTTTAAGAAGAACTAAATTGACACCGGGAACAGGAATATGGACAATGAGTCTAAAAAGAATAAGTATTCCTAAAGTAAAAAACAACTTTTTTCTAAATATAGGTGTTTTTAGACCATCAATATAAAGAGAAAGAGTTTTGAAATATCGATTCATTAATCTATCTTACCACCAGTAGTAATAATTTTTTCCTTGGCTAATTTTGACAAAAGAAGTCCTTTAAAAACTAATGGTTTGGTGATTTCGCCACCGGAAAGAATCTTAACAGTAGCATTTAATCTTTTGATAGAAATTTTTGATTTTTGAGAAATAGAATTAGTATCAACTAACTCATCTTTTTTAAACCACTTATCGATTTGAGTAAGAGTAAAAGTAATAATATTTTTGCGATTTAAAAGTCGATGTTTACCTCTTAAAAATGGTAAACGCTTAATCCAGGATTTTTTATTTTTAGTACCAGCAAAAGTTAATTTAGTGGATCCACGAGCTTTATCACCTTTAGCACCACGACCTGATGTATGGCCACCAAGATTAGAACCAATACCACGACCACAGCGACGGGCTGGTTTTTGAGTAATTTTAGTTAAACTATTTAAAATTTCCATATTATTTTTTTAGTAAAGATAGAGCCCTTAAAGTAGCCCAAACATTAATTGATTTATTTTTAGAACCAATAATTTTTGACACAATATCTTTAATACCAGCTAATTCAACAACTGCTCGGACAGGACCACCAGCTATTAAACCTGATCCTGCTTTACCTGGACGAATCAAAACAATAGCGCCTTTAAATTTTAGTTGAATTGATCCAGAAATAGTACCATTAACAATAGAAATTTCAATAAGGGATTTTTGAGCTTTTTTTATCCCTTTTTGAATAGCATCAGCGACACTCTTAGCTTTACCTAAACCAACACCAACCCGAGATTTTTTATCACCAGAAACTACTAGAGCAGTAAAATGGATTTGATTACCACCTTTAGTTTTTTTGGAAACGCGTTTTATTTGGATAACTTTATCAGTGAATTCACTGACTGGTTTTTCATATTTTTCAAATTTTCGATTGTTATTTTGATTATTGTAAGCCATGTTAGAATTTTAAACCTCCCTCGCGAGCACCATTAGCCAAAGCCTTAACTCGGCCATGATAACGATAAAGTCCGCGATCAAATCTAATGTTAATAATTTTTTTAGTTAAAGCAAGTTTAGCAATTTCTTGACCAACTAAGGCTGCTTTTTGAGATTTAGTACCTTTAATATCTTTTAAATTTTTACTAGAAGTAGCCACTAAGGTTGAACCATGTTTATCATCTATAATTTGAGCCCAAATATGTTGATTACTTCTAAAAACTGAAAGTCGAGGAATACCTAAATTTAGGTTAATTTTACCTCTAACTCGTTTTAATCTGCGATTTTTTGGATTATTATTAATCATATTATTTTTAAGCTTTGGCTTTTTTACCAGCTTTTAATTTTATAAATTCACCAAAATATCTAATACCTTTACCTTTGTAAGGTTCTGGTGGTTTTATTTTTCGAATATTACTAGCTACTTGACCAACAACAGTTTTATTAACACCGCTAATAATAATTTTAGTCTCTTCTGGAGTTTGAAATTCAATACCAACAGGAGCAGTAATTTCAACTGGATGGATAAAACCAACTAATAATTTTAATTTATTACCATTTAAACTAGCTTTGTAACCAGTACCTTTTATTTCCATTTCTTTAACCCAAGGAATTTGGACACCTAAAACAGCATTATTAATATGAGCCCGAATAGCTCCATGACAAGCTTTGACTTTTTTATCTTCAGACAAACGACTAATAATAATTTGATTTTCTATAATATCAACTTTAATCTTTTGAGGGATTTTGACCGATAAAGTACCTTTTAGCCCAGTAACATTGACAATATTAGAATCAATATTAACAGTAACTCCGGCAGGGATAATAACTGGTTGTCGACCGATACGAGACATATTAGTAAACTTCGGCGATGATTTCGCCGCCTAAACCTTTAACCTTAGCCTCTTTTTGTGACATAATACCACTAGAATTAGAAACAATAATCAATGAGTTTGGATTTTTACCCCAAGGAAGAGAAGATGATTTTTCATAAACACGACGACCGGGTTTGGAAAAAATTTTTACTTGAGTTATTTGAGGAGTATTGTTTTGATAAATTAAATTAATTGTAATTTCCTTTTTAACACTATCAGACACAGAAAAATCAGCGATATATTTATATCTTTTAAGTATCTCTGATAAACTGACACAAAATTTTGACGATGGAGCCACAAGTGACTTTCTACCTGCTTGATAGGCGTTTTTAATTCTAATTAAGAAATCTATAGAAGTTGATTGCAACATAGTTTTATTACCAACTGGCTTTTTTAACTCCAGGCAACATGCCAGTGTGAGCGAGTTTACGAAAGCAAAGTCGGCAAATACCGAATAAACGAATAAATCCATGTGGTCGACCACAAATAGCACAACGGTTATGATGCCGTACGCTATATTTTAATTTTTTTTGTTCTCGAACTATTTTTGCTGTAGTAGCCATAATTATTTTTCAAATGGAAAACCTAGAGCCGATAATAACATTTTTGAATCTTCTTTTGAAGAGGTACTAATCTTTAGGGTAATTTGAACTGATCTAATCTTATTAATTTTATCTAAATTAATTTCTGGAAAAAGGGTTTGATCTTTAATAGTTAAATTATAATTACCAGCATCATCAAAAGCATTTAAAGACATACCTTTAAAATCACGAAGACGAGGTAAAATAATATTAAATAATTTTTCTACAAAATCATACATTCTTTGACCACGAAGAGTAACTTTGAGAGCTAAAGGATCATTTTGACGAATTTTAAAAGAAGAAACAGCTTTCTTAGCCTTACAAAGTCTTGGTTTTTGACCAGTAATAGCAGTAATTTCTTCAATAGCACTATTAAGTGCCTCATGACTTTCACGAGCTTCAACAACTCGATAGTTAATAACTACAGTGTTTAATTTAGGTAAAGATAATATATTTCGGTTTTTACCAAAACTTTTTACCAAACTTTCTCTTAATTGACTTTCAATATTTTTTTTCAACATAATTATTTTTTATTTTGATTATTTAAAATAGCTTTACATTTTTTACAAATACGATATTTAGTACCAGATTTATCAATAGTATAGCCAACTCGAGTAGTTTTTTGACATTGAGGACAAATTAAGGCTACTTTTGAAACCAACATTGGTCTTTCTTTTTCAACAATACCGCCAGATTTACCTTGAGTTGGTTTAACATGTTTTTTAAAAATATTAATGTCTTTAATTAAAACTTGATTTTTTTTGGGATAACTTTTAATAACTACACCATCACGTCCCTTGTCTTTACCAATTAATATTTTGACTTTATCATTCTTTAAAATTTTCATATTAGTAAACCTCCTGAGCCATTGAGGCAATCTTATTAAAACCTAAATCTTTAATTTCACGAGCGATTGGTCCAAAAATACGAGTACCTCGAGGATTGTTTTGAGAATCAATAATAACTCCAGCATTATCACTAAAACGAATATATGAGCCATCAGATCGACCAAACTCTTTTTTAGTACGAACAATAACCATCTTAACTTTTTCCTTTTTTTTGACTAAACCATTGGGAATAGCTTCTTTAACAACTGCCATGACAATATCACCAATAGAACCTTTTTTGTGGAAAAATCCCTTATATACATGAATCACTTGGACTAGTTTAGCGCCACAATTATCAGCTGGTTTAATTATACTTCTTAGTTGAACAGACATATTTATTTATTTTTTTTAATAATTTCAACAGTAGTAAATCTTTTTAATTTACTAATTGGCCGAGTTTCTCTAACTTTAACAATATCATCAACTTTAGCTGATAAATTGTTGTCGGCGTAGATTTTTTTATGTTTAGTAATAATTTTCTTATAAATTGGGTGGCGTTGAGTGTAACTCATAGAAACGACTATAGTGTTAGCCATTTTATTACTAATGACGTTACCAATAAAAGTTTTACCAGTAATAATATTTTTATTTTTCATTTTGTTTTTGAGTTAAAAGAGTTGATATAAGACTAATCTCATATTTTATTTTTTTAAATACAGAAGTATCTTTTTGGTTACCAGTAGCATATTTAGCATTGGCTTCAATTAGATTTTTACGCAAATCAATAAGATTTTTAGTAAGTTCTTGCTCTGTCTTTTGTCTGTAGGAAATTTTATCAGTTTTTTTCATAATTACTAGGTTTATTTTTTATTAACGATTTTACAAACAACAGGAAGCTTGGCAGCAGCCAATTTTAAAGCCTTTTGAGCATCAATTTCACTAATACCAGAAACTTCAAAGATAATACGGCCAGGTTTGACAACAGCAACATAACCTTTGACATCCCCCTTACCAGCACCCATAGTACCAGTACCTTTTTGGGTAAATGGTTTATCAGGAAAAATACGACACCACATTCGACCATTTCTTTTAGTTGAATGGGCAATAGCTCTTCTAGCAGATTCAATTTGGTTGGCAGTCAGCCAACTACATTCCATAGATTTGAGACCATAATCACCAAAGGAAACTAAATTACCTTTTGAATTACCCCGCATTTTACCTCGAAATTGTTTTCTATATTTAGTGCGTCCTGGTTGTAACATAGTTAGATTAAACAAAGATAAACTTTAACACCAATAAAGCCCGATCGGGTTAACGATGGACATTCAAAATAATCAATTTTTGATTGAAGAGTACTAAGAGGTATTTTACCTTCAGAAAATTTTTCTCGACGACCAATTTCAGCTCCATTAATACGGCCTGATAAAACAACTTTAACTCCCTTACACCCAGCTGACATAGATCTCTCAATAGCTGATAAAACAACCCGACGATAAGGCATACGTTTAGTTAACTGGTAGGCAATTTTTTCAGCAACTAATTTAGCCGAAAGATCAGAATTTTTAAACTCTTCTACTTGAATTTCAATATTTTGTTTATTATTTATTTTACTAGAAATTTTTTGAATTTCTTTTTTGATATTTTCTAATTCTTTACCACCACGACCAATGACTAACCCTGGTCGAGAAACAATTAAAATAACTTTAATTTTTTTAGCTGATCTCTCAATCCGAATACCAACAATACCAGCAGAAGAAAATTTCTTTTGTAAATAGTCTCTAATTTTTTTATCTTCTAGAAGATAAACACTATATTTAGGAGATTTAGCAAACCAACTAGATTGCCATTCAGGACTATTTTTAACGGTTTCGAGTCTAAAACCGACTGGATTTACTTTTTGACCCATATTACTTTTGAACTCCTTTAACTTTAATTAACAAACGACTATGACGTTTTTGAATGATACCACGGGCAAAATGAGAACCATGGGATTTGTCCATACGTTTTATTTTCATAGCCTCATCAGCTTTTATAGTATCAAATTTTAAAGAATCTATATCTAAATTGAAGTTATTTTTGGCGTCAGCAATAATATTAGTTAAGGCTTTGATTAAAATTCGGGCGGCTTTAGTATTAACAAATTTTAGATTTGTTAAAGCAATGTTGGGAGAAAGTGGTCTAATACGGTTGACTAAAAGTCGAAGCTTACGGGGAGAAACCATAAGATTTTTATTGACATATTTGGCAATTTTAAAAACAGTTTCAGTTTTGGTTTCGACTGGTTTTTTAACTTTAACTGCTTTAATTTCGACTGCTTTTTTGGCAATCTTGATTTTTGGAGTCTTAGTAGAGATAGTATTTTTTTTAATAATTTGAGCCATAAGTTTTTAGGTTTTTTCAATAACTCTTTTAACCACGCGTCCATGACCTTTAAATGTCCTTGTAGGTGAAAATTCACCTAAACGATGACCAACCATATCTTCAGTAATATAGACATTAATAAATTTTTTGCCATTGTGAACTTCAAAATTTTTACCAACAAATTCCGGAGCAATTTGACTGTGTCTGGCATAAGTTTTAATAGGTTGATTAGCAGCGGTTTTGGCTATCTTTTCCAAAAGTCTGACATCAACATATGGACCTTTTTTTGAACTTCTAGACATTATTTTCTTCTTTTAATAATTAATTTATTAGAGGCTTTTTTCTTTTTTCTAGTTTTTTTGAAAGCTGGTTTACCCCATTTAGTTTTTGGATGCATACCAATACTACTTCGGCCTTCACCACCTCCATGTGGATGTGAATGAGGATTTTGGGCCACACCTCGAACAGTTGGTCGAATACCACGATGACGTGATTGACCCGCTTTGGTTAATTTTTGATTTGAATGATCGGCGTTACTGATTTGACCAATAGTAGCAAAAGTATTAGCATTAAAAATTCTGATCTCTCCAGATGAAAGTTTAATAACAGCCTTATCACCGTCAATACTTTGAACATAAGCGGCTGAACCAGCACTCTTAATTAATTGAGCTGGTTTATTGATTTGAAATCTAAGTCCATGAATGGGAATACCTATAGGAATATTTTTTATAGGTAAACAATTACCATCTTTAATAGGAACATTTTGACCAGAAACAATAACATCATCAACTTTTAAATTGGTAGTGGCCAAAATATAACTTTTTGATCCATTTTCATAGGAAAGTAAGGCAATGTCTGCAGTGCGGCCAGGATCATATTCAATAGCAATTACTTTTGCAGGAATATCATATTGGATTCTTTGCCAATCAATTTCTCTTAAATAACGTTTTTCCTCACCACCACGGTGACGAGTAGAAACATGACCTTGTGAATCACGACCGCTGGTTTTCCTTTTAATAGTTAATAAAGATTTAATAGACATATTATTTTGTTTTTAATTTAAGAAGCTCAATTTTTGTACCTTTTGGAAGGGTAATAATGGCTTTTTTCTTATTTGATTTTTTAATTGGTTTTCTTTTTTTCCAATCAGTTTTTATTTTGCCTTTAATAATAATTGTATTTACAGAAAGTGGTTTAATTCCAAATACAGTTTTAAAAGCAGTAATAATTTGGTTTTTATTAACCTTAGTATCAACCCAAAAACTATATTTACTAGAGATCTCCTGATGAGTTAATGATTTTTCAGTAATTATTGGTTTTAAATTGATAATTTTTGTAATCATATTATTTAATTAAATCTTTGACTGATTTCTGACTTAAAATTAAAAAATTTTGATTTGATAAATCATAAATATTTAATGATTTAAGAGATAAAAGATTAATTTTAGAGAGATTATTAAAAGCCCGTTTAATATTATTAAGAGTTTGACTAGTAATGATCCCAATCTTTGAACTTTCCGATAATACTTTATTAACAGCTTTAAGTCCAGTGATAAATTTGATGCCGTCTTTAGTTTTTGGTTTTAAATCTTTAAATTCGTCAATGATAATTATTTTATTAGCTTTGGCAAATTTAGTCAAAATACCATTTATGGCCTGTCTTTTCATCTTCTTATTTATTTTAAGAGTATAATTTTGATTACCATCTGGACCCATAGCACTACCACCACCAACAAAAATTGGAGCTTTACGAGAACCATGACGAGCATTACCAGTACCTTTCTGAGCCCAAACTTTCTTAGTGGTACCACGAATTTGACCACGACTTTTGGCTTTGGCAAAGGAAGATCGTTGATTGGCTAAATAAACACGAATTGATTGAGAAATTAATTGATCAGAAACAGAAACGTCAAAAATTTCTTTTGGTAGAACAGTTTCACCGATTTTTTCAAATTTAAGATTATAAATTGGAGCTTTCATATTTATTTTATCTTTTTAAGAGTAACCCAAGAATTAATACTCCCAGGGATCGAACCAATAATTGAAACTTCTCTTTTTTCTGGATCAATATTAAATATTTTTAGATTTAAAACTGTTTGAGTGACATTTCCAAAGTGACCTGGCATTTTTTTACCTTTAACAACTTTTCCAGGAGTTTGAGCACCAATTGAACCCATATGTCTAACACGGTTAGAGGCACCTAAAAGTGGTTGTTTTTTCATCCCCCATCGTTTAACAGTACCAGCAAAACCATGACCCTTAGAAATACCAGTAACGTCAATTAATTCATCATTAGTAAAAACATTATCAATAGTAATATCACTACCAATTTGGGGGATTTGATCAGAAGTTAATTTAAATTCTTTAAAAAATCGAGGTTTAATGTCTAATTTAAGGTTGGATATTTTCTTGGAAGTAGCTTGATTAAGGTTTTTACGAGAATCAAAGGCAACTTGAATCGAACTATAGCCGTCTTTTTCAGACGTTTTAATTTGAATAACTTTAAGTGGTAAAGCCTTACATTTGGTAACAGCAATGCGTCGACCGTCTGGGGTATATACACTGGTCATATGGCCTTTTTTAACAAGAAATCCTGAAATCATAGTTTTACATCTTTACTTCGACTTCTACTCCGGAAGGTAAATCCAAGTGTTGAAGACTATCAACGGTACGAAGACTAGTATTGGAAATATCGACAAGTCGTTTGTGAGTTCTAATTTCAAAATGCTCACGAGCATTCTTGTCGGTATGAGGACTAGTTAAAACAGTAATTGTCTTTTTTTCAGTAGGTAAAGGAATTGGCCCTTCTACTTTAGCACCAGCGGTAACCGCAGCTTCAACAATCTTAATCGCTGCCTCATCGATAATACGATGATCGTATGATTTTAATCTGATGCGAATACGGTTACCTTTGGTCATAAATTATTTAATAATTTCGGTGATAGCACCGGCACCAACAGTCAAACCACCTTCACGAATAGCAAATCTTTGACCGGCTTGCATAGCGACTGGTTTAATTAATTTAATAGTAACATTAGCATTGTCTCCTGGCATAACCATTTCAGTTCCTTCTGGAAGAGAAATATCACCGGTGACATCAGTGGTTCTAATAAAAACTTGGGGTCGATAACCCGAAAAGATTGGAGTATGACGACCACCTTCTTCTTTTTTAAGTAGTAAAACTTCAGCTTTAAATTCGGTATGAGGAGTAATTGTCCCAGGTTTAGCGATAACTTGTCCTCTTTCAATATCATCTTTTTCAACACCGCGAAGTAATAAACCAACATTGTCACCAGCTTGACCTTGATCAAGAATTTTGTGAAACATTTCCACACCAGTAACAACGGCTTTTCGAGTATCTCTTAAACCAACAATTTCGACTTCATCGTTAACTTTAACGATACCAGTGTCAATTCTTCCGGTAGCAACGGTTCCACGACCTTTGATAGAGAAAACGTCTTCAATAGCCATTAAAAATGGTTTATCCAATTCACGGACAGGATCAGGAATATAAGTATCGAGAGCTTCCATTAATTTTTTAATACTTTCAATACCATCAGCATCACCGTTTAAAGCTTTGAGAGCTGATCCACGAATAATAGGAATCTCGTCACCTGGATAGTTGTATTTAGTCAATAAATCACGAATTTCCATTTCAACGAGATCTAAAAATTCTGGATCTTCAACTAAATCAACTTTATTCAAGAAAACAACTAAAGATGGAACATTAACCTGTTTAGCAAGCAAAACGTGTTCTCTAGTTTGAGGCATTGGACCATCTGGAGCAGAAACGACTAAAATAGCACCATCCATTTGGGCAGCACCGGTAATCATGTTTTTAACATAATCAGCGTGTCCTGGACAATCGATGTGGGCATAATGCCTTTTATCAGTCTCATATTCAATATGAGAAATAGCGATAGTAACAATTTTAGAAGCATCACGAACAGTACCACCCTTAGCAATATCAGCATAGGATTTAGCACTTCCTTGAACTTTAGAAATAGCGGCAGTTAAGGTAGTTTTACCATGATCAACGTGACCAATAGTACCGACATTAACGTGTGGCTTATTTCTTTTATAAGTATCTGCCATATTTTTCTCCTTTTGTTTTTTTTTATTTATTGTCTTGTTTAAGACAAATTTATAACTAATAATATTTTAGATTAAAATGCTTTTGAATTGTATCAGCTAGTTGCTAGCTTTGCAACACACAAAAATAAGCAATTTAATGCCTTTTTTTAGAAAAAATTATCTAAATCGAGTTAACTAAAATTTTAGCACAAAAAGTATAGAAATTTTGACAAAATAAAACCCGGTCATGCCAATTACTGTTGCAAATGGCACTGGCCGGGTTAAACTAGGGTTAAAAAAAATCAATTGAGTATAGAAAATTAACTAACGACTATATTTCCCGCAGGAAGTGGGGGTGCTGATATTATTAATATTTGATACTTGTTTATTACTATTGAATAGGCATTATCTGGGATTGTTCGAAAGAATTGGTCTTTTTCGGGACCTTGCTCAATTGGAGCATTGTACCAAGAACACCATTGATGATCCCTAAGACGATAGGTTTGATACCTCAAATTAAATCTTTCTTTGTCGAGTTTATATAAATAAAACCTTTCGTCGTGGTTTTTGTAGAGAACTTTGATGATAATTCGTTCTTCAGTCCCATAAGTCTCCTTGAAAAGAAACATCATAAGAACATTTTTCGGATTAACCATCTCTATTTCTCTTTCTTTTGGACAAAAACTGAATGTTGAATTAACCAATCGTTTGTTAATTAGATAAACTGCTTCCTTGTAATTATCACAATATTCAACTTCCACAATAAGAACCTCCTTAATTTCCTCATCTTGCTGATGAACGGAAAGATGGCACAAAAATTTTGAACCATATTTCCATTCATCAAAATGACAACCTAGCTTTGAAAGTACGATTGAAAATATTCAGTTTAGATAATATATTTCAATATACCTTTATTATAGGATAAATAAGTTAAAAAGTCAAGATTTTAGGCAAAAAAAAATACCCCGCAAAACGGGGTATTTGAATTATAAATAGATTTATTTTTCAGAGCCGACTTTGGTAGTGAGTTTTTCTTGGATATCACGGGGAACAGGATCGTAATGACTGGGTTCCATGTAAAAATCTCCCCTACCTTGGGTTAAACTTCGAATAACAGTAGCATAGCCTTGGATAGCTTCAAGAGGGATAAAGGCATCAATGGTAGTAAAATTACTAGATTCGGTAGTACCGGCAATTTGACCACGACGGGAAGAAAGATCGCCGATGACAGCTCCTAAAAATTCTGATGGGGTATTAACCTCAAATTTCATAATCGGTTCTAATATAATTGGATGAGCGGCAACAAAGGCATCTTTAATCGCATATGATCCAGCTAATTTAAAAGCCATTTCAGAAGAATCAACTTCATGGTAAGTACCGTCATAAACAGTAACTTTTAAATCAGTAGCTGGGAAACCAGCAATAATACCTTTTTGAAGAGTTTCTTTGACTCCTTTTTCAATGGCAGGGATGAAATTAGCAGGTATGGCGCCGCCTTTGACAGCATTGACAAATTCATAACCTTCTCCTCTGTTTTTAGGTTCAATTTTGATTTTACAATGACCATATTGACCATGACCGCCGGATTGATGAATATATTTACCTTCAGCATCAGCAGGACTAGAAATAGTTTCTCGATAAGCAACTTGAGGAGTACCAGTTTTAACACCGACATTAAATTCACGTTTTAATCGATCAACAATAATTTCAAGGTAAAGTTCTCCCATACCAGCAATAGTGGTTTGACCGGTTTCATGATTATAACTAACTTTAAAAGTTGGATCTTCAATAGCCAAACGATTTAAGGCAGCACCCATTTTTTCCTGGTCATCGGCAGTAAGAGGTTCAATAGAAAGAGAAATAACTGGTTCAGAAAATTGAATTGGTGATAAAGAAATTTTATTATTAACATCACAAAGGGTGTCACCAGTAGTAGATTCTTTAAGACCAATACAGGCAACAATTTCACCAGCAAAACCTTCTTCCAAGCCTTCACGTTTGTCAGCATGCATAAGCAGAAGACGACCAATACGTTCACTTTTATCTTTAGTAACATTGTAAACTTCAGATCCAGCCTTTAGAGTACCAGAATATACCCTAACATAGGATAAAGTTCCTACATGGGGGTCTGATTGGACTTTAAATAAAAGGGCCGAAAGAGGTTCAGTTCTAAGTGGTTTTCTAGTTAAAACATCGTTAGTTTTAGGATCGAAACCTTCAATTGGAGGTAGATCAAGAGGAGAAGGAAGGTAATCAACAATACCATCTAAAATGGGATGAATACCTTTATTTCTCCAAGCAGCACCACAATAAATTGGAAAAAGTTTACGATCGATAGTGGCTTTTCTTAAAACAGCCTTTAATTCTGGGATAGAAATTTCTTGATCATTTAAAAATTTTTCCATTAAAACTTCGTCTTCTCCGGCAATTTTTTCAACCATCTGAGAGCGGGCTTTGAGAGCAACGTCTTTATATTCATCAGTAACATCTTTGGTGGTAAATTCCATTCCGGCTTCATCTTTGTCATAGATAATCATTTTCATTTCCATAAGATCAATAACACCAACATGAGCATGTTCTTCCCCAATAGGAATAACTACTGGAACTACTGGAGCTTTAAGTTTTTCATGAATACTCTGAAGAGTACCTTTAAAAGAGGCACCAATCTTATCCATTTTATTAACAAAAGCAATACGGGGAACATCATATTTATCAGCTTGCCGCCAAACTGTTTCAGATTGAGCTTGAACTCCAGCATTGCCGTCAAAAATCATAATGGCACCATCTAAAACACGAAGTGACCTTTCTACTTCAGCAGTAAAGTCGACGTGTCCAGGAGTATCAATAATATTAAGACGATAGTTTTTCCAAAAAGTGGTAATACAAGCTGATTGAATAGTGATACCACGTTCTTTTTCTTGAACCATAGAATCAGTGGTAGTGGTACCGGCATCGACTGAACCAATTTTGTGAATTTTTCCGGTATAAAAAAGAATACGCTCGGTAGTAGTGGTTTTCCCTCCATCTATATGAGCAATAATACCTATATTACGGACCTTTTCCATTGGTACGTCACGATTTTTAGTAAGTTTGATTTGTTCAGCCATAAATTAAATCATCGATCGTAAATATTAGATCGTAGATGTAGATATAATAATTATATTAATAATAAAAAAGTCGCTGCTTTAAGCAACGATAATATCTGTCTATGATATCATGCAAATAGAATTTTACAATAGAAAATGATGAAAAAAAATATAGTGATAATCGGTGGAGGGTTAGGGGGGTTAATTTTGGGTTATAAGTTAGTAAAAAAAGGATATCAGGTAACTATTTTTGAAAAAGAGAAATATTTAGGGGGACTGTTGGGTGGTTTTAAAATTGGTGGAAATAATTTGGAAAAAACTTATCATCATTTTTTTAAAACAGATACAGATTTAATTGAATTAATTAAAGAAATCGGCTTGGGAAATAAAATTGGATGGCATAAAAGTTTAACTGGTTTATTCTGGAAAAATAAAATATATCCCTTTCTAACAGCAATTGATTTATTAAAATTTAAACCATTAAATGTAGTTGACAAATTTAGAATGGGTTTAGTAGCTATTTTTTTAAAATATGATAAAAATTGGCAAAAATATGAAAAGATAACTGCTGATATATGGATGAAAAAAGCTATAGGCAAACGGGCTTACGAAGTAGTTTGGGAACCACTTTTAAGGGGTAAATTTAATGATATTTATAAACAAATATCAATGGCATGGCTTTGGGCCAGAATTCATACTAGAGGAAATTCAAAAAATATAAAAGGGGAAGAAATATTAGGGTATTTGGATGGTGGTTTCCAAACTTTAATTGAGAAGTTAGAAAATAACATCAAAAGAGGTGGAGGTAAGATTTTTTTAGGTAAAGAAATAATTGATTTGAAACAATTAGAAAAGGATTATGATTTGATAATTGATACTAGACCAATCAAAAAGGTTAATTATTTAGGAGCAATCGATGTGGTGTTTAGCACAAAACAATATTTAAGTCCTTATTATTGGCATAATATTAATGATGTCGACTCCCCTTTTATAGCTTTGATTCAACATACCAATTTAATAGATAAATCGAATTATAATAACAAACATATTTATTATTTAGGAGCTTATCTATCTCAAAACCATAAATACTTTAATTGGACAGATAAAAAAATTGAAAAAGAATTTTTAGATTATTTAAAGAAAATCTTCCCTAAATTTGATACCAAACAAATTGAAGAAATAAAAACATTTAAATTTAAATACGCCCAACATATAGTTGATACTAAATATAGTCAAAAAATTCCGCCTTATAAAATATCTAATAAGATATGGCAATCAAACTTTGCCCAAATTTATCCACAAGATAGAGGTATGAATTTTGCCGTGAAAGAGGCAAAAAAAATGGCTAAGATGATTGGAAAATAATTCAAGGAGCTACAGTTCCAGTTAAAACCCAATTATAAAGAGTCATTTGATCAAAAATAATCCCTCGAGCAATTTCTGGATTAATCTTGGCCATCATCATTCCAATTTTCAATCCATATAAAGATGAAATAACCTCGGTAGGTTCGCTATCTTTTCCTAAAAAATATTCTTCCTCGACAACATGTCCTAATTCATGGACACAGGTTCTAATAATTGCTGGATTATCTAATAATTTTTCGTTAATTAGTATAAAATGACCATCGTAAACACGATTTTCATTATATTCATTTCCTAACTCATGATACATATAATTATTTTTTTCAATATCGGCCATTAACCTAGAAGATGGTTTTATTTGGTGTTCGTGTATACCAAAATTACCTTCAAAACCACAATGAAAATATAAATTTCCATTTTCTAATTTTTCGTAGAGTTTCTGTGGTTTATGTTCTTCAATTTTTCTGAACGGCTCAATAATCACAGGAATATTTGTGTTTTCGCTAATAATTTTAGCCATACTTTTGACAATTTCTGCACTAGATAATCCTTTTGAAAAATTTAAAAAATCTTCAATCAAAGGAAAAATATCGTAAGGATCAGGAATATCATTTACAGCTTCTAAGATATCTCGATATTCATAACTACCAGTATAATCTCCTGTAATTGTGGAGGTTGTAATATCTTTATTGGCACATCTAGGCAAGTAATGTATATTTGTCTGATTTTTGAAATCATTATCAATAGATTCACTATTTTTATATACAATATCTAAAACAGAAGCAAAAACTTGATGGTCTGGACGACTTTGGTCAAGTTTCTCTAATTGATGAGTTAAAGATTCTTGTTTATTTGGTTGAATCTTTACCTCTGGTGGAATAAATTCGCCACTATCTTCCATAATTTATTTGTTTTTTTATTTCTTCTAACCCTTCTTTAAGAGTTTTAAAATTTAGACCTAAAGATACGGCTTTTTGGTTGGAAGTAATTAAAGTTTTTTGCCAAGGACGTGATCCTTTTGGCTGCGATTTGATATATTCGTCAAGACTTGAGGCAGAAACTGAGTTTTCGTCGAAACCAAAAGTTTTGGCAACAAGCAGGGACATTTCGTAGGGTGAATGAGATGAAGAACCAACTAGATGATAGATACCAGTGTTTTTATTTTCTAGAAAAAATCCAACACCTTTGGCAATATCGTCGATAAAGGTATAGGTGCAGATTTGATCAGAAAACATTTTGACTGGTTCCCCATTTTGGAGCTTAGTTAAAACTTTACGGATAATGTCGGGATTAGTATCAAATTTAGCACGGTAAGGATAAGTGATTCGGGAAATATTGTAATTAGAAAACCCAGAATCTAAAATTACTCTCTCACCTAAATATTTCGTTTCACCATACCATTCGATAGGATTTGGAATGTTGGTTTCGAGATAAGGAGTGGTTTTGGTACCATCAAAAACAAAATCGGTGGAAATATAGATTAAATATTGATTATATTTTTTGGCTAAATCTAAAATATTTTGAGTCCCTTGGACATTGAGTTGATAACAAATACCAGATTTATCCCCTCTTTGCTCCCAAGCAGTGTTAGTGTTAGTAAAAGCAGCCATATGTAAAACTGCCACAGCATCAGCATTTTTTTCAAAAGCGGCATTAAGACTCTTGATATCTAAAATATTAATACCACTATCAAGAGAAAAATCAACAAACTCAAATTTATCTTTTAAAAGTTCAACGATACGACTACCAACTAAACCGGAGAGGCCGGTACCAATAATTTTTTGCATTTTTAAAAAATAGGATTATTTTTAATTTCTTCTAATTTTGGCCAATTTTTATCTTTGTCTGACAAAATAATATTTTCAATTTGAGGCCAGTTGATGTTAATAGAAGGATCATTCCAAAGTAAACCACCCTCAGATTCTTTATTATAAAAATTACTACATTTATATTGAAAGTCAGCAACATCACTTAAAACTAAAAAAGCATGAGCAAAACCGGCTGGAATAAAAAACATAGTTTTATTTTCTTCGGAAAGAATAATCCCCTCCCATTGACCAAAAGTAGGAGAATCTTTTCTTAAATCAACAGCCACATCAAAAACTTCACCGCGAGTACAGCGAATTAACTTATCCTGAGCAAAGGGAGGTTTTTGAAAATGAAGTCCTCGAAGAACACCTTTGGTCGAACGAGAATGATTATCTTGGACAAATTCGACATTAATACCATTATCAGCAAAAACTTTTTTAGAATAGGTTTCCATAAAAAAACCACGATCATCGTTAAAAACTGAAGGTTCAATAGTAATAAGACCATCAATTTTGGTTTTAATAAAATTTGGCATTATTTTTTTAAACTATTTAATTTTAAATAAAATTCTTCAGCTTCTTTTTTGGTTTCAGTCCACCAGGAAGTGTTGGCTGTGTACCAATCAATGGTTTGTTGGAGTCCTGACTCGAGATTATATTTTGGCTCCCAACCAAGTTCTTTGTTGATTTTATCCCAGCTTACAGCATAATTATCATGAGCTGGACGATCGGCAACGTATTCAAGAGAAGATTCATCTTTACCCATTAATCTTAAAATAAATCGGACCAATTCCATATTTGAAGTACCTTTTTTAGCACCACCAATACAATAAGTCTCCCCGATTTGACCTTTGTTCAAAATTAATTCAATGGCACGACAATGATCCTCTACATGAAGCCAATCACGAAAATTAAGACCCTGACCATAGATTTTGATTTTGTCGCCAACTAAAAGGTTGGTAATGCTGCGTGGAATCATTTTTTCAGGATGTTGGTAAGGACCATAATTGTTGGAACAATTGCTGATAGTGGCAGGAAAATTAAAAGTCTTAATAAAGGATCTAACCAAATGATCAGAACTAGCCTTGGAAGCAGAATATGGACTACTAGGATCATAGGGAGTGTTTTCATTGAATTGAGAAATGTGATCGTCGATGGCAATGGTTCCAAAAACTTCATCAGTAGAAATGTGATGAAAGCGTTTGATTTGATGATTTTTAGCAGCGTTTAGAAGAATATAAGTTCCCAAAACATTAGTTTTAATAAAAAGTGAAGGATCATCAATAGAGCGATCAACGTGAGATTCAGCGGCAAAATGGACAATAGTATCAACCTGAGAAACTAATTCATCGACTAATTTTTCATCTAAAATATCACCTTGGATAAACTTATAATTTGGGTTACTTTCAAATTCAACTAAATTACGAGGGTTGGCAGCATAGGTCATCTTGTCGAGATTAATAATCGAGTCTTGGGGGTGATTTTTAAACCAATATTTAATAAAATTTGAACCGATAAAACCAGAACCGCCAGTGATTAATAATTTCATATAGCCCATTGTACTTCAAAATAGCCCTTAATCGCAAATCTTGAAAAATATAATATTATAGGGTATAATGATTGGAATTATTTAAAAAACTAATTGCTAGTTTTTAATAATGATTGCACTTTTAAAACTAGAATTTTGATGAATGGAAATGTGACTCATTGACCCCGGGTTAGATTTCCGTTCATCAAATATGAATGAGATTTGTGAAGGAGTGAAAAGAATAATGTCAGAATTTAGAGTAAAAAATGGAATTATTACCCCCATAATGTATGGAGAAAAAAAGGGTTGGCAAGGAGAAGTCAGACTAAAAAATGGACAGATCATTGATATGTCGGATATTTCCTACGTAAGTGCCTACAACCCTTTTGTCGGACTTGCAGTGGAATATGGTCTTAGAAAGGATGTCCCATACGACCAATTCATGATCAACGAACGTTTTGGCGGCGGTAATGGTGTAGGTGTCTTTTTCCAAAGAGATGGACATATATACGTCGGAATGACACAAGAAAAAAGAAACGGCGGACAACTGCAGTGGGAATTGCCTAGATTTTTCTGTGGTACGCGCAACGAAACCCGCATGGAATCTTTCCAAGAGAATCTTGAAAAAGATCGTTTCAGCTTCCAACAAGTAAAAAACATGGATGTTCCAGTAAACTGCAACAGTGCATATAACTATACAGCAAATGACACTGAAGGTTTACAACTATTCTATGTGGAGATCGAATACAACCCCGAAATCTTGCTCTACGCACCTGAGGAAGACACTTTTGTTTTCCACGATTTAATGCCGATTGAGCGCGATAAGTCAACGAAGAAGATTGTCAATTCGATGTTCTTTGAAATAGATACGCTTTGCGCCAACCAAGATGTATTTACAAGCGCTTGGGTAGGTAAATTTTGGACCTACGTTCGAAAAGGAATAATTTCCTTAAAATTCTAGCACGGCCCCCTGGTCGAGATACTTGCTGCGAGCTTCGGCTTGCGACAACGTGTTTAGATCGGGGGTTTTTATTTTAGATTCAAATTATTAGTCCTATAATTTGAATATTTGTTGAATTTTGGTAAAATCTAGAAACCTAAATATTAAAAAACTTGATATTTTAGGAGAACTTTAATAGTTTGAATTTGATGGATAGAAATTTGATCTTTGAACAGGTCAGATTCCTATCCATCAAGTTGATGATTAGGAGAAAGGGTGATTTTGATGAGGCTTAATGTTAGAAAAGAAGAGTTGCCGGATGATTTGAAGGAAATAGTACAGGAAGACATAAAAAAACTTCCAGAAATTACGATTTGGGAGACTTACCTTGGAGAAGATTTTAATCGTAAGGGGAACAAAAAACTCTGGAAGGAGAAAAACTTCGGTGGTTTCTTTCAGGCCTTAATAAGCGCCTTTTTTGACATAGTAATACTTCATGTTAAAAACGGTGTAAACGAATGGTTACAGGCTTGGATAAAAGCTAGAACTGAACAGGTAATAGATCAGGATGGCATTGTTACTAATATAGGTGGGTTTATTGTTTGTTTTCGTGATACCAGTGATAATGTTTTAGTAAAAATGGCGAATGAACCTGGGGCAGAGGAAATTGACTTGTTTGGGAGAAAAATCAGACCAAATTACCAGATCCCCTTCCAAACATCGATTGCAAAATTGAAAGCAATCAAGGATGGGGATATAAAAAAAGATGAGACTTTGGCGAAAATGCTTGATTTTGCTCCCGAAATTGGATTTTTATTTGAAAATCTGTCATGGCAATATGCCAACTGCTGTCACTCAAAGTCAAGAATGGAAGACTTGGATGCATATTCTTGGTTTCAAGTAAAACCAGAAGTCCTGCAATTGATAGCTAAAAAAATCGATGGGAGAATTCTTCACCAAGACCAACTTGCAATAATCCTCGATCGCAAACCAAATTTAATAAATAACCACCTTCTCTACTACATCAAATCAAATTAAAACAAGCCCTTGATCGGACATATAAATTTTGCGGACGCGAGTCTACAGAATATTCGATCGGGGGTTTTTAATTTGGAAAAAATTTAATAAAACAAAATCCCTCCGATTTCTCGAAGGGATTAAAAATTCAATATAAATAAATTATTCCTCAGCTTCGGTAGGAGCGATAGTAGGGGTAGAAGCGGACTCTCCGGTAGAAAGATCGGTACCAATGATAAAAACAGCGTCATAAGTTGAAGTTGATTTTAAATCAGTAGTATAAGTAGCGGGAAAATCAGTTCTTAAAACAGACTCAAAATAAGCTGAAGTAGTGGCTGATTTTACTTGGACAGTGTTTTCAGTAGCTTTGGTTGTAGAATTACCAACGGTAACATTTTCAAAACCAAGATTGACTAATTTCGATTTAAGAGTGGCAGCCTGACCATTGATATCGGTAGCATTTAACACTTGGAGTTTAATGGTTTTATCAATTTCAGCCAAGGTTGGAGTGGCAGTGGGAGTAATTTCTTCAATAATACTGGTTGGAGTTATATCTTCCATATTCTCTTCATTATTAGATTTATTGTTGAAAACAAAATAAACAATAAAAGAGACTAAAGCAGCAGTAAAAATAAGAACGGCTATTATTGGTAGTATATTTTTTTTATTATTCATTTTTTTGACTCCTGATGAATTAATATCTTGAGCTTTAGCTATTATATCACTAAACTCACCTAAGACAGGTAAAGGAAAGTTGGCTGGTTTATTTAAATTTTGAGCAATTTGGCTTTCATTATAGGCAGTTTTTTCAACTTCAGTAGTAGTAATGATTTCAATATCTTTACTTTCAGGAAAATAGATTTTTTTAGCTGGGGTAGAAAAATAAAGATTGGAATAATTAATAGTTTTTTGAATGTCTAGAGCAGGACCTTTAAAATTAGCAGTCAAATAAATAGTATTATTTTTAGATAATAAAAGGGTATATTCATGATCATTTAGTGGATAGATAAGGAAAAACTGATTAGAATAAATAGATGAAAGAACTTTAGAAATGGCAGCAGAAACTGAATTTAGGGCATTAATTTGAATATTTAATTTGGCTAAATTGGCTTTTAAAATAGACATTTTGGAAACTTCAAAAATGGTTGACTGAATAATGGTTTTGCCTGATTCTTGGATCAAAACATAATTAATTGAATTTGGATCTATTTTAAAAGAGACAAAACTTTCGGCTAAACCAATGACTTCTTTTTTATCAATTTGCTCTATTTGAGTGTCATAAATAAAGGATTTGGTTAAAACTATATCGTCGGAAATCAAAACAGTGCACTCTTTTATTTTATTTTTTTGAAGATACTCAATTAATGGCTCTAAATCCTTATCGCTGTTTTCCTGCCAAAGATTAATATCTAAAGTAAAATGATTGTTTTCTTTTAAATTAATATAAATTTCTAAGGATTTGTCTTTAGGCCAAAGGACTACTTTTGGTTTAGAAAATAATGACATCACTTCAGTTTATCAAGTTCATCGAGTTTATCAAGTTGAAAATAATTTACCAACGTAAATGAGCAAAAGCTTTATTAGCTTCAGCCATACGTTCAACTTCTAGCCTTTTGTTAACGGCAGCACCAGAATTATTGAGAGCATCATTAACTTCGGCATTAATTTTTTGAGCAAAAGATGGGTATTGTTTATTGGCACGGGCACGGGCAGAATTAACAAACCAACGAATAGCTAATGAATTTTGACGATTACCTCGAACTGGAGTTGGTACTTGATAAACAGCACCCCCAATACGACGAGGTCGAACTTCAATTTTGGGACGAATATTTTCTAAAGCTCTTTCCATAACATCAATTTCTGATTCTTTAGGAAAATCTTTTTTAATCAATTCAAGAGCATCGTAAATCTGTTTTTCGGCTACAGTTCTCTTCCCATCTTTCATGGAATAATTAATTATTCTGGAAATAATAACACTGCCATAAATGGCATCAGGTTCTATTTTTCTAATTTTACTTGGTCCTTTTCTAGACATATTTTTTAATTCTTAAATTGAAATTTTAATTTTTAATATTAAGTTGAGGCTTTAACACTGGGTTTTTTAGCTCCATATTTACTTCGTGACTGAAGTCGACCAGTAACAGCACCAGCATCAAATTTACCACGGATAACATGATAACGAACACCAGGTAAATCTCGAACACGACCTCCACGAATAGAAACGATGCTGTGTTCAGCTAAATTGTGCCCAATACCAGGAATATAAGCCGTAACTAAATTACGATTACTAAGTTTAACTTTGGCAATTTTTCTCAAGGCTGAATGAGGTTTTTTAGGAGTCATAGTTTTAACTACTGTCACAACACCTTTTTTAAAGGGGTTAATAGTAGTAATAAAATGATTTTTAATACTATTGAAATTATGACGAAGAGCACCAGTTTTAAGTTTTTTAACCCTAATTCTTCGTCCCTTTTTAATAAGTTGATTAAATGTTGGCATATTTATATATTTTGTTGTTTGCTGACTGGAATAAGTCGTCCGATAATAACATTTTCCTTTAAGCCAATCAAGTTATCAACCTCGGCTAAAAGTGAAGCTTCTGTTAAAACACTGGTAGTTTGTTGAAATGAAGCAGCTGAAAGCCAAGACCCAGTAGTAAGAGCTGATTGAATTAAGCCTAATAAAACTTTTTTACCAATTGCTGGTTTACCCTTGCTTTTTTCAGCTTCTTTATTAGCAGAATTGAAAACGGCATTGGTAATAATTTGACCATAAAGAAAATTGGTATCACCTGGATCTTCAATCTTTATTTTGTCGCTCATTTCTTTAACAATAACTTCAAGATGTTTATCATGAATGGTAATACCTTGTGATTCATAGACTCCTTGAATGCTATTAATAAGGTATTGTTGAGCAGCTTCAATACCTTTAACTGACATAATTTCCCGAACGTCAAGAGAGCCAGTAGAAAGTTGAGTCCCTTGTCCAACTAAATCACCATCAGAAACTAGAATATTTGCATTGAGAGGTAGGATATAAGTAACGACTTTGGCGTTATTATTTTCGTCTTTGCCAGTAAGTTTAATTTCATAGCCATCATTGGTTTCTTTGATTTTAATTTTGCCATTAATTTCAGCTAAAGGTGAAGGAATTTTAGGAAGCCGGATTTCAAATAATTCTTGAACTCGAGGTAAACCTTGAGTAACGTCGGTACCACCAGCAACACCTCCAGTATGTTTAGTTCGAAGAGTTAATTGAATACCTGGTTCACCAACTGATTGAGCAGCAATAGTTCCAACTGGGACACCAATATCAATAATTTTTCTAGTAGAAAGATCCCAACCATAACATTTACTACAAAGTCCGGTTTCAGCAGAACAAGTTAGCGGAGAACGAATATCAACTGAAGTGATTTTGTTTGATTCAATTAATTCTAAATTGGAATTATCAATAAGGGTACCTTTAGTTAATAAAACTTTTTTAGTTTTTGGAACCAAAATATCATTAGCTAAAACTCTACCAAGAATACGGCGACCAAAATATCTTTCGCGATTTTTTTCATTGGCATCAATAGTAATAAACTTATCAGTACCACAATCATCCATTCTAATAATGGAAATATGGGCAGCATCAACAAGTCGACGGGTTAAATATCCAGCGTCGGCAGTTTTTAGAGCAGTGTCGGCTAAACCTTTACGAGTTCCTCGGGCACCGGTAACGTATTCAAAGACCGATAAACCTTCACGGAAATTAGATTTGGTAGGAAGTTGAACAATTTTACCAGTAGGATCGACCATAAGTCCTCTCATACCAGAAAGCTGCTTAATCTGATCTTTAGAAGCACGTTTAATACCAGAAGCAGAAACTATTCTAATAGGTGAATCAATATCTAAGGTGGCCCAAGTTTTTTCGGCAATTTCCTCAGTTTTTTCTAACCAAACATTTTGGCTGAGACGTTTCTTTTCATCATTACTGATAAGACCATTTTTAAAATTTTCTTCAATTTCAGTAACTTGTTTATTAGCACCATTAATAATCCCTTCTTTTTCAGGTAAATAACCGCAGTCAGCCATAGAAAGAGAAATACCAGAAAGAGTAAAACCTTTAAAACCAATATCTTTAAGGGAATCAATAAGTCTAACTGTTTTTAAACGACCGGCAATTTCTAATGACTTAACAACTAAATCATTTAAAGCTTTACTTCCCATCATAGATTCATTAACAAATTTAAATTCTTGGGGAAGAATTTTATTAAACCAAATACGACCAAAAGTAGTTTTTATTAATTGACCATTAAGACGAACTACAATTAATTCTCTTAGTTCAATCTTATTTGATTGATAAGCTAATTCTACTTCATCTTTATCAGAAAAAATCGATAAATTTGTAAAATCATCTTGAGATTCTTTATCTAAATCCTGAGAGCGGATGGAAGTAATATAGTAACAACCGACGGCCATACCTTGAGTAGGAATGGAAATTGGAGCACTATCGGCTGGTTTTAATAAATTACGTGATGGCAACATTAACATCTTAGCTTCTCGTTGAGAGGCAATAGAAAGTGGTAAATGAACACCCATTTGGTCTCCATCAAAATCAGCATTAAATCCTTTACACACACATGGATGTAAACGAATAGCCAAACCATCCACTAGAATTGGTTTAAAGGCTTGAATTGAAAGCTTATGAAGTGTTGGAGCACGATTTAATAAAACATATTTATCTTTGGTAACAGTTTCTAAAATATCGTAGACTTCATTAACCCGACGATCGATAAGATTTTTGGCACTTTTGATATTTGGAGCAATACCACTAGCCATAAGTTCACGAAGGATAAATGGTCTAAACATTTCGAGAGCGATTTCTTTTGGTAAACCAACTTGATTTAATTTTAATTCTGGGCCAACAACAATAACTGAACGACCTGAATAATCAACCCGTTTACCAAGTAGATTACGTCGGAAACGACCCTTTTTACCACGTAAAAGATCTGAAAGTGATCGAGGAGTTCTTTTTAAACTTTTACGTTTATTTTTTGAACTCTTTTGAGCGTCAATTAAAATATCAACTGATTCCTGAAGCATTCTTTTTTCATTTCGTAAAATGATTTCTGGAGCACCAAGTTTAAGTAATTTTTTAAGACGATTGTTACGATTTATAAGTCGACGATAAAGATCATTTAAATCACTAGTCGCAAATCGACCACCAGTAAGTTGAACCATAGGACGTAAATCTGGTGGTATAACTGGTACATTAGTTAAGACCATAGAACTGGGTTTAATTTCATTTTCAATCATGCCATTTAAAATACGAATCTTATACATGATTTTCTTTTTCTTTAACTTGGAACTAGTTTTTTTTAATTCTTTTTTTAGATTTTTGACAGTTTCTGATAAATCAATTTCGTCTAAAACTTCATAAAGAGCTTCAGCTCCCATTTTGGCTTCAAAGAAAATATCGGCTTTAAACTGAGATAAATAAAAACTCTCTTCATCAGAAAGAGTAGATAAAATTTGAATTGAAGAAATTTTGTCCTCTAAGTATTTAATAAGACCTTCGATACGATTTTTTTCCGAAAGAGCTTTATTTTCTAGTTTTTGAATGTCTTGTTTGAGTTTAACGTTTCTTTCTTCTTGGGCCACAAAAAGCTGATCTTTATTTTTTATTTTACTTTTTAATTCAGCCTTTTCTTTTTCGGTTTGGTCAGTTTTTAACTGAATCATTTTTTGGGAATCGATATCAATTTTTTCAATTCTTTCATGAGAATTTTTTTGGAGGTTATCAATAGCCTCTTTGCGTTTAGAATCATCAACTGAAATAACTAAATACTTAGTAAAGTAAACAACTGATTCAAGATCTTTTTGGGGAACATCTAAAATGACACCAATTGGTGATGGAGTATTTCTGAGATACCAAAGATGAGTAACAGGGGCAGCTAAGGTAATGTGACCCATACGTTCACGTCTGACTTTTGAAGTAGTTACCTCAACACCACATCGATCACAGATTATACCTTTAAATCGGATTTTTTTGTATTTACCACAGTAACACTCATAATCATGACTTGGTCCAAAAATTTTTTCACAAAATAGACCGTCTTTTTCCGGACGCCAACTACGATAATTAATAGTTTCTGGTTTAGTAACTTCACCGTGAGACCAACTTAAGATATCTGCTGGTGAGGCTAGTTTTATTTTAAGGCCAGAAAAATCAACTATACTTTTGAAATTAAACATTATTGTTCCTCCTTTATATCATCTAATGGTGCCGGTTCATCGGCAATACTTAAACCTGTTATTTCTTCTTCGGAAGATATAGAAATTTCAGGTTCAACATCTTCTAATTTAACTTCTGGGGTAGCTTCTTCTTCAGAAAATAAATTAGTGACTTCTTTAACTCCAACTGGAGAAATATCAAGACAAAGTCCTGCTAATTCTTTGGTTAAAACTTTGAAAGATTCAGGAATGGCTGGCTCAGGAATTACTTGACCTTTGATAATAGCTTGGAAAGTATGAGTACGACCTTCAATATCATCAGACTTAATAGTCAACATTTCTTGAAGAGTGTGAGCAGCTCGGTGAGCTTCTAAAGCCCAAACTTCCATTTCTCCAAGTCGCTGACCACCCATACGAGCTTTACCTCCAAGAGGTTGTTGAGTAACAAGTGAGTATGGACCAGTAGAACGAGCATGAACTTTATCGTCAACCATATGAACAAGTTTTAGAATATAACCGATACCAACTACACTTTTTTGATGATATGGTTCACCAGTTCGGCCATCATAAAGTTGGATTTTACCATCAGTTGGTAGATTGGCTGATTTTAATTCTTGAGCAATTTCTTCTTCGGAATATTTTTCAAAAACAGGAACAGCATATTTTTTATTAAGATGAAGACCAGCATAAGCTAAATTGACCTCTAAAATCTGACCTAAATTCATACGAGAAATAACCGAAATTGGCGACATAACTAGGTCAATTGGAGTACCATCAGCAGTTTTTGGCATGTCATACTCAGGCATAATTCGACAAAGAACACCTTTATTTCCATGCCTTCCGGCAATTTTATCACCTTCCTGAATTCTTCTAATTTGAGCAACATAAACTTTAACAATTTTATTAACACCAGGATCAAGTTCATCCCCTTGGTCTTTATCTAAAATATCAACTTTAATAACAACACCGCCCTCACCATTGGCAACACGGAGAGAAGTATCTTTAACTTCACGAGCTTTTTCACCAAAAATAGCACGTAATAATCTTTCTTCAGCAGATAATTCTTTTTCACCACGAGGTTCAACCTTACCAACCAAAATATCATTAGGACCAACATTGGCACCAATCATGACAATACCATCATCGGTAAGCTTGGCTAATTCATTTTCGGAAACATTGGGAATATCTTTAGTTAGTTCTTCGGAACCTAATTTAGTTTCAACAACTTGAGCAGTATATTCATAAATTTGGATATTAGTTAATACATCTTCTTTCACTAATCTATCGGAAATTAAAAATGAATCTTCATAATTTAAACCATCAATTTCAGCATAAGCCACTAAAAGATTTCGACCAATAGACAATTCACCACCATCAGTAGAAGGTCCATCAATTAAAAGGTCGCCAGTTTTAATAATATCGCCAGTTTTAACGACAGTTCTTTGGTTGTAACAAGTACCATAAGGAGAAGTTCGATCAAACTTAATTAAATAATAAGTTTCGGTCTTACCATCACTACTAACTTCACTTTGATCATTACAAATAGGTTCAATTTTTTTATCTAAAGAAATAATAATTTTTTCAGCATCAACATAGGTTACTTTACCTGAGTGATTAGCTAAAATTGTTCTATTCATGGCAGTAGCAACAGCAGTTTCGATACCAGTACCAACAATAGGAGCTTCTGGTGAAATAAGGGGAACTGCTTGTGTTTGCATGTGGGAACCCATTAACGCACGAGTAGCATCATCATGGTCAATAAAAGGAATTAGAGCAGCAGAAACACCCACAATTTCGTTAGGAATTAAATCAATATATTTGACCTGATCGATTTCATCTTCGGCAAATTCACCTTGAAAACGAACTGGAACCCAATTTTGTTTTGTAACTCCAAATTCATCAAATTTAATACCCAAATGAGTAATTTTATTTTCATATTCATCATAGGCATCTAAATAGACAAAATCATCAGAAATTTTATAACCGCCTTTGACTTTTTCCAATTTTCTAAAAGGAGCCTCAAGAAAACCATATTTATTGACTTTAGCGTAAAGAGCCAAATAAGTTACTAAACCTATATTTTGACCTTCTGGAGAACGAACAGTACAAATACGACCATATTGAGAACTATGAACATCTCTAATAGAAAAAGCAGCTCGTTCACGAGTTAAACCACCAATACCAACAACAGTTACTCTTCTTAAAAGATCTAATTCAGCCAAAGGATTGGTTTGATCGAGAATAGCAGATAATTGGTTGGATCTAAAAAAAGTGTTAAGACCAGAAATAAGAGGTTGAGGATTAATCATTTGGCTGGGGATAGGTTTTTCTTTGGTAGAAATCAAACTCATTCTTTCTTTAACCATTCTTTCGAATCTAGCAAGGGCCGGACGAATAGCAATTTGAGAAACTATTTCACCGCAACAACGAAGTCGACGGTTAGCTAAACTATCAATATCATCTAGACGAGTAACTTTTCCGCTTTGGAGTTGAACTAAATATTTAACAGTAGCTAACAAATCTTCTTTTCTTAAAACCCAATTTTCTTTATCAGTATCATCAAATTTAAATTCAAATTTTTTGTTAATTTTGTAACGACCAACTGGTCCAAGTTCATAAGTACGAATATCAAAAAATCTTTCATTAAAAAATTTTTGAGCATTTTCTAAAACAACTGGTTCACCTGGACGAAGCTTTCGATAAAATTCCAAAACTGCTTCTTCGGAGGTTTTGGAAACATCAGCTTGGATAGTATGAGAAATGTAATCACCAAACTCAGCAATTAATTGTTTATCATCCATTTGACAGGCAGCTCTTAAAATTATAGTAGCAGGAAATTTCTTTTTGCGATCAATTCGGGCAAAAACTACATCTTTTTTACCAATAAAAAATTCTAACCAGGAACCACGAGTAGGTCTAATTTCGGCATTATAAAGATTTTTTCCAGTAGCTGGGTCGACTTCACTAGTAAAATAAACACCAGGGGAACGAACTAATTGATTAATAATACCTCTTTCAATACCATTGATAATGAAAGTTCCCTCTTGAGTCATGGTAGGAAGATTTAAGAAAAAAACACTTTCTTCTGAAACATTACCAGTTCTTTTATTGGTTAAAGTAGCTTTGATTTTGACAGGGATAGTATAATTGAGACCTTTTTTCTTGGCAGTGTCAGGAGTAATGGTGATGGGATCGTAACTAAGACTACCTAGTTCTAATTGCCAGTTGTTACCGGTGTAATCACTTATAGGAGAAATGGCTTGAATAGTTTCTTTAAGTTCACGGTTAAGAAAATCAGTCCAGGATTCTTTTTGAATTTGAATTAAATCTAATTTAGGAATATTGGAGTATTTTTTACCCCATTGAGTTCTTTTAACGGAAGGCATCAAGTTTTTTTAATTACTAAAATTAAAGGACGAGTTATGTACCAACCGCTCGCCGAATAGGGGTATTATATCGCGCCCGTCAACACTTGGCAATGGGTAGAATTTGGGTAGAAAAATTAAAGAAACGCATAATGAATTTCTTTTACTAAATTAGTACATTGATCTTGAGCTTTTTGCTCTTCAATATCATTAGATCTTACTCCTCCACAATTACCTGCAGTTGTCCAAACTAATTTATCTGGATAAGCATATAGAGGACTGATTTCTCCTATTCCTCCAACTGCATACTCTGGAACAACAACTTCTTTCAAAAATTTATCATTTGACCATTTTTCGTAATTTGGAGTTGTATAAAAAGTATATTCATAATCACCCAAAATAGTTTTTAGATTGTTTTTACTGATTGACAATTTTTTAATCGAACCTTTAATTATTTTTTGGGCAAAAGAATATAATTTATCACTTGAATTAATATTTCCAAACCATGTATTAGTGCTAGTAGTTCCATCAAGATAATCAGTAAAATCGTTTTTCCTTTCAGAACTGGGTATCTCTTTGTAAAGATTCCAGTTAATAATCATTTTTTGAAATGAGGTTTTAGATGATTGAGTTGCGGTTTTAGTGGCGGAAGAAGTAGATTCACAGGCTTTTTCAGTGCAGGAAATAACATCTTTGGCTTCACAAGTACAAATATTACAACCATCTGCAGCAGTAAAATCTTCACCGATACTTAATTCCATATCATTTAGGGTGCAAGCAACTTCAGATGAAGTTGGAGTAATAGTTGATTGGGTTTGATCAGTGTTTGAGTTAGATGGTTTTAGAAGTAAAAAATAAGCTAAGGTAAGAATAATTAAAATAAAAATGGAAAGAGCAATAAAAAACAGCATTTTTATTAAATTTGAAGGAGAATTTTGAGAATCAGAAATTGGGTTGATGGGTTCTTGTTCTGGAGCATTGGTTTCATAGCTTAAAACTTCATTAATTTTGTCTTTAATCTCTTCTGGGGTGGCTGATTTTTCAGTTTCATTTATGTTTGATATTGGTTCAGGAGTGTTTTCTGGAGTTGTCAATGAAGGAATTTCTGGAGGTACTTTAATTTTATTTGAATCAATATCTTCTAATGGTTTTGTTTCGACTGGGGAAGCGATTGGGGAAGCGATTGGGGTTTCGACTGGGGAAGCGATTGGGGAAGCGATTGGGGTTTCGACTGGGGAAGCGACTGGGGTTTCGACTGGGGTTTCGACTGGGGTTTCGACTGGGGTTTCGACTGGGGAAGCGATTGGGGAAGCGACTGGGGTTTCGACTGGGGTTTCGACTGGGGTTTCAGTCATTTTAACCGTATCATTAGTTAAATCTGTAGTTTTAACATCAATATTTTCATCTGTTGATGAGTCAACTTTGGCAGCGTATTGATCTAAAACATCTTGATATTTATTTTCTTTTTTGTCTTTAGAATTATTTTTTTTATCATCCATAAATTAAATTATTCCATTTAGTAAAAAATATTGCAAATGAGATATTTGGTAGAATTGAGGGTGAAATTTTTTATAAAGACATTTGGTTGTATCCAAAACACAGCTGATTCAGAGAGAATCAAGGCATTTTATTGGAATAAGGGATTTGAAGAAACTAAAAATTGGAAAGAAGCCAATTTGGTTGTTGTAAATACATGTATTATTAGAGAATCGGCAGAAAACAGGGTCTATGGTTTGATTAATGAGATTAATAAATGGAATAAAAATCCCTCTAAAAAAAACCCTTTGTCACTTTGTGACATTTCCCTTAAAAAGGGCAACTTTAATAAAATTAAGATTATTGTAACTGGCTGTTTGGCGGGGTTGTCTGATAAAGATAAAACCGGAAAAAAGTTAAAACAGCTTAAGAAAGATTTCCCAACAGTGTCCGAGTTTATGCCGATAGAGAAAATTAGTTTTGAAATTAAACCTATTAGAGAAAAAAATGAAATGGCTTTAATCCCAATTAGTTTTGGTTGCAGTAATTTTTGTAGTTATTGTATAGTCCCCTTTGCTAGAGGAAGTGAAAAATCAAGAAAAATGGAGGAAATATTGGTAGAAGTTGATGAAGCGATAAAAGCAGGATTTAAAAAAGTAATGTTGATTGGACAAAATGTAAACTCCTATGGAGCAGATTTTGGAGAAACAACTTTAGTATCAATGGGTAAAAAAAGATTTAAAAGTTTATTTCATAAATTATTGGAAGAAGTAGCTAAAAAAGATTTGGAAAAAATTTCATTTGTCAGTAGCAACCCTTGGGATTTCTCGGATAAATTGATTGATATTATTACTAAATATAAAAATATTGACCGATTACTCCATTTACCAGTTCAAGCTGGTGACGATCAAATTCTCAAAAATATGAATCGAGGTTATACAGCAAAAGAATACTTAGATTTAGTTAAAAAAATCAGAACAAAAATTCCAGATGTTAAATTTAGTACTGACATAATTATTGGATTCCCAGGTGAAGATAAAAAAGCTTTTCAAAATACGGTTAAATTGTGTAAAAAAGCTAATTTTGAAATTGGCTATCTAAACAAATATTCCCCTCGCAAAGGGACAGTTTCGGCCAAAATTTATAAAGATGATATTCCAATGAATGAGAAAAAAAGAAGATGGAATATATTAAATGAGTTGATAAACAAAAAATAATTTATTTAACAGTGACTGATTTGGCGATATTACGAGGTTTATCAATATTATTTCCTAATTTTAAAGAAAGATAATAAGTCAATAGTTGAAGGGGAATAATATTAAATATTGAACTAGTTTCACCAAGTGATGGTGTTTTGAGTAAATAATCAAAATTATCTTGTTTATGGGAATAAACACCAATAATACTACCACCGCGACTACGAATTTCATTAATAGCGTTATTCATATCATTTATGGTTTGATCTTGGGATAAAACAGCGATAGTATAAATATCTTTTTCAATTAGGGTAATAGCGTAGTGTTTGAGATCACCAGCTGGGATAGCATGAGCATGTTTATAAGTACCTTCAATGATTTTAATCATACCTTCTTTTGCAATTTGAAAGTTTTGGGATTTACCTAGTAAAAAAATATCATGAATATTTAAAAGTTTTTGGGCAATTTTTTTTATATCGGTGTGATTATTTTTATTTCTGAGATATTTTTCAGTTGAATTGACTAATTGTTTAAGATTTTCAATAGCATCTTGATAATTTTTAGCGATAGTTTTAGCAAGTAAATACCCCCAAGCAATTTGAGAAGTAAATATTTTAGTGGACATAACACAAATCTCGGGACCAGCATTAGCTATAAATTTAAAATCTGATAGACGAGTCATCATAGAACCAGGCATATTAACATAGCTAACAATAGTCATTTTTTTAGTTTTAGCATACTCTAAAACTTCTAAAACATCAGCGGTTTCTCCACTTTGGGAAGGAGCAATAATTAAATCATCTTTAGTAAAAAATTTATAATATTCCAAAGCATCAGCACCAACTAAACTGATAGTTTGGATATGAGCAATTTCTCTTAAAAAATAGGCAATTTGAGCAGCAGCATTACCAGCAGTACCAGAACCAATAGTATAGATGGTTTTGGCTTTTTTAATGGCTTGGGCTAACTTTTTTAAATTATTTTTATCAGTATTAATTACTTCTTTAATAACTAATGGTGTTTCAAAAATTTCTTTAATCATAAAATGTTTATAATCACCTTTATTTACTATAATGGTTTGAAAATCAGCTTTTTTAAATTTTAAGGATAAATTTTTATTGGTTTTAAGATTGATAATTTGAGGATGAGAATTTAAAACAACTAATTCAAAATTATCGAGGTCATAATAGGTCGAAATATTTTTACCTAACGAAACAGTATCAGAAGAAATAAAATAATCACCATCTTTTTGACCAATAATTAGGGGAGAACCATTTCTAACAGCAATAATTTGATGATTAATAGAATCGAGCAAGGCAATAGTATTACGGCCTTCTAAATCTAGAAAAGCTTTTTTGACGGCTGTTAATAAATTCTTAGTCTCTTTTTGATATTTTTCAATTAGTCTAACAATAACCTCTGTATCAGTTTCTGATTCAAATTTATAACCTTTTTTAATTAAATCTGATTTTAATTTTAAATAATTTTCAACAATACCATTTTGAACTAAAGCAAAAGATTTGTCAGTGGAAAAATGGGGATGAGCGTTAATTTTAGAAACACTACCAGTAGTAGCCCAACGAGTATGTCCCAAGGATAAATTACTTTTAGAAAAATTAAGTTGATTAATATTTTCAATCTTACCAATGTCTTTTTGAATAAAAATTTGGTGATCTTTTAAAACGGCAATTCCCCACGAATCATAACCCCTGTAATCTAAACTTTTTAAACCTGATAAAACGATATCGGCAGCATTTTGAGAGCTACCATTATAGCCATAGATTCCACACATAATTTTTGACCGGTTTTTGAAAATTAATAAAAGTATCAAAAACGCCGGAAAGAATTCTTTTGAAGAAAAATGGCAATTGTGTTATTTTCTCTTTGATTTTTGAATTACTTCAAAATTTTAAAGAAAATATTTAGGCCGACAATCACAGCCTAAGGGTTTCCGCAGATAAATCGATTTACCCTTGTCCTCGTATCCCCAATAAATTGGGGCCACACGCTCTTATTTATAATGCCATTTTAAAAGAACTGAGGTATTTTGATGGAAAAGAATACTAAAGTCAAATTTATTTTAAATATTTGGCAATATTGGAATTATGTTCGGCGAGAGTGATGGCGTAATGCATGAGGCCATCATCACCAGTAATATAATAGATATAATTAGAATCAGTGGGATGAAAAGCAGCATAAAGTGAATTATATCCTGGGCTGCAAATTGGCTTAGGAGGTAAACCGGTATTTTTGTAGGTATTATAGACAGAATTTATAGATAAACTTGATTTTGTAATTGGCTGCCAATATTCTTTAATATTTTTATTTTGACTATCACGAGCATATTGGACAGTGGCATCAAGTTGGAGAGCCATATTAATACTTAAACGATTTAAAATAATTCCAGCAATCATTTGTTTTGATTCAAGTGATTTACCTTCTCTTTCTAAAAGTGAAGCTAAAACTAAAATTTTTTGATCACTAAGAGTGGAAGTAGAATCTTTTTTAGCCTGAGTAAATTTTTGGTTAAAATGATCATAAATAACTTTTAATGTTTGATCCAAACTAAAATATTGAGGGATAAGATAACTATCTGGAAAAAGATAACCTTCTTTGTTTTTGGTTTGAGTTAAAAAATCTTGACTAGTAAAGGTTAAATCTTTTGGAAAAAGATTAGCTGTTTCTTCAAGGCGAGAACCATCAGGAATCTTAAGCCAATAATCGGAAATTCCACCAGTGGTCAATTTTTCAAGAAGCTCTGGAGTAGATAATGAGGGAGAAAGTCGATAAGTTCCTGATTGAATTTTTTTATTTTGTCTGGTTAAAAAACTATAAGCAATGAAAACAAAATGATTTTTAATAAGATCTTTTTCCTCTAAATTTTGACTTATAGTTTTTATGCTGTCACCAGCGTTAATTACAAAAACTTGATTCTTTGAATCTAAAGAAAATGCTGATAAATTTATCTTAATAAAAATTAGACCGAAAACTAGAAAGATTGTGACCAAAACAAATATAATAGAGACTACTTTTTTCATTTAAATTCGTGTTTAAATTTCGTCAAAGAGAGCTCGACGGTAACTTTTTTTATTTTCATCATAGATAAAAATACGACCACAACGACAAGTGACAGTGGTTTGGCCTCGAACTGGTTTTTTGACTCCGTTTTCCAATGAAGTACCACAGCCAACACATTTCTTTTGGGATAATAACCAGGCTTGAATAGGAGCGATTAAGTTTTTTATCATAATCCTTTTTTTAATAAGTATTGGCCCGCCTTAAAATAACTGCGGCGGAGATAGAGTCAATTAAATTTTTATAGTTCTTTTTTTTATTTTTATTCGTAATAAAAATTTGATTAGCTTCAATAGTACTAACGGCTTCTTCAACTGTCTCTATACTACATATTACCATTTTTTTAAGTTCTTTAATAAAGTCTTTGGTAATAATGGCGAAGTCTCCTTCTGAAATACCAATGTAAATTTTTTCGATTTGGTATTGATCAATAATTTTTTGAATTTGACTAAATTTTTGAGAATCATTTTTAATCGGATCAATAGGCGTAATAATATTTTTTATAGAAATAGCTAAGCCAATCCGTTTGGTACCATAATCAATAGCTAAAAGATTCATAGAAGGTATTATAAGGCAATTTCGGCTTTGACTACAAGCCGACGAAGGTAAGTACCTGGAGGACTGCACGTGATAAGGGTAATAACTTTATCGTCAAATCTTTGTTCTAGGACAGAAAAATCAGTGGCTTTGACTTCATACATTTCACTAACAAGGTATCTATATTGACTACCATCATAATTAATATCAATTTCATCACCAATTTTAAGGGTGTGAAGGGTGGAAAAAATGGTTAGATAAGATCTAGGATTAAAAAATTGAGGCAAAACGGAGTGACCAAAAATAACAGTATTACCTAGTTGCCCTGGTAGGGCAGTTTGAGGATATTGAATAAGGCTTTTTTTAAGATCAGAACTACCAATGATAACAGTAGCATCTTTAATATTTAATTTAGGAATAGATAAATAATATTTATTACCATCATCATTAGTGAATAAATTGTTTGATTGACCTGACGAATCATTAATAAACCAATTTGATAATTGGGTATAGTCAGCGGTTACATCTCCTAAAATGTTTAAAGACTGATTGTAAGATTTGACTGAAAGTGGATTTAGAATCTGTTTTAAATTAGTAGAATATTTAAACTGAAATCTAATGATTGGAATGACAGCAAAACTAAGTAGGAGTAAGCCGGAAATCAAAAAAAATAAAGGCAAATATTTTTTATTTTTTAAACCAGGTTTCTTTTCTTTTTTAATATATATATAACTCACAAGTTTGAAGATTCAATCTCAATTGAAAGATTATTTTCTCTAAATGGTAAAAGATTTAGAGGTAAATTATTTTTAATATTGAAATTATACGCCCTATTGACCATTTTTTTAATGATATCGGAAGCTTTTAAAGTAGTTTTGGCAATCAAAGATTTTTTTAGTTTAGTTAAATCAATTCGAGGAGTACCTAAACCACTAATAGACAAAGTACCAGTAGCCTGCTGTGATTCAATTTTAGTGGATTTAAATTCAAAATTGAAATTTTGAATGTCAATATTGGTATTATCAAAATTTTCTTGATCGGATAAAAATTGCTTTAAAACTTTTTCTTTGACAGAATCAGTGACAGTAAATATGGAAACTGAAGCATTAACGGTAGCATTTAGTTGATCAGCTTGTTCACCAACTTCCCGACTGAGATCAACCTTATCTTTAGAAATTTGGGTTGTACCAGAAATAACTCCAGAAATATTACCTAAACCATTAGTGATTTTTTCTTCAATTTTTTGAGTAATTTCTTCGTTGATTTTTGATTCGATATCAATTTTGTCTTGAGTACTAACAGCATTAATTTGTTCTTTACTACCACCAGATAAAGCTTGACTAACACGAGCAATTAAAATAGTATTGGAAATTTTTTCAAATTTTAATTGAGAATTTTGATCAATATTAAATTCCGAACCAATATCAGTAGCAATAATAGCTGTCTTGGTTTGACCTAAAGTAATAACACCTTCATCTAAATTAGAACTGCTAGAAGCAATAGAAACAGCAGTGGTTAATTCAAATTTTTTACCTGAATCATCAACTAAAATTGAACCATTAGAAAGACTTTGTGATTGATCAGATTTATTATAAATAATTACTTCACCTCTGGCTTTGTTACCAACAGTTTTTTGACCAGTAGTATCCAATTGACTATTAGCCTTAATATCAAAAGTCTGTTTTTCTATGGGAATAATTGACTTAGAAATATCATCTTCTGAACCATCAACCACTAAGGTAACAGGAATTTGTTTATTAAAATTAAAAGGAGTTATAAATAGAGTAATTTCAGTTTTGGAAAAGAAAAATATAAAGGCTAGACTCAAAGATATAATAATTAAACCAATCCAAAGCAAATTATTAAATTTAGGTTTTTTAATTTTGAATAATTTAATTTTTTTAAAAAAAGAAAAGGAAAATTTAGGTTTTTTAATTTCTGGGATAATTTCCTTTGTAGCCAAAGGTACTTCTAAAGGAGTTTCTAAATTATCTAACTTTTGATTGTCATTAAAGTCTTGATAAATTTGTTTATCTTCTAAAATAGCATCTGTTTCTGATGAAAATCCTAAACTATCAGCTTCAATTTCTTCAAGGAAAAGCTCTTGAGAAATTGGGTTGACAACTTCTTCAGTAGTTGATGGTTCTGGATTGTCTAAAATGGTTTTGACTTGGGAGGTAATAATTTTAGAAAAAATATTGATTATTTCATCATTTTGATAAATTTTGACATCGGGAAAATGAAGAAAAGTTTCAATATCTTTTTTACCAACCCAAGGAAAATTTTTAATTTCGTCAATAAATTCTGAAGCTTTCGCTCCAAAAAGAATAATTTGAGGTGGTAGGGCTGATTGGGAGTTTAACTCTAATAAAGTGGATTCCAATATTTGACCAGTAAAAGGTTGATCGAGATTTTTTCGAATTCGTTCTTTAACATGTCCTAAATAAACTAAAGATAAATAAAATTCATTAACATCGAGATGGATTAAAATGAAACTGGCAGGAAAATCGTCTTTTTGATTGGCTTCTTCAACAATAGCTTCATCTTCGGATAAAAATCCAGATGGAATCAAATCAAGTTCTTTACATAAACTTTTGATAATTTTTAGTTTGGGGGCTGAAATCTTACCGTCGTTGTCAACCCAAAAAGGAGGCACTACAAAGGCGGCTGAGCTAGGTTCTTGGTCTTCGGTAATATGGGCATTAAGAGAGGCGGCAGAAAGTGATTCATCGACGGCGGTAATTAATGATTTTTCAGAATTTATATCCCAATCCACGGCTGGGCCAATAGCTAAAACATGGTATTGATTATTTGACTGGTTGACTAAAGCAACCACAACTAGATTATCTTGAATATAAATTAACCAAAAATTGCTACCATCCATGATATAAGGATACTATATTTTAGAATTAACTGAAATTTATTTTAAAACTGCATAAATACGACGTTTGCCAGAACCGGCGGATTCTTCTTTGGTGATTTCAAATTTACCTAAAACACCAGTGTTTTCGACATGAGGACCTGTACAGACTTCTTTGGAAAAATCACCAATGGTAAAAACCGAGACATTATCAGGATATTTATTACCAAAAAAAGCTAAAGCTCCAGATTTTGTGGCTTCAGTAAAAGACATGATTTCTTTTTTGACTTCGATTTTTTTATTTATTTGTTGATTAACTAAATCAGTTATTTTTTTTATTTGATCATTAGTTAATTTTTCGTCATGAGAAAAATCAAAACGAAGACGTTCTGAAGTAATATTTGATCCTGACTGTTGAACATGATCACCCAAAATTTTTCGAAGCGCAGTGTGAAGTAAATGAGTAGTAGTGTGATACTTGGTAATGATTTCAGAATTATCTGCTAGTCCAGACTTGAATTTGCCAGCAGATAAAGTTTGCGACTGCTTAATATGGTCTTGTTTGGCTCGGTCAAATTCTTTTTTGTCTAATTTTAAATTATTTTTTTGTAATTCTTCTTCAATCATTTCAATTGGGAAACCAAAACTTTCATAAAGAGTAAAAGCTTCCCGACCAGAAATATTTTTTTGTCGAGAAATTAATTTATTTATTTCACTTAGTCCCCTATTTAAAGTTTTGCGAAATTTGTTTTCTTCAGCATCTAAAATAGATAATATTTTTTCTTTATTTTGATTTAATTCAGGATAAACTCCGGCATAGTTATCTTGATTATCTAAAACAGCTTGAGCAATTATTTTAGTGAAATTAGTTTCAATCCCCAAAATTTTTCCTTGTCTAATACTACGTCGAATAAGACGACGTAAAACATAACCAGCCTCTTTATTACTTGGTTCGACTCCGTCGGCAATAATGAAAACAGCGGATCGAATATGATCGGCAATAATACGAATTTGTTTGATGTAATTTTGATCAGAATATTTTTTACCAGAAATACTTTCAATTTTTTTGATAATTGGTTGCCAAATACTAGTTAAATAATCATCAGTTAGACCACTAATGATGGCTAAATTACGTTCGACTCCGTAACCAGTATCAACATTTTTTTGAGATAAAAGTTTATATTTACCGTCACCAGTTTTATCATATTGCATAAAAACGTCATTACCAATTTCAACAATTCTTTCTGTTTTACAACCAGTTTTAAAATCTATTGGCTTGTCTTGATAATTAAGATCAATAAACATTTCAGTATCTGGACCACAGGGACCGACTGAACCAGCTGGGCCCCACCAATTATCTTTTTTAGGTAAATAATGAATATGATCTTTGGGAATGCCCTGACTTAACCAAAGATTATATGATTCAGTATCTTTTGGAGCATCTTTATCACCTTCAAAACAAGTAACATGAATTTGTTCTAATTTATAATTTAAATGTTTAGTTAAAAACTCAAAACTCCAAGGAATCATCTCTGATTTAAAATAATCACCAAGAGACCAGTTACCTAACATTTCAAAAAAAGTATGGTGAAATTTATCCCCAACTTCATCTATATCCCCTGTTCGAACACATTTTTGAACATTAACTAATCTTTTGCCTGATGTATGAGGTTGTCCTAAAAGATAGGGTACAAGTGGATGCATTCCAGCAGATATAAACAAAGTGGTGGAATCATTTTCTGGAACTAAATTACTAGAAGGGATTTCAAAATGTTTTTTAGAAACGAAAAATTTGATGAATTTTTCCTTCAATTCTCTAGCTTTCATACAGGAAATTATACCAGCTATTTTTTGGATTTAACAAAAGTTTTTGGAATAGACCTTTTTTTGACAAAAACAATCTCTGACTTATTAGCTTTAGATCCTTCTGTTTTAGTCTCAAAAACTGGTTTTTTAATAAAAAAATTTTTAGACTTAGTTTTTGAACTGGATTTATTTTGATTACCAATTAGATTTTTGAAAAAATCTTCCAGTTTTTTTTGAAGGTCATTAAATATTTTACCTTTGTTTTGGCGATAAATAACAATGGCAATAATAGCTCCAACTATAGCACCTAAAACAATTCCAAAAATGAAACTGGAACTATTGTTAGTTTTACAATCACATTTAGGACAATCACAAGACATTTATTTTTTCTTTTTAAATAAACTATTGAAAAAGGAAACTCCATTTTTAAAACCATCAACAAATTCTGAAATAGAAGCCATAGGTTGAGCCACAGCATTGGTAATGGTTTTGGTATCATCCAAAATACGATCGGCTTTATGGAGAGTTAGTTTTAATTCTTTCAAAATTAAAACTAACCAAATGCCGGCAACGACAATGATGATTGTAATACAAGTAAGACTAGCTATAATAGCGATTTGAGTTATATCCATATGATTAGTATAGACTATTTTGGAATCAGGGCAAATAATTAATTACTTTTTCTTCAACAGTAGTCTTACCACTGGGTGATTTTGATTCAATAACTATATTATTATCGCCTGGATTTAAATTTATTTTCTTTTGAAAATTACCCTGATTATCAATCATAATTAAATCTTGATTGATTCTAATAGTGGATTCAGAATCAGTAATACCAGAAATATTAATAGTCTGACTAGAAGCGGTTGATTCAAGAGGCCAATTAATTTTTAATTTTGGGGGTTGATTGAATTTAATATATTCAAAAATTAAATAAAGTGAAAAAAGAATAATAACAACAGTAATAGAAACCGTAAAAGTAAATTGAGGAGTAAAAGAAAAAAAACTGTTTTTTTTGGCTTTATTTTTTTTATTTTGATCAAAATCACGACGGAAAAGACAGATAATATCTTCTCCATTTAGTCCCAAAAAATCGGCATAATCTTTGATAATCAAAGAACAATATGGTTCTTGAGGAAGATTGATAATATCTTCATCTTCAATCGCTTTTAAACTTCTGATAGGGATTTTTAATTTTTTGGAAATTTCAGATAATTCCCAACATTTATCCAAGCGGGTAGTTTTAAGTAAAGATGAGGCACGAAACATATTTTAATTTTCAGAATCAGAAGTAGTATTGTGGGGAATTAAAATATCTCTAGCTTTGGCACCATTGGCCGGACCAACAATTCCAGCCTGTTCAAGTTGATCTAAAACTCGAGCGGCTCGAGCATAACCAAGTTTAAGACGGCGCTGCATTAAAGACGAAGAAGCTTTACCTAATTCTTGAACCAGTTTTACAGCATCATCAAACATAGGATCACGATCCTCAATGGATTCACTAGTAGCAAAATTAGTTTTACCTGACCCATGACCATTGATGGGTTGATTTAAAATTTGCTCATCATAATCAGTAGTTTTTTGGGTTTTGAGAAAATCTATTAAAGAATTGACTTCTTTGTCGGAAATAAAACAACCTTGAATACGGACTGGCTTAGCTAAATCCGGTGGCATATAAAGCATATCTCCCCGACCGAGTAATTTTTCAGCTCCAGGAGTATCTAAAATAACCCGAGAATCAACTACTGAGGCAACAGCAAAAGAAATACGAGTAGGAATATTAGCTTTAATCAAACCAGTAATAACGTTAACTGAAGGGCGTTGAGTGGCTAAAATCAAATGAATACCAACAGCTCGGGCCATTTGAGCTAAACGACAAACATTATCTTCAACTTCTGAAGGAGAAAATAACATAATTTCAGCTAATTCATCAATAAAAATCAATATATAAGGCATGGATTGAAAACCAGAAAGGTTATTGTAAGCTTCAATATTTTTAGCACCAACTTCGGTAAAAGTTTTATAACGTCGTTCCATTTCAGAAACTGACCATTTTAGGGCAGAAATAACTTTTTCTGGTTCAACAATGACAGGAACTAAAAGATGAGGAATACCATTGTAGGGAGTAAGTTCAACTCGTTTTGGGTCAACCATAATCATCCGGACTTCGTCTGGTGAGGCTCTAAAGAGAATACTAGCAATCCAGGAATTGATGCAAACTGATTTACCAGAACCGGTTTGACCAGCAATAAGGACGTGGGGCATTTTGGCAATATCAGCAATCTTGGCATTACCGGCAACATCAAGGCCTAGGGGAACAATAATTTTATTTTTGACATTTTTCATGACATCTGACTCAATCATTCTTCTAATTGGAACAACTTCTAAAGATCGATTAGGGACTTCAATTCCAACTAGAGATCGGCCAGGAATAGGAGCTTCAACCCGGATCATACCTCCTGGAGCAGCTAGAGCCATAGCTAAATCATTACTTAAACTCATAATTTTGGCTAATTTAGTACCTAAGGCAACTTCGAGAGCATATTGAGTAACTGAAGGACTATCGTTAACTTCGGCAACCCTAGCAGTAATTCCAAATGAGTCTAAAGTTTGCTCTATAGTTTGAGCATTTTTACGAATATCTCCCCGATCAGCTTTAGCACCGGGAGTGTTGTCAAAAATACTAAGAGGTGGATATTCCCAAATTTGATTTCCAGAAGAACTTAGAGCTTTAGTGGGATATAAACTATCTGTTTTTAAAACTGGAGGAATATTGACGACATTGGGATCTTCTTTTTTATTTTCATGATGATCAAGCAAAGGAAGGTCTGATTGATAAAGATTATTCTTGGCAGCTTTTTCTTTGATTTTTTTAGCACTACCAATAGAATATTTTTTAATAAAATTGAAAATTTTAACAAAGAATTTAACGACTTGAGCAATGGAGGTGTCAAATAAAATAACAAAACCAACAATGAAAATAAAAGTAAAAATTAAAACAGTGGCTACTTTCCCAAAAAGAGAAATAAATTGAGTAGAAAAGAATTGACCACTTAAACCTTGTTTAAACAACCCTAAAAAAGATAAAAACATCATTAAAAAACCAAGAAAAACATTTAGATCTTTTAGAGGAGATTTGATCTTGGCAAATAAAAAAGCAGCTAAAAATAAAAGAAGAGGGATTAAAATAGCTCCAAAGCCAAAATAACTGACTAAAATTTGATTGAGGCGAGTAGGAATAGGACCAGTCTGAAGAAAAGAAAATATGGAAAGAACGGCTAAAATTAATAAAAATATAAAAAATATAGTGCGGACAGTCTCTGGTTTTAACCGTAAACTGGGGAGAACATGTTTCTTTTTGCGACCACGTTTAGCCATAAATACAGTATATAGTATTTTCCCGCTAGTATTAAGTGTTTAAAGTGAATTTATGGAAATAATTTCACTTTTATCTTCGTTTCTCTTTTTAGATTCAACTCCCCCGTTTTCCAAACTTCTCTTACTGATGACCAATCTAGTAGGTATACCAATAAGGTCAGCATCGGCAAATTTAGCCCCAGCGGAAACATCATCTCGGTCGTCAAAAAGAACTTCAATATTTTTTTTGACTAGTTTTTGATAAAGATCTTCGGCTTGTTTTTTTATTTTGTCATCAAACAAATCTAGTCCGATTAAGTGTATTTGATAAGGAGCAATAGATTCTGGCCAGATGATACCTTTGTCGTCATGAAAAACTTCAACAATAGTACCCATAGTTCTTGATGGCCCAAATCCATAACAACCCATTTCAACAATTTTCTCCTTGCCATTTTTATCAGAATAATAAAAATTTAAAGCTTTAGAGAATTTAGTTCTTAATTTAAAAATATTACCGACTTCACTGGCTTTGACGGCTTTTAATTTTTGGTTACCACATTCTGGACAACCTTTTTGAATATCAATAATTTCCTTATTTACGGCAACTTGGCATTTTTCACAAAGATAAATAGTATCTTCACCACTGTCATTTAAAGTTTGAAATTCGTGAGAATATTGACTAAAAGCACCACCAGAGGCAAAAGTTAAAACAGTAATATCGCCTAATCCGAGCCGTTTGTAAATCTTGAAATAGGTTTTTTGGACAATTTCGTAATAACGATTTAGATCATCTTCGTCTGTGTGAAAAGAATATAAATCTTTCATGTTAAATTCACGACCTCGAAGTAAACCTGATTTGGCCCGAGCTTCATTTCTAAATTTATTTTGGATTTGATAGACAGCAACTGGTAAATCACGATAAGAAAAAAGGTATTTTTGAGCTAATGGAGTAACAACTTCTTCATGGGTTGGGTTTAATACTAAGTTAGTGTTTCCTTGACCTTTAAGATGAAAAAGTACTTCCATATTATTACGACCAGTAGTAACCCAACTTTCTTCTGAAGTCATAGCGGGCATTAAAATTTCTTGACCACCGATTTTATCCATTTCCTCTCTAACAATATTTTGGATTTTAGTTAAAACACGTAGACCCAGAGGTAAATAATTATAGACACCAGAAATTTCTTTTTGAATAAAACCACCTTGGGTTAAAAGTTTGGCATTGACACAATCAGCATCTGAAGGAATAGATTTACTAGTTTTACCGAATAGTTGTGAATATCGCATGAGTTATTATAACCCAAATTATACTTCGATAACTAAGGGTAAAACCATAGGTTGGCGGCCGGTTTTTTGTTTGATTATTTCTTCCATATGAGCCTGAATTTCTTCTCTAATAAAATCAAAATTAGCTGGAACACTAGTAGTTTGGTTAAATTTATTAATAACTTCCTGTTTTAAATAATTAATAAGATCGGTGTTTTCTTTAACAAAAACAAAGCCTCGACTCAAAATAACTGGATCTTTTTCCAATTTACCGGTTAATTTATTAACTAATAAAACCACTGAAAACATACCATCTTCGGCCAAAAGTTTGCGATCACGTAAAACAGTAGTCCCAACATCACCAATACCAAAACCATCAATTAAAATTTTTCTAATAGAAATATGAAAATTGGTATCAACAGAACCATTACCATGAAAAGTAGCTGAAGCATCAAAATCAGGCAAAATGACTTTATCTTCGGAATAACCTATTTTTTTGGCAATTGATTGATAACATTTTAGATGTCTAAAATTACCACCAATAGGTAAAAGATATTTTGGTTTTAAAAGATTAATAAGTAGAGCATGCTCTTTTTGATAACCATGACCGGAAACATGAAGCTCTTCTTTTTCACCATAAACCACTTCAGCACCCATTTTGGATAAAATATCGATCATAGTATAAATATTAGAAGTAGTTCCAGGAATATAATCTGGAGATGAAAAAATTACCTTATCACCGGATTTAATTTTAATTCGGTGTTTACCCATAACCATTTTACTGAGAGCCGAATCTGGCTGACCAGCAAAACCGGCAACTAAAAAGATAAGTTTATTTTCAGAAAAATTTTTAATTCGCTCGGGAGGAACAATATCATTATCATTTAGAGTTAAATAACCAAGATCTTTAGCAACTTTGATAGCTTTTTCGACAGAAAAACCAACTACAACAACTTTTCGACCAGCACCTTTGGCATATTCGATAGCCTGTGACCAACGAATAATATTGCTAGAAATTGAAGTAACAAAAACACGACCTTTAGCAGAAACTATTTCATTTCTGAAATTTTCAGCAATAGAACTTTCTGATGGTGAATAACCTTCATGATCGGCACCTAAACTATCAGACATTAAAGCGACAACATTACCTTCGCCAATTTTGGCAATATGTTGATAATCAGCTCCTTTACCATCTAGCGGAAAAAGATCAAATTTAAAATCACTCCCATGATAAAAAATACCAATTGGGGTATTGATAGCAAAATGATAAGTGTCAGGAATGGAATGAGTGACTCGAACTGGATCAACCACGAAAGGTCCTTTGGTAATAGGGCGAGTTAGATCGTCATAAATTTGAAGATTAGCTCTAATATTAACTTCTGCCAAACGAGATTCAATAAAGGCAGCAGCTAATTTCGGCGCAAAAACGGGAATATTTTGACCTAAAATCGGCAAAATAAAGCGAATAGCCCCAATATGATCTTCGTGACCATGGGTAATAAAAATACCTAAAATTCGATCTTTTTTATCTTCTAAATAATGAGTATCAGGTATTTGAAGATCAACACCAAAAGCATCTTCTTCGGGAAATCCAACCCCACAATCAACTATAATAATTTGGCTTTTAGAAACATCACCATTGGGAATATATTCATAAACGAACATATTTTGGGTAACATCACCAAAACCTCCAAGTGAACTAATACGAATTGAATCGTGATCAGATTTAAACTCTCTAACTTGGTTAGGAGCACCAATAAATTGGCTATTTTGTTTTGTAATATTTTTTTTAAACATAAATTTATTAATAAATTACCACTGGGGTAAAAAAGTTTTAATATTTGATTCGTCTAAAACTAACTGTTTTAGCTTTCCCTCAAAAATTAATTTAGCGGCTTTACGACATAATCCTTCAATATTGCGCTGTAAAGTACGAACACCGGCATCAAAGCCAAGGGGTCTAATAATTTGTTCCCAAATATTGGGAGAAATTTTAATTTCTTCTGACTTAAGACCTGATTCTGCCAAAGCTTTTGGGAAAATATAATCACGGCCAATTGCGATTTTTTCTTCATCAGTATAAGAAGGCATTTGAATAATTTCGAGACGATCTAAAACAGCAGTGGCAATTCGAGAAGTATTATTGCAGGTAGCACAGAAGATGGCCTGAGAAAGATCGACTGGGTAATCAAGATAATGATCAATAAACTGATGATTTTGTTCAGGGTCTAAAATTTCAACTAAAACACCCATAATAGTATTAAGAGCATTGTCAGCCACCCGATCAATTTCATCAAGTAAAATAACTGGATTGCGACTTTTAACACTAATTAGTCCTTTAATAATTTGACCTGGTTCAGAATTTGAATGAACTCGTGATTGACCTCGAAGATAAAGCGGGTCACCAAGACCACCAAAAGGAATCCGAATTAATTGACGGCCAAAAACATCAGCAATTGATTTGGCCATGGTGGTTTTACCAGTACCAACTAAGCCAGCAAAAAGTAGTATTGGAGCTTTAATGGGCCGATCTGGATGACGACTCTTTTGTAGGGCCAATATAGAAACATATTCTAGAATTCTTTCTTTAATAGATTCCAAACCATAATGATTGGCATTTAATTTTTCTTTGGCAAATTGAAGATCCAAAATGTCTTGGGTCTGGGTAAACCAAGGAACACTGATTATATAATTAAGGTACTTGGAAGCAATTTGATAATTCTGCCAAAATGTTTGCTCGTTTTGAGAATTAATTGTCAATTGAGAAAAAATTTCATCAAGATTTTTTACCAAATTATCAGGTAATTTTACAGTTTCTATTTTCTTTTTTAAATTTTCAATCGCCTGCGCGGTCGTTAAAACATCAGTATCCATATTAAAAAGTATAAGCTATTTAAATATTAAAATCACTTTAAAGTGAATATGAAAAAACTTTTACAGGAATCCCTTTTCTCTTAGCTTTATCAATAGTATCTTGTGTTCCCCGACTTTCATTGACTTGAAAAGCTAATAATTCATCAGAAGCCTTAACAACTTCAGAGTTTCTTTGATAATAAGTTTCCCTATCAACAATGATATTACTAGAATTTTCTATTAGACTTTTTGGGTTTAATTTTTTAATAGTAGTAAGTTGTTTAATAACATCATCAGCCTGTTTCTCGGTGACAATTCCTTCTTTGGCTCTTGTGTGATAATGATTTATAAAAAGTTTTAAAGTGACAGGAATAAAAATTTTTAATTGATTTAATTTTCCTAATTTTAAAACCTCATCAGTGGCTTGATAATCAACATTTAGAGCTCCACCGGTAACAATACCGTTTCCGTCAGAAATAATTTTATCGACCTCGGTTCTGACATCATTTTCAATTTTTGGACTAGTAAGACGCCAACTGCCACTAATACCAACCCATTTGGGAATTTCATTCATAAAATATGATATCAAAACTAGAATTAACGACGCTTTTGAAACCGAGAATCAAATTTCTTAAACTGTGGACGATCATTATTAAACTGGGCTCGATTATCACTACCTTCAGGACGAGGAGCACCTGGGTGAGCAATTTTAAATTCTGGAGCAGAAAGTTTAATTTGATGATTATCATTAAAACCAGCAATTTTTACTTTTAATTTATCTCCGACTTTGATAATACTAGAAGGGTCAGACAAAAACCCACCTGTCATTTCAGAAACATGAAGAAGAGCTTCACGGCCTGGTAAAAATTCAATAAAGGCACCAAAATTTTCAACTCGAGTAACAACACCTTCATATTCTTCACCCAATTCAACATCTTTGATCATACACTCTATTTCATAGGCAGCATCTTCAATAGCTTTTTGATCTTGGGAAGAGATAGAAGCAGCCCCAAAATCATCAATGTCGATTTGAACATTGAACTTTTCCATTAAGGCTTTAATAGTTTTACCACCACTGCCAATAACTTCACCAATTTTATCTTCTGGAAGTTGAACTAATTTAATTTTAGGAGCAAACTGAGAAAGTTGCTCTCTAGGAGCAGCCAAAACTGATTCCATTTTGTCTAAAATTTGGAGTCTAGCTTTAGTTGAGGCCACAAATGTGTCACGAACCATATTTAAAGTGAGTCCTTCTCTTTTAATATCAAGCTGGATAGCAGTAATTCCAGCACGAGTACCAGTAATTTTGAAATCCATATCACCAAAGTGATCTTCAATACCAGCAATATCAGTTAATAAAACATATTTATCATCACTTTCGGCCATTAGACCGATAGAAATTCCAGCAACCTTATCTTTAATTGGAACGCCAGCATCCATGAGGGACATAGTAGAACCACAAGTTGAAGCCATAGAAGAAGAACCATTTTGAGATAAAACTTCTGAAGTTAAGACAATAGTATAAGGAAAATCCTCTTCTGAAGGAATAACTGGAATTAAGGCTTTTTCAGCAAGAGCACCATGACCAATTTCACGTCGACCTGGTCGACCAGTACGGCCAACTTGACCAGTAGAAAATGGCATAGCAGAATAATAGTGAAGATATCTTTTGGTAATTTCACCATTAGAATCTTGTAAATATTGTCTTTCTGATAAAGGAGCAAGAGTAGTAACAGTGATGGCTTGGGTTAATCCCCTTTCAAAAAGAGCAGAACCATGAGTCATAGGTAAAACTCCAGCTTCGATATTTAAAGTCCTGATTTCATCCATCTTTCTTTTGTCATAACGATTACCTTTGAGAGTATTCTCGCGGACATAAATTTTGATAATTTCATCAACAGCAGCAACTAAATGATTTGGAGAAATTTCTTCTGATTTGATTTTGTCTTGATAAATTTCCTTAATTTTTTCAACAATTATTTCTTGTCCAATCATGTGAGCCCCATCAATACCATCATCAAAAAATTTTTTGACATCAGATTTGATTTTGGATTCGACTTCTTTAATTAAATCTTGAGATGGGCCAGCTGATTCAAATTCGATTTTCTTTTTGCCACAATTTTTGGTAAATTCGACAATCTGGGTATTAACTTCATCTCCAGTAGCTTTGGCCAATTCAATGGCTTTTAACATAGTATCGTTGTCAACAACATTACCATCAGCTTCAATCATATTAATACCTTTTGGACCAGTACAAACTAAAAGATCAAAAGAAGAAGCTTGTAGTTCTTCAAAATCTGGATTGACAATTAAACCTTTATTATTAGAACCGATACGAACTGCAGAGACTGGACCACGGAAAGGAATATCAGAGATACTTAAGGCAGCAGCAGCAGCAGTAAAAGCAGTGATAACAACATCATGGCTTTTGTCATTACTTAAAACAGTAGTAATAATTTGAACTTCATTTTGAAAACCGGTCGGAAAAAGAGGACGAAGAGACCGATCGATAATACGACCAAAAAGGACAGCATTGTCTGAAGGACCACCGTCGCGTTTTATCCATTTACCACCTTTAATAATGCCACCAGCATAAAGTTTATCGACAAATTCAACTTGAAGAGGAAAATAATCTTTGGATTCATCCAATTTTCCCATTAAAACGGTAGCTAAAACAACAGTATTACCATATTGGGCAACAACTGAAGCATTAGTTTGAGGAGCGAGTTTACCAGTAGAAATACTGATGTGTTTGTCGGCAACCGCGATATCTTGGGTGTAATTTTTCATAGGTTTTATAATATTATTATAGACTACTTATTTCTTCAAACCGAGAGACTTGATGATGTTAGTATATCTTTCTGGATTGTGAATGGACAAATAACGAAGCAAACGACGTCTTTTAGAAATTTTAGATAAAATTCCGCGCTTGGCGGGAGAATCGTGTTTGTTTTCAGTTAAATGACCTTGGAGTTTTTCAACTTCTTTAGTTAAAATTGCAATTTGAATTTCTGGAGAACCAGTATCACCCTTAGCTTGGGAAAACTTTTCAATAATAACGCTTTTTTCTTCTTTGGTTAATGCCATAGAATTTTGGGCTATTTATCGGTTAAAAAATAATAAGGTTTTAGAATGGCTACTAAAACACCGACTTAATAGTTACAGGAGTGATTATAACACAACAAATAATATTAGTAATAAAAATTAAGAATTATGCAGTAAATCCAGCAATTTATTATTAATATACAAATGATATTTCCCAACTTTTTTATCACTCATTATATTTATTTTTTTAAGTGCATCTAAATATCTAGTGGCTGTGGTGTAATGACATTTTAAAAACCCAGCAAGTTTTACAGGTGAAATTACTGGGAAAGAAAATATGGCTTCAATTAAATCAGCTGAGTATATACCTCTATTATTATTTTTGATTTCATCTTTTGTCTGCCAAAAAAGAGACATAATTTTTACTATTAAATCTTTAGTGTCAGAGGCCTGAATAGTAAACCCTTTCAACATAAATTTAATATAATCTACCCATTTTCCTTCAGTTGTGACTTCTAGAAGATGACGATAATATTCAGATTTATTATTATTTATATATTTACTTATATATAAAACTGGTAAGTTTAAAATATCAAGTTTTACTAATTGTAAAACCATTAAAATTCGACCAGTTCGTCCATTACCATCACTAAATGGATGAATAGCTTCAAATTGATAATGTCCAATAATACATGCTATAAGTGGATCCATATCTTGTGGATTACTATTTAAAAAATTTTCTAAAGATTGCATACATTCCGATATTTTAATTTGTGTTGGTGGAATATAAATTATTTCTTCTGTTTCTTTATTTTCAAGAGCATTTTGTTGATGTCTATAACCGCTGTCTCTATTTGGTAATAAAATATCTTGTACCCCTAAAATTAATCTGGTTGATAAATTTAGATCTTTTAGATTATTAAATCCCCATAATACTGCATCTCTATATCTTAAAACTTCTTTATCTGGGGCTCGTCTTTCTTCTTCATTATAAATTTGGTTTTCTAATGCTTGAATCATTGTAGTATGAATATTTTCCACTTGAGAACTGGCTATAGATTCTTTAATGATTGCCGGTGAAAGAAGTAGAGTTGGATTTGGTAGTGAAAAACTATATCCTTTTAGTTCCGCTAGTTGTGTTCTGGCTTTTACCACTAGATCTAAAATATCTGGATCTCTAAAATTTATATTTGGTGGTAATTTTGGTAAATTATTATATGGCTCTTTTGGATTAAACATATAGGTTCAGTATATAACATATTCTTATTTTTTGCAATATATCAACATTAATATATCATAAAAAATGATATGCCATATGACATATGTGTGGTTTTGGAGAATAAAACACTTGATGAACTTAGTTAGGCGGTGGGGAGAGAATCAGTTGGATTTACAGGATTCATTTGTGGATTAGTTGAAGTTTGACTAGGAACTTGATTACCAGAACCGTTTAAATTGGGATTAGTTGAAGAAGTTACTTCGACTGGTTGAGTGGCTTTAAGACAGATAGCTCCAGCTTCAAAAGTTTCTGGAGAAACGTTGATAGAAAATGATTGAGTAGCAACACGTAAACCAATTAAAAGATTTTTGGCTGATTCAATATCAAGTTTTAATCCTAAAGATGGTAATAGGAAGGTGAATATCTCACAGAAAGGAGCATCTTGATCGACGACACTGGCTTTAGCCCAAGATTTAGGACTGTTAGTAGGTGAAATGTAAATCCAATTTCCATTATTAACTATAATAGAATTCTGACCTAGTTGAGTTTCATCTCCAAGAATAAAGTTAATATCAGCAACAGAGGATTGATTATTGATAATAATCTGATTTTGCTCTACTTTAGGGGCATTAGCTTTTGTTTGGACAACTAAATTCAAGCGACCATCATCGTTGTTATAAGAAACTTTTTCAACTTGTTCTGGAGGATAATTGAGCGAAATAACTAAATCATTTTGATTATAATTATCAGTTAAAAACTCTAATCCACTAAGTTTAGAATAATTAGCATCTGGTTTTGCAGGACAATAAGCAGTAGCTTCAATATTAGACTTTTTAAGAGTTAAAACTAAAGCTAAACCAGCAGCAATACTATCAATGCTTAAGTGAGGTATAACGACCGTAGCAGTTTTAGCATTGGAAAATAAATTTTTTATATTCTGAACCTGATAGTTTTTCATATAAAAAACAAGACTAGTTATTTAGTTCTTGTTATAGGCTATTATAACATCATTTAGCTTAAAATCAACATAGGGTTTAAAAGTCATACCACAATCGTTACCAATCTTAATTTTTTCAATTGTATCTTTGCCTTGTCTAATCCCTTCAACTTTTGTATCTTTAATAATTTTATTATCGCGCTTAAGATGAATTAAATCATTTTTACTAATTTCACCTTTGGTACATTGAATACCTGCAATACGAACTTTATCTATTTTAAATTCGGCTTTAATGATACCTTCACCTAAAATATTTTCATCAATGGTCGGCTCTAATAGTTTTAAAACCTGTGATTGGATATTTTCGATAATTTCATAAATAATACGAGATTGAAAAAATTTGACTTTGTTATTTTCAGCTAGTTTTAAAATTTGTGGCGGAGTTTTAACATTAAAGGCAAAAATTTGAGCTTTAGTGGTATCAGCCATAAAAACATCACCATCGGTAACAGCCCCAATGCCATCGGATAAAATAATTACATCATCAGTAAAACTATTTTTGATAGCCTCAAGAGTACCTTGAACATCAGCTTTAAGAATTATTTTTAATTTAGGATGATCTTCATCGTCAATAATTTGAGTTTTATCTAAAACAGTTATATTTTGATTGACTTTGCCTTTTTGGAAAGTAACTAAACTCCCAACTGAAGGAACCTGTTCAAAGCCCAAAACTTCAACTGGGGTACTAGGTCCAGCAGATTTGATATTTTGATTATTAAAATCAGTCATAGCTTTGGTTTTACATAAAATATCATCAGCATAAACTTGATCCCCAATTTTTAAAGTACCTTTTTTAACAATCAAAGAAGCAATTGGTCCGCGATTTTTATCAAGACGAGATTCAATAATGAAAGCTTCAAGAGGAGCAGATATTTCGGCTTTTAATTCCATAACTTCAGCATTAAGTAAAATAACTTCTAGAAGTTTATCAATTCCCTCTCCAGTTTTGGCAGAGACTGGGATAACAGCGGTTTGACCACCATATTCTTCTGGGGTAAACCCAGCTTCAACTAATTGACCTTTAACTTTATCTGGTGAAGCACCTTCTAAATCCATCTTATTTAAAGCAACTATAAAAGGAAGATTGGCTTTTTTAATAAGTTCCAAACATTCTTTGGTTTGGGGCATAATACCTTCAGTAGCAGCAATCACTAAAACTACAATATCGGTAATTTCAGTTCCACGAGAACGCATATGACAAAAGGCAGCGTGACCAGGAGTATCAATAAAAGTAATATTTTTAGCTTGATAGGCACCAATATGTTGAGTAATACCACCAGCTTCTCGACTAAATACATTAGTAGATCTAATTTTATCTAAAATACTGGTTTTACCATGATCAATATGACCCATAAAGGCGACAATAGGAAATCTGGGTTGAAAATCTTTATTAGTCATATTTTTAAAAAACAATTATTTTTGGGCTGAATCAGAGGTTATTTTTATTTCAAAACCAACGAGCTGACCAGCTAAACGGACATTTTCACCACCTCCACCAATAGCCAAAGCTAATTGATCTTCAGGAACTGAAATAGTAGCCAAATTTCCATTAATAGAAATAATTTTAATATTTTGGGCTGGAGAAAGGGATTGAATAATAAATTGATTAATATCTTTAGAAAAAGGAATAACATCAACTTTTTCTTCTCGAGGAAGTTCATTTAAAATTGATTGAATACGAGAACCTTTTTGACCAATACACGAACCAACTGGATCAATACCAGGTTGATTAGATGATACTGCTATTTTAGTTCTTTCACCGCTAGCCCTGGCAATTTTTTCGATAACTACACTACCATTACCAACCTCAGGAACTTCTCTAACAAAAAGTTGTCTAATAAATTCTGGATCACGACGAGAAAGTAATATTTCACTTCTATCGAGTTCATTCTTGAAGATTTCTTTAAGTAAAAACCATCTTTTACTACCAAGAGGAATTACTTCATTTTTGATTTGTTCTTCTTTTGGGCAAATACCTTCTGTTTTACCAATACCAATAACCATTTTATAAGGATCATTACGAATAACGATACCAGAAATAAGAGTCCCCATTTTTTTCTCAAATTCACCAATGACAGTTTCTTTCTCAACTTCGTGGATCCTTTGATCAATAACTTGTTTAGCAGTTTGAGCGGCAATTCGACCAAAACCAGGGGGAGTAACATCGGTTTGTTTACCATCTTCAATTTTAAAAACTTTGAAAGAACCGCTTTCTGAAGACAGTTCAACTGTAAATTGGTCTTCTTCTGGGATGTTTATGCCATGTTCCTTCTGATCTCTTTTGTAAGCAGAAATAAGTCCAAGTTCAATTGAATCTAATATTGATTGGACATCAATATTTCTTTCACCGGCTATCTGAGCGACAGCGGCAGCAAATTCTGTCTTTGGTAGTTTTTTTAAATCCATATTTTAAATTATAAATATAAAAAATGGGGTTTCTCCAACCCCATTTCAAATATCATTTATAAACTGGGGTTATTATACTACAAACCAAGCTCTTTTATCAATTCTTTTTGACGGTTGGTAAGATGAGTCGGGATTTCTATAATAAGACGAATATATAAGTCTCCCCAACCGTAACCATTAATATCTTTAATTCCCTTCCCTTTAAGACGAATTAATGTGTTTGGTTGAGTACCAGATTTTACTCTAACTTTTAAACTATTTTGTAGTGTTGGAACTTCAATAGTGTCACCAAAAACAGCTTGACTAAAACTAATATTGACACTAACAAAAACATCATTACCTTCTCTTTTAAAAACTTTATCTGGTAAAACGTCTATATAAAGAATAAAATCATTAAATTTGATTCGCTGACCATCATCGACACCAGAGGGGATTTTGATTTTCTTTTTTTTACCATCAATGGAGACTTCTTTCTCAGTACCATTGGCGGCTTCCAAAAAAGTAATAGAAATCTTATAAGTAACTAATTGTTTGTGATTTTGTTGACGAAAAGCGCCACCACCAAAAAATTGTTCAAAAATATCAAAAGGATTGCTAAAACCACCAAAATCAAAATCAGCCCCTCCGACATTTCCGCCAGACTGAGTATAAGTAAAATTAAAAGGACCATTTTGTTGAGTATAAGTGTGACCACTGGCTGGGCCAGAACTAGGGTCAAAAGCAGCGTGACCATATTGGTCATAAGCAGCCTTTTTTTGATCATTACTTAAAACCTCATAAGCTTCATTAATCTCCTTAAATTTTTCTTCAGCATCGGGAGACTTGTTGCGATCTGGGTGAAATTTAAGGGCTGATTTGCGATAAGCGCTTTTGATTTCGTCTTTGGAGGCATTTTTAGCGACACCTAAAACTTCATAAAAATCTGGTTTCATTTGATTCTAATTATACACACAATACCCCGCAAAATGCGGGGTATTAAAAATTAATTTATTCAACGACTTCGCCTTCTTCAGCATCTTTTTTATCACCTTTAGTATCAGATTTATCATCAGCTTTTGGTTCTTCGCCATTAGCCTCTGGTTGAGGTTCAGTAGCTTCAGTCCCACCGGTTGGCGGAGTTTGTTGTTGATAAATAGCGGCACCAATAGTTTGAAGAATTTGACTTAATTCTTCTGAAGCTTTATTAAGATCATCAATTTTAGCATCAGCTTTAGTTAAAACTTCCCTAGCCTCTTTAAGTTTTTCCTCTATTTTTTCTTTGTCTTCTGGTTTAACTTTATCAGCAAAATCTTTAAGAGTTTTTTCACCAGAGAAAATAGTGCCATCAAGTTTGTTTTTGGCCTCAGCCAAACCCTTCTTCTCTTCGTCTTCACGAGCGTGAGATTCAGCATCTTTTTTCATCTGTTCAATTTCCTCTTCTTTTAGATTGGTAGCATTTTGAATAGTAATCTTTTGTTCCTTACCTGTACCTTTATCTTTGGCAGAAACAGATAAAATGCCATTACTATCAATATCAAAAGTGACTTCAATTTGAGGCATACCTCGAGGAGCTGGAGCAATACCATCTAAAATAAAGCGGCCAAGAGTCTTATTGTCAGCAGCCATAGGTCGTTCACCTTGCAAGACATTAATTTCAACTTGAGGTTGATTGTCAGCATAGGTAGTAAATATTTGAGATTTCTTGGTAGGTACGGTTGTATTTCTCTCAATTAGAGGAGTACGAACTCCACCAGCAGTCTCAATTCCAAAAGTTAAAGGAGTGACATCTAAAAGAACAATATCTTTGACTTCTCCAGTAAGGACGGCTCCTTGAACAGCAGCACCAATGGCGACAACTTCATCAGGGTTAACAGTATTATTTAGATCTTTACCAAAGAAATTTTTAACAACTTCTTGGACTTTAGGCATACGGGTCATTCCCCCAACCATAATTACCTCTTTAATATCAGATTTAGACACTTTGGCATCTTTAAGAGCTTTTTCGACTGGAGCGACAGTTTTTTGGATTAAATCATCAACTAATTTTTCTAACTCAGATCGAGTCAACTTTTTGGTTAAATGAAGAGGATTACCGTCTTTTTGAGTAATAAAAGGTAAATTGATTTCAGTTTCAGCAGCGCTAGATAACTCAATTTTAGCTTTTTCAGCAGCTTCACGGACACGTTGTAAAGCTTGAGGATCTTTGCCTAAATCGACACCATTTTGTTTTTGAAAATCGTCGATAATCCAAGTAATAATTTTTTGATCAAAATCATCACCACCAAGGAAAGTGTCACCATTGGTAGCTTTCACCTCAAAAATACCTTCGCCAATTTCGAGAATAGAAATATCAAAAGTACCTCCACCTAAATCGTAGACAGCTACTAATTCATTACCTTTTTTATCCAAACCATAAGCTAGGGCAGCAGCAGTTGGTTCATTGACAATGCGTTGAACATTTAACCCTGCAATTTCACCAGCTTGTTTGGTAGCTTGGCGTTGAGAATCATCAAAGTAAGCAGGAACAGTAATAACGGCGTCAGTAACTTTTTCACCAAGGTATTTTTCAGCATCAGCTTTGCATTTTTGCAAAATCATAGCCGAAATTTCTTGAGGAGTATAAGTTTTGCCACCAATCTCAACGGCAGCCATTTTGTCTTTACCAGCAACTATTTTAAAAGCAGAGACGGATTGCATTTTTTTGACCTCCGGATCATCAATTCGGCGACCCATAAGGCGTTTAATGCTATAAATGGTATTAGTAGAATTGAGAACCATCTGACGTTTGGCCAGATCACCAACTAATTTTTTGACTGGTTCAACTACAGAAGGAATAGTGTTGCGACCTTCTGCACTGATAATAACTTTTGGAGTACCACCCTCCATAACAGCAACGCAGGAGTTAGTAGTACCAAGATCAATTCCGATTATTTTATTTGACATAATTTTGATAAATAATAATTAATTTGTAATTTGGTCAGATTTACCGACGGCCACTTGTGAGGGTCGGATAATATGACCATTTAATTTATAACCTATTTTTTTAACTGAAATAACCTGATTTTCTTTACCTTCAACTACTTCAATACAATCCATGGTCTCAGGATTAAATTTTTGACCTAAAGCTTCAATTTCTTCAACCCCTTCTGATTTTAAGACTCCAATAAATTTATCAATGGCCATTTTTAATCCTTGGTCTTGAATATGATTAAAAGTGAGATAGAGATCATCTAAAATTTCAATCATTTTAATAACAATAGCGGTAGTAGCTAGGGTAACAAAAAGTTGACGTTGAGATTCAATCCTTTTTTCAAGATTGGCATAATCAGCTAGGGATCGTTTTAACCGATCCTCTAATTCGATGGTTTTTTGTTCCAAAGCAATTAATTTTTCGACTTGATTATCGTTTGATTTAGTTTTGGTTTTAGTCATTTTTTAAATTAACGAGTAATGGTGGAAATAAGTTCGGCAAAATAATCAACCATAGGAATAATACTAGTGTAATGAAAACGAGCTGGACCGACAATACCTAAAATTCCTCGATGAGGACCAGCTTCATAATTTTGATAGACAAAACCGCATGGTTCAAGATGTTCCATACCTAAATCTTCACCAATGAGTAAGTGAATAATTTTTTCATCATCATTACTAGCTTTTTTGATAATTTCAAACCAAAAGTTATTATTATCAAGTAAAGAAAGAACAGTTTTAGTAACATCTATATTAAAAAATTCTGGCTCTTCCAAAAGATTAGAAGCACCATAACTATAGACAGAACCATGATCAGTAGTAGCAATGGCCATAGAACGAGTTTTGTTGGCTAATTCCTTAGTAGTTTCTTTTAAAAGACGATCAAATTCATTTCGGTAATCCCAAATTTTTTCTTTGGCCCCAATTTCTTCACTAACAGTTAAATTTTTAGCAGTCATCAAATTTCGAACGTAATATTTTAAACCCATAGAGGTAGGGGCTCGACCAGCTGACAAATGACCTTTTTTAAGAAAACCAAGCTGAGTTAGGGCTGACATTTCATTTCTAATGGTGGCTGAAGAAATTCCTAAGGAATATTTTTTTTCAAGAGTTTCAGAACCGACTGGAGAAGCCGTTTCAATAAACTCTTCGGTAATACATTTAAGAATCTTTATTTGTCTTTGGGTTAATTCTGCCATATTAGCAATATAATAGACCGAGTGCTAATTGGTGTCAAGAGGGAAATAAAAATGTAAACACTGTTGGGTTTGGGGGTAAACCCAACAGTGTTTGAGAAAGGATGTTTATTTATTTTGTTCTTGTTGTTTCTGAATGAATTTGGCTCCATGGCCAAGCTTAGTGTTTATAGGCCTCCCCTCTTTGCAAAAAGGACAGTCATTCGCCGCATAGACAGGAAATTTTTTGTCACAAAGACTGACAAAAGGAATTGTAGTTTTACCAACCACAATTTCTGATGTAATTTCGGTTCCGCGGTTCCACATGGCAATGGCGCCAATAATAGTGGTATCCAACCTGAGAGCTTCATTTGCCACCGAAAGGATACTCCCTCCAGTAGTAACAATATCCTCTACAAGAAGAATATCTTTCCTTTTGATAGGCTCTTCGAAGCCTCTTTTAATTTCAAAACCGGTATCAGTTTTGTCGGCAAAGGCGGTGTTAATTTTTCTACCAATCATTGTCGACAAATGAAATCCAACAAAGACTGTTAAAATGGCACCACCAACGGCCGGTCCGATAACCACATCAATATCAAAAAAACAGGATTCGAATTGTTCCAAAGCCTTTTCCGCCATCCTTCTGGCTATTTCAAAAGTTGCTTCAGGGTCATAATAAACCAAATCTTTGCGAACATAATCCTCTGCATGTAGCCCGCTTTTAAGAATAAAGTGGTCATTGGAGAGAACAGCTCCACAAATGTCGCTAATTATAGTTTCCGTTTCTACATCTTCATAAGGATTTGAGTAAAACATAAATTACCTCCTATTTTTTTATTTTCTCGATTTCTTCAACAAACAATTTTGCAGCGTTAACCATACCACCGATCTCTTTTGGGGGATTGGTGATTGGCCGGCCAACAACAATCCTATCGGCACCGTTTTTCAATGCATCTGTAGGTGTCATAAATGCCTTCTGGTCATTTGGGGGTGCCCATAGAGGACGAATACCAGGAATGATTTTCTCTAAAAGATAAAATTGCTTTCCCAAATTTTCTTTTAAATAGATTAATTCCTGACCTGAGCAAACAATTCCCCCAGCTTCAGCCTTAACAAGCATCTGAGCAAATTTTAAAACTGCTCCATTGCGCGGGTCGCCGAAAATTAAAATACATTCTTCTTCGTCAATACTGGTAAGAACAGTTATACCTAAAACCGTAGAGTTAGGACTGTTTTTTACAGCATTTACGACAGCCTCAAATCCAGCCGATGTATGAACATCGACATATTTAGGATTTAATGGCTGGATTCCTTTGGCAGCACCACCAACGGTATTTGGAATATCATCCCATTTACCGTCCCAAAAAGTAAATCCTTTTTGGGCCATCTCAAAGATTTGATGGAGTTTTTCCAGCATAACGAAATCACATTTCGCTACCATTTGAGCATAGGTACTACTGATGAATTCCAATCCGATTTTAAACCCGCCAACATGTGGACTCAATGTTCCGACGATTTCGTATGCCCTATTAACATCAGAAGTATCGACAGCTATAATTAGTCTTTCTTTTGCCTGCAATTTAACCACATCCTTTCAAAGTGCTAAAAAAGCACAAAATTCTGTTTTTTAAACAGTTGAAGAAATATAACACAAATTAAGGGGGAAAATTATTTAGTTTCTTTTTTATAGAAAATGAAGAAGAGACAAATAAAAAGACAGGTAGTTAAAACAAAATTAGTAAGAAAAAATTGGTGGAAAAAACGAAGTATTAAAAGTCCTAATAAATAAAAGGAAAGAGATAAGTTAAGGCAATGATTTTTGGAAAAAATATAACTAGTAGAAATAAAACAAGAAATAGTGATGAGAAAGAAAGTTATTTTGGCCCAAAGAGAAACTGGAGCAATAAAGTTGACAAAACTGATTAAACCTGACCAAAATATAATAGAAAAGTAAACAAATTTTTTATTCATGGATCTGAGGAATATTTTCGGTCTCCTCGGTTTTTATTTTACTGACTATTTTAACTAATTTGTTGGTACGAGTGGTATCAACAGTGGTGTATTTCTTTTGGAGAGATTCAATTCCAGCACCAATATCTTTAAAACCTTTATTATAATTATCAAATTCTTCAGAGAATTTTTTGATATAGCCAATAATAGTAGCAACATTTTTTTGATAACGGAAATTATCATAGGCCTGGTGAACCATACGCAAAATGGCAGTAAATGAAAAAGGTCCGGCTAAAATTACTTTTTTACTCATGGCATCTTGCCAAACATCTGGGAAACGATCGTAAATAAAACTAAAAATCATTTCATTGGGGATAAATAAAATGACAAAATCAACCGTATTTTCCTCTGGATTGATATATTCCCTACTAGTAACTTCTTTAATTTTGGTCTTAATATCTTGTTCAAAAAGTTTTTTGAATTTTTCTTTTTCTTCTTTACCATCAGCTTCGCTCATTTTGACTAAATTTTGATAAGGAAATTTGGAATCGACGTTTACTTTCATACCATCTGGCATATAGACAGTAAAATCAGGTCGAGACGAGTCCCCACTGACTTGTTTGTCATAATTGACACCAGAGACAAAGCCAGACATTTTGAGTAAGTCCTCGGCGACCTGTTCACCAAAAGCTCCACGCATTTGATTGTTGCTTAAAACATTTTTAAGACCTTCAGCAGTGACTCGGAGTTGATGGGTAAGAGTTTTTTGTTCTTCCATTTTCTCATTTAAAGCGGAAAAGGAACCAATGCGTTTGTTTTCAACTTCATCCATTTTTTTGTTGTTCTTTTCGATTTCCAATAAAGCTCGATTAACCAATTGTTCGATGGCTTGTTTTTTGTTATTTAAATCAGTGCCGATTTTTTGATCTGCCAAAGTAATCAATTGTTGATTGGCATTTTTGAGAACTTCAGGGAAAATTTTGTTTAAAGAGTTGGAAATTTCTTGGGACAATTCATCTTGATTATTTTTTTTGGATCTGATAATCAAAAAAACCAAGGTGGCTAATATTAAAACCAAAAGAATATAAACAAAGGTCATAGACTTATTTTACACTAGAGAAAAATGATTTTTGATAAAATTGGCATTATGAATAAAGAAAAAAGATTCTTTGAAAGATTAGAAGAATCATTAGTGGAATCTAATTATGGCGATGTTTTTGATAAATCGAGCAATTTAATTAAAAAAACTAAATTATCTGAATCATTAGGAATTATGGTTGGGTCTGAAGAGGAAGAATATTTAATCATCTCAATGGCATGGAATATAAACAGAAAAGCAAAAATTCCAATGGATAAAGATTTAGATATGGATTTTTTTAGTAAAACTCCAATGATGGGATTTTTAGAAAATTGTAATGGTATTACTAAATGGGTGGCAAAACAATTTAATAATGAACTTAAAAGAAGAGATAGAGTCACAATTATGTTTTTGAATAAAAAAGAAAATATTTTAAATGAAAGTCTTTCAATAAAAGAAATTTCCAATGTTCTAGATAGAGCGACTAATTTACTATCTTTGATCTATTTGGAAGCTCCAAACGGAATTTTACCAGAGAATATATTTGAGAATTCATTACCTGACATAAAAAAATTTCGTGACGAAATAAGTGAAATAAAAGATATTAATAACCGCACAAATTTAAATTAAGTTTTACTATAAAAATTAAATCTAAAAAATTACAAATAAATTATAAAAACTATTTTAAATTAAAAATTAGGTGATAAAATCTACTATGAAGGAAAAATCTCCTATAGATTGGGAAGTAATAGGAAGATACGAATCAATAAAAGAAGAGACTACAGATTTAATTGAGAATAATGATTTAATATATTTATTGGATATTATTGGTAATCAAAGAGAATCTGATTACCTTTTAGTGTCTATGGCCTGGAATATAAGTAGAAAAAAAACAAAATATATAAATTATGGCGGTGAATTAGTTGATGTTGATTACTTTCATAATAGTTCATGGATGGATTGTGAACGTAAAAAAGGATTTTTGAATCAACGGTTTATAAAATGGGTTGATAAAGAAATTGAATTAAAAAAAAGAACTACTGATAAATTATTAATGATGAAAAATATTGCTGGCTATTTTTTAGAAGATTCTGTTACCAATGTTATAGATAGAGTGACGAATATGTTGTCTTTGATATATATACAGAAACTTGATGAAGCAAAAAGAACTAATAAAGAAATACAAACATCGGAAATTTTTACTGGATCAGAAGATTTAATCACAAAATTTGGTAAAGAAATAAAAGAACTTAAAAAATCCAATGACGGTGGTGATGAAATAAATTTAAAAAAGGTAATAGAATATTCGCGCAATAAAGGTATTGTCTATAATCCGAGGTTTAATTTATAGTTTACTTTACTCCAGTTGTGCCGAAGCCGCCGCGGTCAGAATTTTTCATCTTAGCGACTTCTTCTATTTCAAATTTTTCATATTTAACCAAAACTATTTGGACTAAACGAGTTCCTTTTTCAACTTTAACTATTTGATCAGTAAAATTATAAGCAGCAAAATGATATTCATCATTATCACCGCAATAATCTTGATCCATCACTCCAATTCCATTAATACTCATAAGGCCAAGTTTGTGGGTAGAACTTCTGGTAACTAACATAATAAAATAACCTTTAGGGATTTCTACTGCTACATTCATGGGAATATAGGCAATTTCTTTTGGTTTAATTTCCATATCGATTCTGGAACAAAGATCAACCGCAGCAGAACCAATGGTTTTGTGAATTGGGAGAGACAAGGATTTATCAAATCTTTTTAATTTAACTTTCATGACTGATTATATATCAGCGTTTATTTATTGGATATATAAGATATATAATGTGGGTAGATTGTTTTGGCTAGCACTTTAACTAAAAAGGGAGGTAGAAAAATGAAATGGGAAATAATTGTTTTATTGGTAATAATAGGCCTTACAGCACAACTAGTACCTTTGGCTGGCGAAATAAAAAATATAAAAGAATGGAGAAAATATGGGGCATCTAGCTTGTCAATAATTTTCTTCATAATATTATGTTTGATTCTTGTTTTTCCATTTAGCCTAATATTACTTATAAATCTCGAACAGAAGATAAAAATAAAAAATGATGAAGAAGTTGAATATTTTACAAATCAATTAAAATCTGCTTTTCCTAATGAAACACGTTCATTAAGTGATGTAATCCAAAATGTGGGAGATGAGGTAGACCTTGATATTAATTTTTAGTCAAACAATTAAACTTAAATCGGCAGATTGATGCACTTTTGTGTTGATCTGCCTTTTATTTTTTAAGCAGATAATGGAGATGATCTCTATCTTTACATTCTTTGCCAATTTCAAAGAATTCTAAATTTAAGATTTTTTGGTAAACATCTTTGATTTGTTGTTTCAAATTATTTAAATCGTCGTCAGTGACATTAATTTCTTTTCTAATAAAAGACTTTTTGAGTTTACTTTTTTCCACAAAATCTATAAAACCTTGATTAAATTGGAGTCTAGGGTCGTTTTTGAGATCGAGTAATAATTTGTAAAAAACAATTTGACGGTAATAGTCTCCAGTTGACGAAAGTTCTTTATATTTATTGTCAACATTGCCAGTTTTGAAATCGACAACAGTTATTTTGTTATTTTGATCTTTCTGAATCAGATCAATCTTTCCAGTTAAAGGGATACCTTCGTAGACAATATTATCGGCGGCAAAATTATACTCAGAAATATTCCCTTCTTTGATTGAGCCTTTATATTGGTCAAAATAATCTGTCAAAAGTTGACGGCCAACCTCAAGACACCATTTGAAATCAGACTTTGGTAAACGTTCATTTTTGAGACTTTGTTCAAAAATAATTAATACATCTTTGAGGGATTTTTTTTGATAAAGAGAACCCAAAGCACTATGAATAGCGGTTCCAAAACTGCTAAATTTCTGTTTGTTTTGGGGAATTCTTAAAATGGTTTTGTAATAAAAACAAAGTGGGCAACGAAGATAAGAATTAAGATGAGAAACATTAAATTTATAATGATTGGCAAGATAATCTTTTAGATAAGTAGCAAGATCTGGTTTTAAGTCATGATCTATATCAGTAAATTGATAATAGGTTTTTAGAGCAATTTCTTTATCCTTAAACTCTATATTCTCAATTAAATGATTATCAATTTCAGAAACAAAAACAGATGGATTTTGGTTTTTACCATTTTCTTTATATTGAGAAAATGAAAGATAAATTTGTTTTTTGGCTCGGGTAAGGGCGACATAAAAAAGACGACGGTCTTCTTCATAATCATCTTCAATACTTTTGGTGATTTCGCTTGAGAGGATTCCAAAAGGTAATTTTAGTTTATTAAAATCTCGCTGTTTTTCCCAAGAATCCTCAAGTAAACGATAAATAAAAACGTGATTAAATTCAAGACCTTTGGCTCCATGGACAGTTAGAATTTTGATGGAATCGGTTGAATCATAATTAATAGAGGGTGAAGAAATTGAAAGTTTGTTTTCAATATATAAATGAATTCGATCAATAAATTCTGACAAAGAAAGATCTTTTTTAGTGACAGTGTCTTTTAAAAGTTGATAAAAAGCGTGGACTTGATTGAGTGATTCAATATCGTTTTTGGCCAATAAATACTTTAGGATTCTAAATCTTTTAAAGATTTTATTTAAGACTTTTTCTAAAGGATAGTTTTCTAAATCAACTCTGGTTTTGGCAATTTTGCGGCCAAATTTAGAAAGTATGTGCTTAGATTTATCGGAAATTTCAAGCTTATCAATTAATGGTTGATTGAAGATTAAATCAGAAAGAACAACCTGCCTACCGGCAGACAGGTTTTTTGATTTAACAATTTTTAAAAGATCGAGGGAATTTAGTTTGATAAAAGGAGCGGCTAAAACATGGTAAACCGATTCACTAGAAGCAGGACTGTCTATAAATTCTAATAATTTAATCAACTGAATAATGATGGGATTTTTGAGAATATTGGAATCTGAGGGAAGAAAAAATTTGATTTCAAAAGCAGACAACATTTTGGTTAATTCATCAGCATCACGATTTTTACGAAGCAAAATGGCAATTTCATTTGGGCTCTCTCCTAATTTTATAAGCTCAGAAATTTTTTTAGCTACATAATAATCTTCTTCAATATTGGAATTTAAGGTTATTAAATTAATTGGATCAGGGTCATAATCTTTATTAGCAATTAAAGTTTTGTCAACGTCGGTGATTAAATTAGCAATGCGATTTTTATTGCGACTAATGACGCTTTCTGATGATTCTAGAATAAGTCGGTGACTTCGATAATTATTTTTTAAGACAATCTTTTTGGGATTATATTTTTGGTAAAAATTATAAATATTTTCAATTGAAGCACCTTGAAACCTAAAAATTGATTGATCATCATCACCGACTACAAAAATATTAGGATTGTCATAAAAACTACCCAACATATCGATTATTTTGCTTTGAGATGAATTGGTATCTTGATATTCGTCGACTAAAATATATTGATATTTTTCCTGATAATTTAACAAAAGATCTGGATTTTTAGTAAAAGCATCAATGACAAACAGAATCATATCTTCATAATCATAAAGTGATCTTTTGCTAAGTTCTTGTTGATAAAGATCAAAAATTTTGACAAATTCGATTTGTTTGGGAATATTTTTGGCAAGGTCTTGGTAAAATTTTCTGATTTCAGTTTTGACTTGGCTAAGATTGTCACTAGAACTTCTGATAATTTTAATATGACTTTTGAGGTTGACAGAAATTGAAGGAGAATTCTCTAATTCATCAAAAATTTGATTGATAGCAGAATAATTGTTTTTAGTAGCTCTAATATTGATTAACTTCGTTATAGAATCGGCACAATCTTTGAAAAATACTTCTTCGTCAGCAATTAATTTTAAAAGAGTTGAGGAATCTATATTTTCCCTTTTGGCCAAATGAAGACAATCGAGAATACTTTTTTGATAAGAATATCGGTCACCCCAACTAATAAGAGGTGAATTATTCTTGAGACCATCGATAATTTTTTTGATTATTTCGATGGTTTCCAAGTCATCAATGGCTTTAAGATTTGAGACAGCAAAAGGGAAAAATTGAGGATTTGAGGTAATAATATCATTACAAAATGAGTGGAAGGTACAGATTTTTACTTTATAAGCATCGGGGCCAATCATATTCAAAAGACGATTTCGCATGTTATTGGTAGCCACATCAGTATAAGTAAGACACAAGATTGAACTAGGATTAGTATCGGTTTTGTCTAAAATATTGGCAATACGAAGAGCTATGGTTTGAGTTTTACCAGTACCAGCACCAGCAATAACCATAACTGGACCATCAATAGTATCAACGGCTAGTTTTTGTTCAATATTTAGCTTTTGATATTCGTCTAAAAAGTTTCTTTGAAGGTTTTTGTCCACTGAGTTATTTTACCAAGGTCTTGATTAGACTTTTGAGATATTTTAAATCTCCTTTTTTCCAAGCATTAATTATTGGGTCATAAACTTTTTTTAGACGTTTTTCGGTTTCAGGAAAATAAGTGCGACGACCATAACTACCCTGGCTAAATTTGTTTACTTGATGTTTGGCTGACCTTAAAATTTGTTCATTTTTAGTTAACTTTGGAAAATTTTTTAAACCATAATTATAGGCACGAGTAAAAGCTTCGCTAGTGTTAGGTGAACCACCACCTCGGTCAGCATCACTGATAATTTTAGCTAAAATAGTTTGAGGATTGCCAGTAGAAGCCCGATGTTCTTTAACGGCATGGCAAAGTTCTTCAAAATCTTTTAATGATAAATTGTCTTTTAAATATTTATCTTGACGAATTATTTTTTCACCATTACTTTCGTGATTTTCTCGATCAATTGAAATACCGATATCATGTAGTGTAGCGGCAATATAGACTAACTCTATTTTGTTTGGTAAATATTTTTTAGCTAATTTGACAGCCATTTTTCTAACCAAAAGACAATGTCTTTTATCATGTCCCCCATCAAAATTGTTATACATTAGTTCGTAACGTTTTAAATCTAATTTGGTTATTTTGGCCACTAGATTATTTTAACTTAAAAAGGCAATTAGGTTTACGGTAAAATATAGACATGGTTAAAAAAATAATTTTGTTTGATATTGATGATACATTGATAGATGTCCACCCAATGGCCAAAAATTTTTATCAAAAAATAGCGGATACAATAGGATCATCTTTAGAAGAGATTGTTAAGGCAAAAGAAGAGTATAAAAACACTTTAGAAAAATACAGTGATTATCACCCAAATGAATTAATGGGATTCATCCATAATTTTTTTAAAGTTGACGAGAAAAAAAGAACAAACCCATTTGTAGAAGAAAAATATTATAGAGATGCGTTATTTCCAGAAGTCAAATCGGTTTTTGGAAGATTAAAAAAAGATTATTTATTGGGAATTTTTTCGGAGGGGTTTGATGATTATCAAGGAAGAAAAATATCGCCTTTAATTGACCTCTTAGATAAAGATCAAATTTTTATATCAAGAAGAAAATTGGATAATAGTTTTTTAGAAAAATTACCAAAAGGGGCGATAATAATTGATGATAGAAAAGAAGTGGTGAAAAAATTAAGAGATTTTGGAGGATTTCAAGTTTTTTGGTTAGATAGAAAAAATGATCAAGAAAAAATTGACGGAATTACAAAAATAAAAAATTTAATCGAATTGGAAAAACTTATTTAGTGTCACATTTAGTAGTTGGCTGTTCAACTGTGGGCGAACCGTGTTTTATCCATTCTCCATTTTGACAGACCCAAGAATCTTCAGGGGAAAGAAAGCGAACTAAAAATAAAATCAAAATAACAACTCCAAAAAAAATTAGGAAATGTTTTGTTTTTAGTTTAGACATGATTTGATTTAAAAATTTGAGCACATTTTTTAATCATATTGATTTGGTGATCCATCATATTGTCGGGCAAATTATCAACTGGGAAAAGATGAGATTTAGCCGACTTGTAATTAACTTCTTGGATGTAAACATGAACTGATTCGGGACCACGTCTGGTTTGGCGATTATGATTATTAATAAAAATCGGTTTCCCAATTAACTTTATTCCTTTAAGCTCGGTGTTTTTTAGACGAGTAAAAGCTAGGGTAGGTAAGCCCCATTGACTTTTGGAAATATCATTAGGTAATAAACAAGCGCCAGGGGTATGAAATTCATTTGGCCACCAGAGGTCGTCTGATCCCCGATTAAATAAAACAACCATAATATTACCGTTTGGGTCTAAGCAAAGTGGTACAACTTCAATAGTGATAGTTACTTTGAGACGGCTGAATTGATTAAAAAGTTCTAATGGTAAAAACCCAGGTTTTAGTTTTTTTAATTTAGTGACAATGTCTTTGATTTCTGTATCTGTTAGAGGAAATTTGATCATTTATTTTAATAATTTTTCTAATATTTCTTTGGCTATTTGAGGATTGGCGGAGCCGTGAGAGAATTTCATTAATTGACCGATTAAAAAGCCAACAGAAGCGGGATTTTTTTTGTAATCTTCAACCGCTTTTGGATTTTGGTCAATCACCTCTTGAGCAATTTTTTCGATTTCGCCAGAGTCAGAAACTTGAATCAATCCCTTACTTTTGGCAATTTCGACTGGATCTTTATCTTTAATGTAACTTTCAACAATCACCTGTTTAGCAACAGTGATAGAGATTTTTGATTTAGAAACAGAATTAAATAAATTTTGAAAAAAATCTGGATTTATTTTTTCGATATTTATTTCTTTTTGAGTTTCATTTAGTTGAGTTTTAAGAGATCCAATAAAAAGATTGGCAATAAATTTGGCCATTTCAACTGTGGGCTTACCACCAATAGCTTTTTCAAAGCTAGCAGCAAAATTTATATCTTGAGTAAGTAAATCAGCATCATAATCATTAAGACCGAAATCTTTTTTATATCTTTTGATTTTTTCATCAGGAAGCTCGGGAATGGATTTTTTAATTTCATTAATTTGTTCATCAGTAAAAGTAATATGGGGAATGTCGGGCTCGGGAAAATAACGATAATCAGAAGAACCTTCTTTTTCGCGTTGTAAAAAGGTTTTATTTTTGACAGCATCCCAACCACGAGTAGTCTTGTTGGTTTTCGATTTTTCTTCACGATTTTGTTTAAATTCTTTTGTCTGTCTGTCTATTTCAAATTGAATAGCATTTAATACACCGGTAAGAGAGGCGACGTTTTTGATTTCAGCAAGTGGAGTGTAAAAAGTTTCGTTATCTTCTTCTATTTTTAGATTAACAGTTGGTTCACAACGCATGCTACCTTTTTCGATATCAGCATCAGAAATACCGATATATCGGATAATTTGTTGCATTTTTAGAAGATAATTTTTGGCCATTTGAGGAGAAGTAATGTCTGGTTCGGAGACGATTTCGACCAAAGGTACGCCACATCGATTGTAATCAATAAGAGTTAGATCCTCTCCATTTTCACTAATATGAACCGATTTACCAGTATCTTCTTCCATATGGGCCCGATTGATACGAATTTCTTGTCCATCAATATTGATCTTGCCATTGATGACAAAAGGTTTTTCAAGTTGGGTTAATTGATAACCTTTAGCCAGATCTGGATAAAAATAATTTTTTCTTTCAAAAAAACTAGTTTTGTTGGGAATACAACCAAGAGCAAGCCCAAGTTTTATACACCACTGACAAGCGGTGATATTAGGAACTGGGAGAGCTCCAGGAAGACCAAGGCAGACAGGACAAGTATGAGTGTTGGGGTCGACATGAAAATGTTGGGCATCACAACCGCAAAACATTTTTGATTTGGTTTTTAGTTCAACATGGACTTCAAGACCAATAATAGGGGTAATTTTCATAGTTTTGGTTTTTGGAAGTGGAAATCAGTAACTTGTTGATATTGGTGAGCGATGGAAAGAATTTTTGATTCTTCAAAAAAGTTACCAATTAATTGAAAACCAATGGGAAGATTTTGGGAATCAAGACCACAAGGAAGAGCGACTGAGGGAATACCGGCAACATTGACACAAACCGTATAAGCATCAACTAAATACATTTTAAGAGGATCGTTAACTTTTTCACCAACTCTCCAAGCTGTTGTTGAGGAAACTGGGGCTAAAATTACATCGACTTTGGATAAAACATCAGTAAATTCTTTTTTAATTAAAGTTCTAACTTTAGCAGCTTTAGTGTAATAAGCATCATAGTAACCTGAAGATAAGGCATAGGTTCCAATCATAATACGACGTTTAACTTCTGGTTCCATAAATTGACCTCTAGTTTTCATATAGTAGGAAATAATATCTGATGAATCTGTATTTGATTGACCAAAACGAATTCCGTCATAACGAGCCATATTGGCAGAAATTTCTGAAGGAACCAAAATATAATAAACAGCAATGCCTAAGTTAGTACTAGGTAGAGAAACATCAATTAAAGTGACACCTTTCTTTTCAAAAACTTTGGCAGCAGTCATAACACTATCTTTAACTTCCTGATTAATATCATTAGTAAAATATTCTTTTGGAAGACCAATTTTTAAACCTTTTAAATCAGTTTTTTTTAATAAAGATTGGTAATCTGGAACTGGATTAGAAATTGAGGTGGCATCATGTAAATCTTGGCCTGCCGTGATATTGGTAAGAATGGCCAAATCTTGGACAAAATTGGCAAAAACTCCAGGACAATCAAAAGAGGAAGCCATAGCAGTAATCCCGAAACGTGAATTAAGACCATAGGTCGGTTTAAGACCAGAAACACCACACAAAGAAGCTGGTAAACGAATAGATCCACCAGTGTCGGTACCGAGGGCAAAAGTGCATAACCCAGCAGCAAGAGCAGCGGCTGAGCCACCAGATGAACCACCGGGAATACGAGTTAAATCATAAGGATTCTTGGTTGTAAAAAACCCAGAATTTTCAGTGGAACCACCAAAGGCAAAAGGGTCAGTGTTGGTTTTGCCAATACAAATGGCATCTTGATCAATTAATTTTTGATAAACGGTTGAGGAATATTTAGGGATATAACCTTTTAAAACTTGGGATGAGGCAGTAGTTTCAATATCTTTGGTAAGGAAGATATCTTTGACGGCCATAATTGAACCAGCTAATTTCCCTATTTCTTTGCCATTTTTAATCTTTTCATCAATAATTTTTGCCTGATTTAAAGCAATTTTATCAGTAATAGTAATAAAGGCTTTAATTTGAGGATCGATGGTTTTAATTCTTTCTAAAAAAAATTGGACAATTTGAGTGGCAGTAAATTTTTTATCTAACAACCCTTGACGTAATTGATTAATGGTAAGTTTGGTAAAATCCATATTATTTGCCATTTTTAATAGTTCTAGTAACTACAAAATAATTATCTTTAGTACGAGCAGCTCCACTTAAAGCATCGTCAACTGACAGAGATTTTTTAATTTCATCTTGTCTTAAAACATTTGATTGATCATTAACTCTAAAAGTTGGCTCGATGCCGTCAGTATTAACTTTATTTAAAACATCAAAATATTCAATAACGGATTCGAGTTGGGGTAAAAAGATTTTTTTTTCAGATTCAGTTAGATCGATACGGGCAAGCTTGGCAATATGGTCAAGATCGGATATAGAAAGTTTACTTGCAGACATAGTGTATTTTAAAGCAAAAATTGAAAATTCACCATATGTAGTGTTATACTCGGCTAATTCAACCTCTCATTCAAATTAGACGTAGTTTGAGTGCATGATCGATATGTAGGAAAACGGGGAAGGTTGCCCAGGAGAACTACAGGATATGGAGAAGGTTTGCAGTGAATGCGCGTTTATTGTAAACAAAATAATGTCGCAATCACGTACCTGTGATGTTATATTCTTCTTCATAACCCGAAAATTAGATTGTGTTAATCGCATAATAAAAAGCAACTGTGCGATTGAAGCAATTTTAAAAATATAAGAGAGTGAGGTAAAGAAAAAGGAAAAAAGATGTATTTTAAAAATACAAACAATTTTCTTCTTTCTTTTTACTTCACTCTCGCTTCATTTATTGACATGAATATAAAAAAATTAAAAAATGGAAAGTATTTTGCTGGAAAGATGAGTGATTTTAAAGACACACGAAGATGGTTTGTGGGGTCATTTTTTAAAAAAGGTCATCCATGTAAGACAGACAATTTAGAGATTCTATATACTTTCCATGAAAAAGGTCATGTTTGTAAAAAACATTATCATCAGAAAAAAATAGAACTAAATATTGTTTTAAAAGGCAAAGCAAATTATTGGATAAATAATAGACCTAATTTATTAAACGCAGGAGATTTTATTTTTATTGATGTAAATAATATAGTTATGGGAGAATTTTTGGAAGATTGTGAAATGTTGTCAATTCACTCACCCAGTATCCCAAATGATAAAGTGGTGGTGGAAGAATAATTATTTTCTTAGAATTGAGGCTTTGAGGTGGAGAAGTGATTTAAAAGTTTTAATTGACTGTATTTTTTTGTTATAGGTATAAAAACAATAATATTTGTAGTATAATTGCGACAAAATACTCCAAATTTAATTGCAAATTATGGTCTATTTTATGTACTTTAACAATAAAGGATTAATTAATTTAAATAAAAAGGGTATTTGATGAGGTCTTAACTGAAATTTAATTATATAGGTTTTAGTTATGACCTCATCAAGAGGATTAAAAATGAAGGGAGCTTAAAACATGAAACTGAACCTTAAACAATGGTTCAATATGTGCCATTGTAAGGCAAGAACACTACGTCATAACATCATGTTGTATCATCGAAAGGTAACGACCTATAAACAAGGGGTAGTTCATGCTACATTCGATCCGAAAGGGCCAGGTGTGGTTAGACTGCATCTGATTCCTCCAAAGCCGTCTTTTTGGCATGATCCTGACAGTCTGTTGGTTGTCCAAGGTTATTATCTAATTAATGTCGGCCACGCCTTTGCAGTAATTTTGAGGATTTTTATCCAAGAACTGGTCAAGCGTTGCCCAACCAACCGAGAGGTTTCCATGGAAGAAGTGAAGGCAATTGAAAAGGAAACAGTGCGTCAAGTCAAACGTTATTACCCTAAGGTAAGCGAAGATAGAATTCGCTTGGATCTGCGACAATTAGTGACTTTGGCAATTGATATCGGCCAAGGGAATGACTTGCCTGAAGAACTGATGAATGGTATGAGTTTGGATAATTATCTGAAACATGCTACTGGACCTCAGCGAATGGATTTATTGGTGGCACCAATGACACTTAAAGGCAAAAAATGTTGTCCGCTTGACTGTGGTGTTTGCTACGCTCAGGACCAAGAAATGATGAATCTGAACAAACCTTTATCGACACGTCAGTGGAAAATGATCATCGACAAGTGTCGCCAGGCAGGAATTCCGATGTTGACATTCACGGGCGGCGAACCACTGACTCGGCACGACATTGTTGAACTGGTCGAACATGCAAAATGGTTTATAACCAGAATCAACACCAACGGATATCTGTTAACGCGGGAACTGGCCAGAGAACTTTACGAAGCTAGTCTTGACGGAATTCAAATTACTTTGTATTCCTACGATCCGAAAATCCACGACAAATTGGTTAACACTAAAGGCGCGTGGCAAAAAACAGTGGAAGGAATCAAAAATGCGCTGGAGGCGGGGCTGATGATCTCGGTAAATACACCTTTGCTGGAACTGAATAAGAATTACAACCAAACACTGGCCTTTTTGCACCAGTTGGGAGTGCGCTGTGTTACCTGCTCGGGATTGATTCCAACAGGCGGAGCAGAAAAAGAAATGGCCGGAGGAAATGCTCTAAGCTATGAGGAAATGAAACAGGTTTTAGCCAAAGCTGTGGTGGTTTGTAACGAACTAGCCATAGATATCGGCTTTACCTCACCTGGATGGATGATACCGAAGGAAATCGATGAGATCGGCCTGCCGAGTACACCTATTTGCGGGGCCTGCGCTTCCAATATGGCGATAGCTCCAAACGGAGATGTTATTCCATGCCAAAGTTGGCTTGATGGGACAATTCTCGGCAATATGCTCAAGGACACTTGGAAACACATTTGGAAACACAAGATTTGCCACAAAATCCAAAGAAAGTATACCTACAAAGGCCAATGTGCCTTAAAAAAGGAGGCCTAAACCATGAAAAATAAAATCTGGACCCAGATATTTGTGATTCTGGCGGTGATAATGGTTCTGGTCTGTTTAACACCAAATTTGGCTTTTGCTGCGATTCCGCCGGACATTATCCATGAATTAACAATAACAATTGACCCACAATCTGACGGCAGTCTGTTGATTAAGTATGATTTCGATTACGAAGCAACGACTGATTTTACTAATGATATTCCATATGTAGAAATAGGAGTTGCTAATCAAAATTTTGATTTAATCAGCTACGGACCAACAGAAATGTTTTCTGATGTTAAGGCGATAAAGGAAAGTAATTCCTTGGTGCATTTGGGTTTCAGCCGATTGCCAAAAAAGGGAGAACGGTTCCAATTCACCTTTACGGTCAGACAACGATCGATGGCTTATAAATCAGATGAAGATATTAGCTTCAAATTCCGACCGGGATGGTTTGAATATGCAACCATTTCGGAATTAAAGGTAATCGTCAACCTGGAAAATATTAAGGTGATAGAAATCAGCCCTGATCCGACCAGTAAAGATGATCAACAAGCTGTGTTTATCACCGAGAAAATGGAAACCAGTGCTAAAGCAAATACAATTACGATTACCGCCAACAAAGATTCTTATCCCCAACTCCAGACTGAAGAGATAGTGGATGAACCAAATTACGATGATTCTACAGGAATGATTGTCTTAATTGTTTTTGCAGTTATTATCGGACTATTTTTAATTTTTGGTTTAATCTGCCTGATTGTCGGAGGAGGTGATGGTGACGGTTATGGCGGCGGCGGATTCATTGGTGGCTTTGGCGGCGGAAGTGGAAGGTCAGGAGGTGGCGGCGGTAGTTTTTCAGGCAGCGGATTCAGTTGTGCCTGTGCTTGTGCTTGTGCCGGAGGAGGTCGTGTCGGTTGCTCTGAAAGAGGCCTGCAAGTACTTCATTGGATAATCGAAAAGCAGAAAAAAGGTGATACTGAATGATCAAGAAATTAATGATTTCAGCACTCATTTTGATAATGTGCTTAAATCTTTTTGCCTGCAGTACACCAAATGGAACCGACAATACTAAAAAACAACCCTCATTCCCCTCTTTGGGAAAATACTGGGTGGTTGATCCGGATGGTTATCTTGAATTGGACACGATCAAATATGCGGATGCGATATTGGAACAGCTTCGAAAAGATCATATTGCTGAAGTAGCTATTGTGATCCAGAAAGGAGTAAAAGATAACGGCCCTTACGACGATGAGCTGATTTGGGCCAGAGATTGGGGTCGGTATATCGAACTTGGTGATAAGGAAGATAGAAGAGCAATAGTATGGCTAATCCGACCTGATGTTGACCCAGAAGATGATCGAATCATAATTGAAATTTCTAAGGATTTGACTTGGTTAACGCTAGGAAAATACAAACCAATTATGGAAGACGCAGCAATCTATGCAAATTTTGACGATTTTGACAAAGCTGTCGAGATTTTAACCAAAGAAACCGATGAAGTTTTAAGAAAACTATGGAATGAAAAAAATAATGGAGGTAATTAAAATGAAAAAGATTCTAGCCCTAATGCTCGTATTGATGACTATAATGTTACTTTTCAGTGGCTGTATGGTAGTCAACAAGTATGATCAGTTGATCACTGCCTATCAAAATGCTCAGAAGGCAGCGGCTAACGGCTACACTGCCCTAAGCTTGGGATACAATAAAATCCAAAATTACATGGATATGTATCAGGCCTACCTGACAGCGGATGTTGCCAAAACACAGGCTTATCGGGACGCGCTGAACAACTATGGGACCAAAATAGCTGAGCAACAACAGTATTACACTAATGATGACAATCAGCCTATTGACCCAAGTAAAATTGACCTTAATGAACTGGTCCAAAACGGGGCGACACCGACTGGTTTGGCTATCAATATTTCCAGTTATGTAAATCAGTTTACTGAGGCACCTCTAGAGGGAATTGATGAAAATTCTCTGAAAGACACTATGGATTTTGTTCAGGAATCGTATAATGAAATCAATTCTGCAGTACAGGATTGGAATGAGGCGGTTTCTGAATACAACACAATCAGACAACAAGTCGGAGGTGATATTGTCGGCAGGGTGGCTACGGCTTTGGGAGTTCGACAAATTCCAGATTCCCTTCCTTATTATAGCCCTACAGCCCCTACAGACATGCCCAAAATGAAAACATCAGAATAATCCTTTATTGACATTGTGGTGGACACGAAGTTGAGATATTCTCTCACTTTTTGTCCACCACAATAAAATTATTTTCTTAGAATTGAGGCTTTGAGGCGGAGAAGTTTCCAGCGATATTTATCAACAAAATTATAAACTTGATAAAGTAGTGGTTTGATAACAAAATCATAAGTCCCAACATATTGAAAAGGCTGACCATTAAACCCTTGTTTAAAGCGATGAAAACCAAAACCGTTTTCCCCTTCTTTGGCATCTGGACCAAGACAACCCCACATATCAAAAGTTTTGCATTTCATTTTTTGACCTAACTTAATTGACTCCCACATAAGTAAAGTGGGGGCCATAACTTCCCTATTAATATCTAAAGAAGCGCCGTAAGGATAAAAAAGCTGATTTTTTAGTTTAAACAACATAAAAGCAGATAATACTTTACCTTGATACGAGGCCAACATAATATGAGGAATATCAGTTTTCTTCAAAATTTTCCACATGTCGCGATGATATTTTTGAGTATGAAGATAAAAACCTTGGCGTTTGGTGGTATCAAACAACAATTTTAAATAAGTCTCAAAACCTTTATCATTGGTGATTTCTTTAACTTCAACTCCATAACGATTGGCGACACGAATATTATAACGGGTTTTAGAATGCATAATTTCTAAAAGTTTATCTTCACTCTGAGTTAAGTCGACTAAGAAAGTATTAGGGTAAAAAGCAACTTTTGGGGAAATTTTAATATCTGGAAAGTTCATATCAAATTCCGTTTTGGATAAATCTGGTTCAAATTTTACAAAAATTGCGTTTTGCTCTTGAGCGACTTTTTTAATATTTTTTAACATTTCACTATTAACTTTTGGTCCTCGCAAGATAGTACCGATGGAATATTTAGTTTTGGGAATTTTATGAAAACTAACAGTATAGGCCGATATTATTTTGTCTTGATCAAAAACACCAAAACGAAAAATAGAATGCCCTTGGCTTTTTTGAAATTCTCCCCATTCCCAAGTCTGGACTGGATGTTTAATCAATTCATTGTATTTAATTTTGTAAGATTCATCTAAAAGTTTAGTAATCATAATTTTGGTTGGTATAGTCTATTAAGACTGGTGTAGTTTAAACCAAAACCATAAATATCTTTAAAAGATTTTTTAAATTTATCTTTTGTATTTGAAATACTACATGACTTAATAAGATTTAATATTTTCTTTTTACCAAATTTTTTAACTAAAGTTTCTACTACAAAACCAGATTCATCATAAACAGTATCTTTACCAACAACATCTTTTGCATAAAATTTTAAAAAATTTCTAAATTTATCAGGTATTTTTTTTCTTAATTTATTTTGATTAGAAAGGTAAAGACTTGTTCCCTCATTAAGCCATTTTGGGTTATATGTTCCATTTGAAACCTTACTAAAAAATAAATGGCATAATTCATGTTTTAGTAGGGCAATATATTTTTCGTCTGAATATTTATAATCTGATTCAGTTTCAAATTTATTTCGATCTAAAAGATGAATTGAATAATTTGAAGCATTTCCAACTAACCAATTTTCAGTTTTACGATTTAATAATTGATCAAATTGTTTACGGCTTTCAATTATAAAAATTTTTGGGGTATTGTAAATCCAATTAAAACCAAAAAACTGATTTAATTCATCTAAACTCTTTTTATAGTTGTCATCAATAAATTTATCTTTAAAATATTTTATTTTAAATGGCATAATTTTAATTAATAGTTTAATAAATATCAGGATCATAGACGAGATCATGGTCATCATCTTTTTTGGGACGACGATAATCTCGAATAACCACTGACTCATCAAATTCTACCAAATCAGCAGGAATATCGTTTAAAAAGCGGCTTGGTTCGTTAAGAGAACTTTTGCCAAAATAGAGTCGACGAGTGGCATAAGAAATATATAAATAATCTTTGGCCCGAGTAATACCAACATAACAAAGACGACGTTCTTCCTCAATTTCTGACTCTTCAATCAAACAACGAGAATGGGGTAAAATCCCTTCTTCAAAACCAACTAGAAAAACAACTTCAAATTCTAATCCCTTAGCTCCATGAAGAGTCATCAGTCTAACTCCATCTCGATTTTCTTTTTTCTTATTCTTTTCTTGCAATGAATATTCCTGTTGGACTAAAGAAATATTTTCCAAAAAATCACTAATTTTGGGAAAAGTAGTAGCCACTGATTTCAATTCTTTAATGTTTTCAATTCGTTTTTGATCATCTTCATCTTTTGGATTGAAACGCTCAAGATAACCAGATCCAATTATTAAAGATTCTAAAATTTGAAGAGAATCAAGATCTTTAATATTTATCTTATTAAGATGCTCTAAAAAAACGGCTTGGCGACGTTTACCAAAAATTTTATCAAGACGATTAGAAGAAACTTTGTCGACTCGATTAGTAGCAAAACGAAGCATAGCTAAAATATCCTTAATTTCGGCTCTTTCATAAAATCTAGTACCACCGATAAGAACATAAGGAATACCTTCTTTTAGAAAGGCTTCTTCAATTACCCGAGATTGAGCATTCATTCGATAAAGAACCGCAACTTGGCGATAAGGAATTTTTTGATTCTCGTAAATAAACTTAATTTTTTGAGCAATAAATTCGGCCTCATTTACTTCTGATTCAGCTTCATATAATTTTATTTTGTCAGTGGATATTTTTTTGGTAAAGAGTTTTAAAACTGGATGAGAATTGTTTTGGGCAATAACAGAATTGGCGGCATCTAAAATTATTTGAGTTGATCTATAATTTTGTTCGAGATTAATTATTTTGGTATTTTTAAAATCACTAACTAAATTCATCAAATTTTTAAAGTCAGCTCCACGCCAACCATAAATTGATTGAGAGGCGTCACCAACAGCTGTAATTTGTTGATTTTTTTGAGAAATAAGTTTGGTTAAAAGATATTGAATTTGATTAGTATCTTGATATTCATCAACTAAAACAAATGGATATATGTCTTGATATTTTTCAAGCACTTTTGGATGATCTAAAAAAAGTTGAATAGTTTTGAAAAGAAGATCATTGAAATCTAAAGCATGAAATTCATCTAATTTTTTTTGATAAACGCCATAAATTTTACTGGCATATTCTTGCCAAAAACCATGAGATTGATTGACCATATCAGAGGGAGTTTGAAAAGTATTTTTGGAGTTTTCAATAAAATATAAAATACTTGAAGGCTTAAACTCTTTTGGGTTTAAATTTAATTCCAATAAACTTGATTTAATTAAATTTTCTTGATCATCGGTATCATAGATAACAAAATTTGGAGGTAGGCCGATATAATGACCGTCAACTCTTAAAACTCGACAGCAAAAAGAGTGAAAAGTTCCTGCAAAGAAATTATTAGATTGTAAGTTATAGGTCTTTGGAATAATTTTTGACAGACGATTTTTCATTTCTTCAGCAGCTTTGTTAGTAAAAGTTAAAAGTAAAATTTGGCTTGGTTTGGCTATTTTTTTTTGGATAAAATAAGCCGCTCGATGAGTTAAAACTCGAGTTTTTCCTGATCCCGCACCAGCTAATAAAAGTAAGGGTCCACCAGTATAAGTGACCGCTTCCTTTTGAGCTTGATTTAAACCTTCTAAAATATTTTCCATGTAGATCTACTATAGTTGGTAAATTTGAGTTTTACCAGACTGAAAAACAACTTTAGCCCCAATATTTTTAAATTTTTCTGGATTTAATTGAGGGTATTTTTCATATTCTTTATTCCCCACAAAAATATATTCTACTTTATATTTGACTAATAATTCTTTAGTTTCATCTAAATTTTTTGATTCATAAATGGTCAAAACATCGTCTTGCCGAATTTTGGGAAGATCATAACCACCACGCCACAACCATTCATGAACTATCCAACCTTGAATAGTAGGCAAACCAGTAGATGAAGAAATTTGGTTGTAGGTGGTGTAACTATCACCCACAGCCTCTAACATTATTGGATTCCCAGAAATATTTTGGTTAATCCAATTTATAGCAGTAAAATTATCAGGGTAAAGATTTTTTAAATAAACTAGACCATTTAAGCCTTGATAGGTCTTAAATGAATAATATGATTTTATAGCAAAATAAGGATAGATTAATTGAGAGACAAAAATAATAGAAAAAAATATTTTATAAATAGAAAGCAAAAATTTAGATTTGGTTTGAGATAATCGAATTAGGATGTAACCAGAACTGAGAGAATATAAAATAAAAGCTTGATAAACCAGTTTAAACATAGTGTTGGCTCGACGATATTCATAAATATAGATATCTTTAATATAAAAAAACTCAGGGATTAAAACTAATATGGTGGCAGTTAAAATTAGACCAATAACGAATAAATCGGCAGTGGATAATTTTTTCTTAAATAAAGAATAAATATAAAAAGGAAAACAAATAAGCCAAAAACCACCATAAAGAATCAATAATTGATAAAAAGGTGAATGAGAATCAGATATCCTAATACCTTGCATCATGGGATTAAAATTTTGAGAAAAAGGAAGAGAAAAAATATACCAAAAAACAATAACTAGAGTGCCGTTAAAAACGGTTTTATAAAAATAATTTTTGGAATTATTTTTGATATTAATAAATAAAGTGAAAATCGCTAATAAAATGCCATAAACGGCAAAATCCCAAGCATTAGTCATATAGTTTATGGACAAGATAAAACCCGAACCAATAATAAATTTCCAATTTAAAAATTTAGGTGAATAAACTAAAAAAGAATGAAATAAAAAAGCCATAAAAAAAAGAACAATAGGAATATCATTCATATGCCCATGAAGATCAGAAACCACAAAACTATAAATAGGAAACTCGTGAATAGTTTTATCATTGGTGGCGGGATCATAACCAATAAAACGAGTGGCATCGGGATACCAATAATTAGTACTTATTTTATCTTTATGGGTATAGTTTTGGGTTAATTTATAAACAGTATGGAGATTCCCCCCAAAGGTCAATAAAAAAGCAGAAATAAATCCAGCTAAAATAATTTTTTTAAAACCAATTTTTTTGATAAGAGAAAAAACCAAATTAGAACTTAGTGAAAAAGTACCAACAAATGTTAGAGCACAAACTGTGGCAATGGAAAGATTGTAAGTAATAGAAGAACTAATACCAGATATCTTAGTTAAGATGGCAAAAATAAGATGACCAAAATAATAATAATTAATACTAGAACCAGCAAACCACATATCTTGAGGGGGTAAAAAGTCCGATCTTAAGATAGAATTAATAAAGCCCCAATCCATGTATTTTTCTAAACCTTCAATGTTGGGGGCAAAACCACGGATAAAAGACCAGATTGTTAAAATAACTAAAAATAAAATTTCTTCTAGAATTAAAATTTTGTAATTCTTTTTAAAAAAATTAAAGAATAATAAATAATTTTTATTTTTAAATAGACAAATAAAATCAATTATTATTAAAACAAATATCAAAAGATAAATTGAAAAAAGAGAAAAAGGTAAAATTTTTAGAACACCTAAAAGAAGGAGAAAAAAACTAATAATAATGGGGGTAAAAATCTTGGAAAAAATATAAGCTTTATCAAAAAAATTTTTGAAAGTTAAGAAAATTAAAGGAAAAGAAACTAAACCTAATCCAAAAATGACTAACCACCACCAAATAATAAATTTGAGATCAACTAACATAATCTATTTTATAAAAAAGATAAAGTTAAAAATTGATTGAATAAAATTATTCAAAAAAATGGGAAAAGTGAGATCTTTTGAAAAAAACCAAAGGATAAAGCCAATAACGATTCCTCCAATAATATCAATTGGGTAGTGGAAACCAGCTAAAACCCTAAATGTAAGTAAGGGAATAGTTATAACTAAAAATAAGGGGATAGAAATAATATGAGTTGAAATAATAAATAATAAAAAATAAATCATTTTAATGGTATGACCTGATGGAAAAGAACCAGAATAATACCAGGAGTTAACCAAACCAATTGGAGCAACTGAACGATGTTTAAACATGGGACGAATCCAAATTTTTTGTTTTTTTAAATATTTCTCAATTAATTCAGCAATAAGAGTAATCAAAAAAAGACGACCAAAAAAATTAATATCATAACGAATAAGTAAATATGAAACTACAAAGAAAAACACCCAAATTGAATAGTTACAAATAATTAAACCAATTTCTCCTAAAAGGGAGTGATCAAATATTTTTAAATAATCTTTTTGGGGTTGCCAAAATAACAATCCTGGTTTTTTAATTAGACTATTCATATCACTCTTTATTATAAACGACTAAAAATAAAAACTTGAGGGTGATCATAAACAGTAAAAGATTCTTCGGCAATATTATCTCTAAAATAGATTCCAGGATAAACACAATTTGGATCAACCTTAAAAAAAGAATTATTAGAATTAGGATAACCACTCCAACCGATTAAAAAACATTTTTTAAGAAAAGGTAAGTTGATTCCTGGATAAGAATAAAAATCTTTAATTAATTTAAAATTTATTTTTTGACTAAAAAGATCTTGGTAAAACTGAGAAGTTATTGGATAGTCTTTTTGATCATTGGAGATAGAACGCCAAAGCCGATTGGAAGAAAGAATTAGATAATCAATTTGACTAAGTGATTGATTAATTTGATTCCATTTTAATGAATCATCTGAATCAAAAAAAGGCAGAGATATAATTTTGTAATTTAAGTTAAAATATTGATTATCTAAATTTAATGGAAGTGAATCATCCCAATATTCGGAACTTAAAACAGAACCAGACTTGATATTTTGATAAATCCATTTTGAAGCGGTTATTCGACTATTTTCTTGAAAATAAATATTTAGAAAAAACATGGTAAAAATAATACTCAAAAAAATAATTATTTTTTTTAAAACAGGAGAAACTTTTTGTAAACTAACCCCAGCAAAAATTATTAATAGAGGATAAACAGGATAAAAATAACGCATGTATTTAGCTAATTGAACCCCTTGATAAATAAAAAAAAGAAAAATAGAAAGGAGAATAAATAAAAAGTTAATATCTTTATAAGATTTGTTCTTAATAAAAATTTGGTAAAAACCAAAAATACAAAGAATAAAAACAACTGGACCAAGACCAAATAAAAAAATATTGATTAAAGGATGAATAATGGGTATGGTTGAATACCATTGAATATTTGGTGGATAAAGATATTGGCCAGTGATCATATTTTGGGCTAAAAAAATTGATTTTAAAAATTGAGAAGAAAATTTTAAAATACCATCAAAGGCATATGGTTGAAAAATTCTAAAAGCTAAAAAAATAAATAAAACAAAAAATAAAGGATAGATAAATTTTTTAAATTTAGCCGATTTTATAAAAATAAATAAAATAAAAAGTGGTAATAAAATAATGATTGATGTTTTACAGGAAAGACCAATTCCCAAAAAAATTCCACTAAAAATTAGATGTAAAAATTTAGATGTTTTTAAAAATTTTAAAAAAATAAAGATTGATAGAATCAAAAAAAATACAGTAAAAGTATCAACAGTAAAAAAATGGGAAAGTTGAATTGGGAAAATTGAAAGAGCATATAAAAAACAAATAGATAACCTTATTTTTGATTTAAATCCTAAAAGTTTGGATAATAAATAAAGAATTAGGATGATGCCAGTGTCAAAAATAGCTGATAATATCCTACCAACTAAAAATACCTGATTATAAGAAGTTTGAGAAAAAATAGTGGCAACAATTTTAGTTAATAAAAGAGGGAAATTACCATAGGCATAAAAATCGTAATTATGGTTGCTAGGATTTAGGGATGAAGTATTGGCATCAAAATAATTTAAAATATTAATAGGTAATTTAATATCAGAAACTACCATAGTCAAAAATCTTTCATCTGGATGAAGATGTTGATTTTGATCCCAATTAAGACTGGTAGTTCTTAGTAAGAAAGCTAATATTAAAACTAAAATAAGCAAAAAGATATCTTTTTTTATTTTCATTGTTTTTTATATATTCTAATTGTAGGATTATCAAAAACTGACCAAGTTTCTTCAGCGTTTTGGGAATCTAAAAAAAGACTATTAGAAATAGAAAAATTTTTGATTTCTAAAAAACCAAGTGACCCGGAAAAAAGTTGGTGATAATAATTTTGGGAATCGGGGAAATTCGAATTATTTTGGTTTTTAAAAACTCGTCGAGAAGGAATTAAGATATAATCACTTTCACTAATTAATGATGTTAATTTTATTTGAGATTCTAAATTGTTATCTAATTTATAAAAGTCAAAGTTGGTAACATTTATATTTGAATTTTTAATTGGTAGATTTACTACATTACCAGATTCAGAAAGAACTTTTGAATTGACAGGAATATTTTTGATTATCCAATCTGAAGCTTGGACACGAATATCTTGATAAAAATATTTTTGAAAAAAAACTAACCCAGGAATAATTGAAATTAAAACTAAAGTTAAAACAACTAATTTATTTTTAAATTTAGAAATAAAAAAAGTAGCTAATAGGGGAAAAATAAAAAATATAGGTGACATAAAACGAGTCCATTTAACAAATAGTTGACCCTGGTAAAGAAAAAAAATAAAGACAGAAAAAAGAATAATTTGGTTTTTGATATTTTTAAAATCAACAAAAACCAAACCAATTAGAGAAAAAAATAAAACTGATAAACCAATAGCATAAGGAAATATTTTTTGAAATTGAAAAATATAAGGAATAGTATCTAAAAACTGGCGAGTGTAAAAAACGACTATCTGACCATTGGCTACACCTATTTCATATTTTATAGCTGATAGAAATGAAGAAAAATCGATTAGATTAAAAGGTGAAAAAATAAAAGAAAAAATGAAAGTTAATGATAAAAATAAAAATAAAAGTAAAAATATTTTTATTTTTTTGGTTGATTTTATGAATTGGAAAAATAAGGAAAATAAAACGGGTAGAATAAAAATTAGGCCAGATATTTTAGTAGCGAGACCAATTCCAGAAATTAAAGCAGCCCAATATATATATTTATATTTTATTTTGTTTGATAAATTTAGGGACAAAAAAATATTCACTAAAAAAACAAAAACTAAAATTGATTCGGTGGTACCAAAATGAGAAATTTGAATTAATCCTGGAGTAAAAATAAATAATAATGTGGCAATAATAACTAATTTTTTATTTTTAAATAATTGTTTAATAATTAAATAAAAAAATAAAATACTTAAACAGGAAAAAGTGGCTGACCAAAAACGAAGAGTCATTACGATGGTAGAAAAATCATGCCGAGGAGTAGTAAAGAAAGTTAAAAATAAAGGGAATTGACCATAAGCAAAAAAATGGGGATTTAAATTTTTAGGGTTCATCTGTAAAACAGATGAGGCCATATTATTTTCGTCAGGATGAAAAAAATACCCATTCCCCCAATTAAGATTAAAAAATCTAGTAAAAACTGAAATTAAAATCAAAAGAAGTAATATCCCGATAAATCGGGATCGTGTCTTTAGATGAAATTTCATCGTCTTTGACTTGAAATTTTAACTAAAGAAACGAAAACCCTAGATGACATAAATAATAGTAATCATCAGCAAGCCCCAAACAAATACTGATAAAAGGAGAGGTATATCTGTGGCAATTATTCGCTCTGGACGTTCACCTTCCTGCATTTCAAAGATTATTTGGCCGTAGCGCATAATACCAAAAATTACCGGAATAATAGTGATCATATACCATTTTCTATCTAAAGCACCAGGATAATTTTCTAATAAAAAATTATGAATAATACCTTCTTGAAAGATGACCTGCTCTTCAAAAAAAGTAAACATAGAATAGGCGATTAAAGTACAAACAGCAAACATGGTAGTGTAAAAATTAAGTAAGTTTTTACCATAACCAGCTAAAGCACTTCTAGTTAACATACCAGTATTACCAAGTTCGCTACGACGTTTACCACTAGCCAAAAAAAGTGAAAGAAAAATAACCGCTAACATTATCCAAATAGGTAAATGATAACCGGTAACTATTTCGCCAGCAAAGGCTCTAATACTAAAGAAAAAAGCAATTCCGATAATATCTAAAACTGCTTTCTTTTTGATAAAGAAAGAATAAGAATATTGAAGTAATATAAAAATCAATGAAATTACAAAAAAAGAGGGATTTATAAATAAGGATATAAAAAGACCTAAAAAAAGAAACAAAAAAGAAACAAAAACAGTGGTTGTTTCAGAAATGGCTCCGCGAGCTAATGGTCGATTCTTCTTTACTGGATGAAAACGATCTTTTTTAAGATCAACTAAATCATTAATCAAATAAGATGAAGACGATAATAAACAAAAAACGATGAAAGCCCAAATATTTTTCCAAAAAAGGGGAAAATTATTTAATTGACCATTTAATATAAGAGCAGCAAATAAACTTAAATTTTTGATCCATTGGATTGGCCTTAATGATTCCCAAATAGCACAAAGTTTTTTTTGGTAATTGGACATAATATATGATACCAAAAATACAAAGGAAGTAACTTAAATTTAATTTTTATGATAAAAAAACAATGAAACGGTTAAAAGACATAGGGATGAAAAAATTATAATGAAAGTAGGGAAAGTAGCCCCAGTTTTGGGGATACCAGAACTAGTACTGGGATTTTCAACTTTAGTAATAATAGGGGTGGGGGTAGCAGTTGGAGTAGGAGTAATTATAATTTTTGGTGTAGGTGTGGGTGTATTTGTAACCGCAGATGATGAAGCAGTAAAATTAGTATCATTTTCAGCAGCCAAAACAATAAATTTTCGAGTAATAGTTTCTAAAACTCCAGCCTCATTTTTAGTAGTTACAGTAATAGTATGTTCTCCTGGAGTTAAATTTTTAGGAACTGACCAATTCCATTCTCCATTTTCATCTGAAATAGTTTCACCATTAAGAATTTCGGAAGAATGAACTTCGATGGTAATTTTTGATTTTGATGGGGCTGTTCCAAAAAATTCTGGTTTTTTGGTAGAAAGTGACTCATTATCGGTTGGATTTAAAATATCCAATTTCTTATCAATAGAATTATCTATGTTAATTTCAGCTGACGGTAAAACACCATTAGCCTTAGTTTCAACTTGAGGACTAGTAAGATTGTCTTGACCAATAATAATGTCAGGAACAGGGTTATTTAAAGATGTATTATTAATTATTTGAGTAGTAATTTGATTAGAAGAAATAATAAAGATATCTTCTTCTAAACCTTGGGGTGGGGTAAACCAATTTGTTTTTGAATCATTAAAACTAGTTGAAAGAGTGATATTCCAATTACCCGAAGAGGTAGTAATAGCTGATAAAGGAGAGGCGCCAGGAATATTTAAATAAACAAGAACATTACTGGCTGGATTGCCATCTGGATTGAGAATTTTTCCCCAGGCTAAATCGGAAGAAATTGATTGATTAACAGGCTTTTTAGCAGTATTAATTTGGAAACTAGAAGAATTAAAATTATTACCTCCACTTATGATAGAAAAACTATAATCAGAATTTTCTTTTAGGGAATTGATTTCAAAATAATGAATTTTACTAGATTTATCATTTTTAGTAATTTGATTATTAATATTAATGTTAGTTAAACATTCGGCATTAGTAGAGAAAGAAATAACAGCTGATTCATAAGTAACATTAGTTATTTGTGGGTTAATTGGTTCACATCCACCACTAGCCTGAGGATTAAAATTAAAATTTTTACTAGTAAGAATTACTCCACCAAAAACGGCAGCAATAAGTAATAAAAGTCCTAAAATTGTCGGTATATGTTTTTCTGGTTTCATGGTGATTCTAACAAAGGTAAGGGGGTTATTAAAGATGAAGACTCTGATGAAAAATTGATTATATTGGGATTGTTCTCATCAAAATTAATTGGCCGTTTTTCTATTTCATCAATAATTTCTAAATCAAGTTGAGAATTTATAACCTTGTCATAGGAAGCGGTTTGAACTTTGTTGATAGGTCCCATTAGGTTACTATAACTTTTTTGAATAATAGCTACCAAAATCGATATAAAAGTAAAAAAAGATATAAAAATGAAATAGGTTGAAATTTTAGTTGATTTCATTTGCTTTCAATAGGTGAATAAAATAAATTACTGCTTATATTTAAATTTACAAATCCGGAATTCAAACTATTACTTGTTTGATTTTTATCATCCGGTCGACTAAATCTAATTGAAGATATATCAACAAGACGACGATTGTTAAGTAATCCTTTTATAAAGGAAAGGGTAGATTGATATTGACTATTAGCTGTTATATCTATTTGAAAAGATTTGGTTAATGATTTTTCCTTTTTTGAGTCATCAATATTAGATATATTAAAATTTAACTGTTTAATATTGATTGAAGATTCTTTGGAAATGGTGTAAAAATTAACAGCTGCTTGATAAAAATTAGGATTACTAGGAAATCCTGATTCTAAAATAAAATATTTTTCCTGAGCTTGAGAAAATGAGTCTTGAGCTTGAATGATGCTGTTAATTTTAGAATGCATTTTTTGACTGGCCAATTCTTTTGACTTTATTTCCCCAACTAAGGATGAGATGGCTAAAGCAGTTGGTTTGATAGCTAATAATAGAAAAATAGTAATTAAAGTAAAAGTAGCAGTAATTTCTAAATATTTGGCAATTTTTTTATTTTCAGCCTGTTGGCGTAAATATTGGTAAAATGGTCTGATTTGGTTAAGAGTAGGTTTGGTAATCATATGAATATAACTGAAATTGAAACTGTGTAACTATTTTCTTTGGGTTTTTTTTCAATTTTATTAATGTTAACTGTTTTTATATCTGGATTTAACATAAGATTACTAATAAAATTAACAATAGAATCTTCGTTAATAGCTATAAGTGACGCCATAGCAACAGTTTGATTTGATTCAGAATCTTTTTGGATAGAGAGGTTGTCATAAATAAGATTATTGGGAGTACTATTTATAAGAGATAATAACTGTTGATTATATTCAGGTTGATTAGAATAAAAATCTTTAATTGTCTTTAATCTTTCTTGAAATGAGGCATATTCTGTTTCAAAATATTTAGTACTGTTTAAAATCGCCTCTTGTTGACGAACAGTTTCTGAAAGATCTGAATTTTTCCTATCTAACCAAAATCTAGAAATAAAGGCGGAAATGACAATTAATTCCGTTAAAATAATAACCCACCTACCGACAGTAGTTAACCATTTAAAAAATTTGGCACCAAAAGAATTGGGATTTTCTGTTTCTGGCAGAAGAGAAATTTCTTTTTTAACAGCCATACATTCAGTATATACGACTATTTATTTAAAACAAAACGTTTGAACTTTAAAAAATAATGTTGATAATCATTGATTTCGTCTATCTTTAAAAATTTGGCTGAAAAGATATAACAAAAAAATCCAATAAGGCTAGAAATAGTAAAAACAATAATAACAGATATAGTCTTAGTGGTATCTAAAACAAAAAGATCTAAAATCTTTATCGAAACCCAAGTACCAATCCCCATGACGAGTGAAGAAACTAAAATTTTATTGGTTTTTTTTAAAGTAACTAACCATTCAAAACCATCAACTATCTTAATAAACATAAATAAAAGCCCACTAAGTTGGACTATATTACCAACAGATGAACTGATGGCTAAACCTAAAACTCCAAGGTTAGTAAAGTTTATTAAATAAAAACTAAAACTGATATTGAAGAAAAGTGAGATCAGGGAAACATAGAAAGGAACTTTAGTATTATGAAGGGCATAAAATGATCTAATTAAAATTTGAATAATTGCCTGACAAACGATGGCTGGAGTTAAAAAAGCTAATGTTTTAGCGGTTAAAACAGTAGCTGACCAAGGAAACTGACGAGAACCAAAAAGAATGCGGACGATAGCTAAACGCTGAATTAAAATTAAAACTGCAATAGGTAGAGCAATAAAAAGGCTTTGAATTAAGATTTTGTGAACTGTGGTTCTGAATTTGTTTAGTTCATTTAGGGCAATATTTTTGGAAAGGGCAGGAAGAGAGGCTTGACCAATAGTAGTACCAAAAATACGACTGGGTAAATACATGAGTTGAAGAGCTAAATTTAAAATAGAAATTGAACCAATAGTAAGGGTACTAGCAAAAAATAGAGTAACAGTATTTTCAATCTCACCTAACCCTAGAGAAAGACTCCTAGGTATCATAAGTTTAAAAACTTCCTTAACACCATCAACTTTGGTTTTGATAATGAAAGAATATTTAAAACCAACTCGTTTTAAAGATGGTATTTGAATAGCTAAATGGAAAAAAGCACCAACAACAGCTCCATAAACGACACCATAGATACCAAATATAGGAGCGAGGGTAAAAATACTAAGGATAATAAAAAAATTATAGATAATAGGAGAAATAGCTGGAATAATAAAAATTTGATTGACCTGAAGAATGGCAGTAATAAAATTACTAAGCAAGAAAAAAATTTGAGCAATCAAAAGAATGCGGGTTAGACTGACCATAAGGGCTAGTTGATCTGGAGTAAATCCACCAGCAATTAATTTTGTTAAGGGAGTAGCAAAAATTAAAACAATAAAGGCGGCAATAGTAAAAACAATTAAAAGAATATTGATAACAGTAGAAGCAAGTTTAAAAGCTTTCTTTTTATTTTTTTGAAGGTATCCAGAAAAAACAGGAATAAAAGAAGCAGAGAGAGCTCCAGTGACTAAAAGTTTAAAAATTAAATCAGGAAGACGAAAGGCAGCATTATAAACATCAAGTTGGGCGGTACAACATTTAAAGAAATAACCATATAAAAAACGACTTCTTAAAAAACCTAATATAGCAGAAATGCTGAAAGTTACCGCTAAAACTAATGAAGCTGAAAGAATACTATGTTGACGCCGATGGATAAGAGAGTGAAGTTTTTGTTTAATTCCCATAAGTGTATTATAAATTCTTGTAAATGTTTGGTATATAGGATAGAATAATCTCTATGCCAATTAGTCTATCTGCAAAAAAATCATTACGAAAATCGATTAAAAATCGTAAAGTAAATGTTTTGTTTAAAAACAAAATAAAAACAGTTACAAAAAAATTTTTAGCTAAACCAACTAGTGAAGGTTTAAAAGAAATATATTCGATTTTTGATCAGGCAGTGAAAAATAATGTTTTTCACAAAAATAAAACTGCCAGACTTAAATCTAATTTAGCCAAAAGATTAGCTAATAAAGATGAAGTAAGGACTGTTGTTAAATCTAAAAAAGCAGCCAAAAAAGGATCAAAAAAAGTAGCTAAATCAAAAGTGAGGGATAAAGCTAAAGCGAAGTCTGCTAAAAAAATGTAATGGGCCACAAGATTTGGATATTTTCCAAATAATGTGGCAAAATCAAAGAGTATCGAGAGATACTCTTTTTTGGTTGATTAAAACTTTAAATTTAAAAAATGAATAATAAAAAATTTTATATTACTACAGCAATTCCTTATGTCAATGCCGCACCTCATATAGGTCATGCTTTAGAGTATGTTCAAACTGATGTTATCGCTAGATTTCAAAAGTTATTAGGTAGAGATGTATATTTTTTGTCTGGAACTGATGACAATGCTTTAAAGAATGTCCAAGCGGCAGAGCTTAAAAACGTTCCAGTGGAGATTTATGTTAAAGAGAATTCTGATAAATTTGAAAATGTTTTAAAAAAATTGAATATTTCCAATGATGATTTTATTAGAACTACCGAAAAACGACATAATGATGGAGTAAAAAAATTTTGGGAAGCTTGTAAAAAGGATATTTATAAAAAAAAGTATAGGGGTTTATATTGTGTTGGTTGTGAAACATTTTATTTAGAAAAAGATTTGGTTGAGGGTAAATGTCCAGAACATAAAACAGTTCCAGAAATAATCGAAGAAGAAAATTATTTTTTTAAACTTTCAAATTATCAAGACTGGTTAATCGAATTAATTGAAAAAGATGAATTGCAAATTATACCAACATTTAGAAAAAAGGAGATTTTAACTTTTATAAAAAGTGGGCTTGAAGATTTTAGTATTTCCAGATCGGTTAAACGAGCTAAAGGATGGGGAATATTAGTTCCTGGTGATCCTAATCAAATTGTATATGTATGGTTTGATGCTTTAATTAATTATATTACTGCCTTAGGTTGGCCAAATAATAAGGAATTATATGATAAATATTGGCCAGCTGATGTCCAAGTAATTGGTAAGGGGATTTCTAGATTTCACGCTATTTATTGGCCGGCAATGTTAAAAAGTGCTGGTTTACCTATTCCAAAACAGTTATTTATTCATGGATATGTGACTGCTAATAAAGAAAAAATTAGTAAATCTTTGGGAAATGTAATTGATCCATTGGAACAAATTGAAAAATATGGAGTGGACGCAGTTAGATTTTATTTATTAAGAGAAATACCGGCTTACGGCGATGGTGATTATTCTGAAACTAGATTTTTGGAATTATATAATGCTGATTTAGCCAATAATTGGGGTAATTTAGTATCTAGAGTAGTTAAGTTGGCTGAAGGACAAAACCCATCTATTTCGATGTCTGTCGAGACAACTCCTTTTAATGAAAGGAAACAATATATAAAACTTATTAATGAATTTCGATTCGATGAATTAATAAAAATTATATTTAAAAAATATATTGATTTTGCTAATACAGAATTAAATAAAGAAACACCGTGGAAACTGGAAAAAGATGATCCAAAAAGAATTGAAATTCTTAATAAAATAATTGGTTTAATATTGCAAGCAAATGTATTTTTAGAACCGATTATGCCGGAAACTTCGGAAAAAATAAAAAAAGCTTTTAGTGGAATAATAAAACCAATAGAAAAACCATTATTTCCAAGAATTTAATTAATGATAGATACACACGCTCATTTAGATCAAATATTGTGCGACACTAGAGGTAAAGTAAAGACTATTATTTTGGCAGCTTCGGATGTTGATGATTCTAAAAATAACCTAAAATTAGCCCAAAAATATGATTTCTTATTACCGGCCATTGGGATTCACCCCCAATCCCCTTCCGTGGAGGTGGATAAACTAGAAGAATTAATTAATCAGAAGATAATAGCAATTGGTGAATGCGGATTAGAATTTGTGGGTGATTTTAATAGAGATAGTCAAGAAACCTGTTTTCGAAAGCAAATTGAATTGGCTAAAAAATATAAACTACCATTAATAATTCATGCCAGAAAAGCGGTAGATGAAGTAGTAGAAATTTTAAAAGAATATAAAAATATAACTGGAGTATTTCATTGTTATGCTGGAGGTAAAAAAAGAATTCAAAAAATTCTAGATTTAGGTTTCTATTTGGGAATTGATGGAAATTTAACTTATGAAGATGGATTGATTGATGTAGTTAAAAATATTCCAAGAGATAGATTAATATTGGAAACTGATTGTCCTTATTTAACTCCAATACCGTTTAGGGGTAAAGAAAATAAGCCGGCATATATTAAATATATTTATGAAAAAGTATCAAAAATTTGGGGAATTAATTTTGAAGAGACGGAAAAAATAATTGACAAAAATGCTAAAAAATTATTTAAGATCGTCTAGACCATTACCATCAATTAATAAAAGTATAAATCCTAAAATGATCGAAACTAAATAGCTTAATAATTGATTTTGAGGGAAAATAAAAAGATCAAGAAGTCCCCAAATCCCCCGCCAAATAATAATGATACCCAAGAAATCAATGATGATTCTCAAATTTTTACGAGGGGCTAAAAATTTTCTAATTGTTTTAAACATATTCAGAAATAATAGTTTCTAATTCTTTAATATTAGGGTATTTATCAATAAAAACTACTTCTCCGTCAATTAAAAGGATAGTACTCCCTTGAAGACCCATATTAACAACACGAGACATATCTTTGATATATTCTGGATCATAATCAATTTGAAGACGATGACAAATATTTTCTAAATCGGCAAAAAGTTTTTTTCCCTTAGGACTTCCACGATCGAAAAGTTGGATTCGCATAGTAATTGATCAATTATAGCAAAATCAATATTATTGTAGTGTTTTCTGAAAGCATTTCGCTCATTCGGCATTAAAACGGAATCTAATAAATCGTGGTCTGACAATGAATAAATTTCTGGATCTAAATTATTTCTTAAACAAATATATTCATTAGTTTGTTTTGGTGTTAATACTATATTGGTATCTTTTAGTATGTTAACTATTTGTTGTTTTTCCCAAAAAAAAGGTAATAATTCATTCACTGTTTAAGTGTAACACAGAAATAATAATAAATTTATATTTATCTTAAATAATTACTTGATAACACTAGATCGGAAACTAAGCCAAGAAATAATCCAACTAGAAATAATGTCAGTAATTATTATCGGAAGAATTGGGAGATCTTTATCTATAAACAGCATAATAGCGCTACCAATCCAAAAACAAGCAAGAACCGCTGTGGAATATGGATATTTTAAAAACATTAACCAAGATTGTTGTTTCATAGAATTCCTCCCCAATTTTGTGATACTCGATTATAAAGCCCTGGGTCACTACAACGCAAACGTTCAAACCAGCCAGCTAAAACATGGAAACTATTATCGATAGACTCGTGATTATAAGAGGCAAAAGCAATAGAATCTGAAACTTGTGTTTGAGTAACTAAAACTCGTTCCCAAGCTCGACGAAGTAATTGAATATCACATTTTAAACGACGAGTAATTTGCATAAAAATTTGAGTACTACGTAAAAATTCTGGTGATTCAAATGAAATATTAAGACTAAAACGATTGTTTTTATTGATAACTTGAGTAAAAAGTTTAAGCATACGATATTGTTCAAGAAGAGAATTTACAGTGGGATCACCATTTTGATCATTGATGGTTTTGGTGACACTTAAGCCAATTTCTTTTAAAGTTGCTTGGACTAAATCTTGTTTACCGTAGAAAGTACTAAGTGTTTGAATTGAATTTGTTAGTTTGGGTGCAAAATAACTAACCATGGCCTGAGAAAGTTTTTCTGGATTGAATTCTCCTCGATAAAGAGCTGTGTATTGAGAAATTAATTGTAAAAGTTCTGGTTGATTTTTTTGAACGACGGAACCAATACCAAAATCTATTAAAGCAATTTTATTGTTAGGTAAAATATAGATATTACCTGGATGTGGATCACCATGACTACCACTATTAGCTAGACTACCGCTAAGTAACTCAACAGCTAATTCTTCCATAACAAAATTAATATTAGTGTTAAAATTTTGCTGAATATATAAAATTTTATCTTCTATCTCTTCTGAAAATAATTTTGTTAAAGGAAATCCAATTATTTTTTCTTGAACGATGATAGTTGAAGTACAAAACTCAACATAAGTTTTAGGAATATTAATAATTGGATGATCGGCTAAATGCTTGGCTATTTTTATAGCATTATTAACCTCATTACGGTAATTAATTTCTTGAAGAGTCATTTTTTTGAAGTCTTCAAATATATTAATTAAATCTAATAAATCTTGTGTTTGTGGAAAAGAAATTAAATGAATAACAATATCAAGAAGATTTAAATCAAAATGAAGAAATTTGATAACATTTGGTCGTAAAACCTTAACAACCACTGGTTGTCCTTCAATTGATCCACTATAGACTTGGGCAAAAGACCCAGCAGCAAAAGGTTCTTCACTGTCAATATTAATTTTTGAACAGTTATCTTCAAGTTCTTTTTTGAGAGTTGAAATAATGTCAATTTTTTCATAATCCGCCTGATCATATATAGAAATAAAATCTTTAAAATTTTCACCATTGGCTCCAGAAACGGTTTCATTAAGAACCAATAATTGTAAAAACTTTACATAAATACCACCTAAGCTAGATAGTCTTTTAAATAACCAACTTTGACCTTGTTTTTTACGTCTAATAAAAAAGAAAAAACTATAAACAAAAAAAGTAATAAATATATATAAAATTCTTTTAGGTTTTGACATTAATTATTTTTAAAACCTATTAGATACAAAACAAAAGTATTAATCATAGCTAAAATATAAAGAATTAAATGTTGATTTGTGGTAGTTAAAGGCATAATCACAATAATAACTAACCAACCCACAACAATACCCAAAACAGTGAATAAATACTTCATTACTTACTGAGTATACTCTTTTGAAGCTAAAAAATCATTTACTAAAAATTATTTTAAAGAAATATCCACTGTGTTGAATAAAAGTGAAGCGATAGTCATGGGACCAACACCACCAGGAACTGGAGTAATGAATTTAGCAATATCTTGAACATTTTCAAAATCAAAATCACCACTGACTTTACCGGTAATTGGATCAGTGGCAAAACCAACATCAACTAAAACAGAATCTTTTTTGATAAATTCCCTACCAAAAAATCTAGGTTGACCAATAGCAGAAATTAAAATGTCGGCATTTTGGCAAACATTTTTTAAATCTTTAGTATGAGAATGACAAATGGTTACAGTACAATTTTGGGACATAAGAAGGGCAAAAAGTGGCAGACTTACTTCTGGACTACGTCCAATTATTACCGCATTTTTACCGTCTAAATCAATCTGGTAATCTTGTAATAATTTAATAATTCCTAGGGCAGTAGCGGAAGCAATTCCGGTAGATTCTTTTTGAAACAAAAGACCTAAATTAGTAGGACTAAGACCGTCAGCATCTTTTTGAGGATCAATAGCCATAAGAACTTGTTGAGTATTTATTTGAGAAGGTAAAGGAAGTTGAACCATTAGTCCGGTAGTATTTTGGGTATGATTTAATTTTTGAATTTGATCAATAACATCTTGAGTGGTGGAATCGGCAGATAAATGATAAATTTGACCACCAATACCAACAGCTTCTGCTTTTTGATTTTTTAGTTCAACATATTTGATAGAGGCAGGGTCATCACCAACTAAAATAATATCCAAAACTGGCTTGATTTTTAATTTATCTATTTCTTCTTTAAGAGAATTTAAAATTTTTTGACTGGTAGCATTGCCATCTAATAAGATCATATAGTTAGTATTTTATAACTAGTATCGGTAATTAATACAGTGTGTTCAAATTGGGCTGAAAGCGAATTGTCAAAAGTCCTAACTGTCCAACCATCCTTTTTATCAAAAGTAATATTTGAATTAGGGGAAGCATTAATCATAGGTTCAACAGTAAAAATCATACCAGGTTTTAAAATAACATCATCTTTTTTGATATCAAAATGAAAAACAAAAGGATCTTCATGAAATTTTAAACCAACACCATGTCCACCTAACTCCCTAACAACACTAAAACCATGTTTTTGGACAAAAGGCTGAATTATTTTACCAACACAATCATTTAAAATTTTCCCTGGTTTAAGAGATCTTATAGAAAGATTAAGAGATTGTTTGGTGATATCGATTAGTTTTTGAGCTGATTTATCTATTTTCCCAACTGGAAAACTAGCTGAAACATCGCCATAAAATCCATCTAATATAGTGGTAATATCAAGATTTATAATATCCCCTTTTTTTAAAATCTGATCAGGTGATGGGATACCATGACAAACAACATTATTGACTGAAGTGCAAATACTTTTAGGAAAACCATTATAGTTTAGAGGAGCAGGAATGGCACCGTGATCAACAATAAATTGATGAGCTAAATCATTTAATTTTTGGGTGGAAATTCCTGGAGCAACAAAGGTTGATAAATATTTTAAAGTTTTGGCTGCTAATTGGCTGGATTTTTTAATACCTTCAATTTGAGTTGGTGTTTTAATAGTAATCACTAGTTAATTATACCGCAAGATACTGGTTTTTGTGGTAAGATTGGGTTATGAGGAAATTTAAGTTTGAAAAGTTAGTTCGAGATAAAATACCAGACAAAATATTAATAAATAAAAAAAATAAAATTGATTTTAAAATATTGAATAAAAAAGAATTTTTGAAAAGTTTAAGGGATAAATTTTTTGAAGAATTAGAAGAATTAGACTTAAATAGTAAAGATGATGCTGTAAAAGAACTAGCTGATTTACAATTGATAATTGATTCTTGTTTGGAAGCACTAGAAATAAAACAAAAAGATTTTAAAAAGATTTTTAAAAATAAAAATATAGAAAATGGAAAATTTAGTAAAAGAATTTATATAAAAACTGTTGAAATTGATAAAAATGATAAATGGTTACCCTACTACGAAAGTAAATATAATAAATATAAGGAAATAAAATAATATTATGCAAAATACTTCTTGGGAAAAATCGAGTCAATGGTATAAAAAGATTGTTGGTGATGATGGGCATTATTTTCATCAAAAGATAATTCTGCCAAAAATTAAAACTATGATTGATTTTAGTGAAATAAAATCAGTTTTAGATTTGGCCTGTGGTCAGGGAGTCTTTGAAAGGCAATTGGACTCAAGAATTATTTATGCAGGAATAGATATATCCAAAAGTTTTATTGAAGAAGCAAAGCAAAAACGAAAAAGCTTAAACCATGATTTTGCTGTAGTTGATGCCAGTAAAGATTTACCAATAAAGAAAAATAATTTTGATTTAGTGACTATAATATTGGCCCTACAAAACATTAAAGATATTAATGGAGTTTTCAAAAATGCCAATAAACACTTAAAATCGGGTGGAAAATTTTTGATGGTTTTAAACCATCCAATCTTTAGGATTCCACGACAAAGCTCTTGGGGTGAAGATAAAAATAGTAAAACCCAATATAGAAGAATTGATCGATATATGAGTAGTCTAGAAATTCCCATATCAACTAACCCAGGAAAACAGGAGAAATCAGAACTAACTTGGTCATTCCACAATCCTCTGTCAAAATACAGTGAATTACTTTTAAAAAATGGATTTTTGATAGAAAAAATTGAAGAGTGGATATCGGATAAAAAAAGTACTGGCGGAAAAGCAAAAATGGAAAATAGGTCAAGAGATGAAATTCCCCTATTTATGGCAATTATGGCTATAAAGAAATAATGTCGTGAGAGTTGCTTTCTCGAAGACTGGCAGGAGTGACTTGAATAAATTTAGCTTTTTTCCAAAGTTCTTGAGTATTTAGAGAACCACAATAGGAATAACCTGATTTAATACCAGCAATAAAACATTCAATTAACTCAGAAACAGGACCTTTAAAAGGAACAAAACCTTCAATACCTTCAATGTGTTTTACATATTGATCACTTTTACCAGTATTGTCTTTTTTAAATTGACGTTGTTTTTCAGCTAGACTAGTGGAACCATTGTAGGCTTTATATTTTTTACCATTAACGGTAATTATTTTACCTGGAGTTTCAGTAGTACCAGCTAATACATTTCCCAAAACAACAGCTGAAGCACCAGCGGCTAAACACTTGACAGCATCACCAGAATTTTTGACACCGCCATCAGCCCAAATAATTTTGCCATATTTTCTAGCAACTTTGGCACAATTAGTAATAGCAGTAAAATTGGGAACACCACAACCAGTCATAATTCGAGTAGTACAAATACTGCCACCACCAACACCAATTTTAATGATATCAACACCAGCCTTAATCAAATCTTCAGTCCCCTCTGGGGTAGCAACTACACCAGCGGATAAATTGACATGAGGATATTTTTCTTTAATTTTAAAGGCAAATTCTTGGACACGTTTAAGGTGACCATGAGCAACATCAAGGTTAATATGATCAACCCCGGCAGCAATTAAAATTTCAAGGCGTTGCCATTCTTCATCTTTAATACCGACAGAGGCAGCAACGGGAAGTTTTTGACTTTTAATTTTCTTGATCTTTTCAACTTGAATTTTAGGAGTATCAAAACGAGGAATAACAGCTAGTCCTCCTAATTTACCCAAAGCTAAGGCCATATCTATTCCAGTAACACAATCCATATTGGCAGAAACTATAGGAATGGAGAATTTTATTTCCCCCATAAACCAAGACAAATCTATTTGGGAGCGAGAATTTATTTTGGAAAATTGAGGTAAAAGAAGAACATCATCAAGAGATAAATAGAGTGGATATTTTGTCATAATAACGGAGGCTGATTTAACTTTCCCTTGTCAATAATAGCAAAAATGAGAAATAGATCAAGAAATATAAATTTATTTTTTACGACCTACCCAAATAAAAAGTTTTTCATTAACTTTATCGCATTTTATTGTTTCAAATAAGCCTGATTCTTCTGCCATCTTTTGACATATATGACGATTATATTGAGTATGAAGAAAGTATGCATTTTGCCAACCGATTTCTTCAACCTCCTTAAACTCTTCTTCTGAATTAAAAATATTTTGAAATTCACTTAAACTATAAAAAATATCATTGAGATTCTTAGTTTGTTGTTCGTCTTTATTGTCTTTAATAAAATTATAATCAATAATTACAAATTCTGACCCTGATTTTAAATGATCTGAGGCAATATTAAAAAGGTCATTTCCTACTTCATGAAAACTACGAAATGCAGAGGCACTATTAAATGTCTCGCTATTTAATAGTGAGACAAAACTTAAATTTTTATAATTAGGCCCGACTCTATCTTGAGCATTTTTGATTTTATTTTTATCTATATCAAAACCGATAATTTTTGAATTTGGTTTTTCACCAGCTAAGTGTTTAGTTATTGAACCATCACCACATCCAATATCAAGATGGTTTTGGGATATAAAAGGAATTACCTCTCTTATATAACCAATATGATTCTCTCTTGGAGAAATAATTTCATTTTGGGAGAGTCTATCTTCCATTTTATTTTTGAACGGTTTTAAGTTGTTTACCGAAAGCGACACATTCTTGGATCATATCGACTAAAACAAAACCTTTAAATTCTAAAGCCTCTTTTATGGTCTTATTTAAAGCGGGAATATCTTTACAATCAACAGATTTGGCAAAGACTTTAGGATTAATAGTTTTTATTAATTTAATTGGATCTATGGGTAAATTTAGATTTCCTTTTGGGGTGGATTTGGTATGAGCACCTTGGGGTGTGGTTGGACTAGTTTGACCGGTAGTTAAACTGTATAAAAAATTATTGGAAACAAAAACTTTAATACCAATATTTCCACGGGCAGCAGTAATAAGATGATTTAAACCTTCACCATAAATACCTCCATCACCACCGATTACAAGAACTTCTAATTTGGGATTAGCTATTTTTTGACCGACAGCTACCGCTGGAGATCGGCCATGAAGAGTATGATTTCCATAGGTAACAAAAAAATCAGCCATATTTCCAGCACAACCAATGTCATAATTAATGATTGTTTTGGAAGGGTCTAATTTAAAATCAATGAAATTTTTTTGGAGAGCAGCAAAAACTAAATAATTGTGACAACCAGGACACCAGGTTGGAATTTTGTTTGATCGATAATTAGTTGGCATAGTTATTTTAAGATTTTAATAATATCTTCGGGGAAAAATGGTCTACCATTGTTTTGGGCAATGATTTTGGTAGGATTAAAATCAAACTGAGATTTAATAAGAGCAACAAGTTGATTGGTTCCATTATTTTCAATAACAATAATTTCCTTAAATGGTTTAATTAAATTTTTTAATTCTGGATTAATTGGCCAAAGGGTTTTGATTTGCAAAAAAGCATAATCAGACTTATTAGACATATTTTGTAGAGCCTCTAAAATCGGACCTTTTGTAGAACCCCAAGAAATGATTAATTTTTTGGCAGATTTGGAACCAAACAAGTTAGCTTTAGGACTAAGTTTTATAGCTAATTTATTTTTAAGCATTCGTTTTTGAAACATTTTTTCAGAGATAATGGCATCTTCGGTAGAAAAACCAAATTCATCATGTTCATAACTATTGGCTAAAAATTCACCGTTTTTGGTACCAGGGAGAGTACGAGGAGAAATCCCATTTTTGGTAAAATGATATCTTTTAAACCCAAGCTCTGGTTTAATTTCAATATCTCCCAATTCAATTTTTACTTTGATCTTGGAGAGATCTTTAGTACTAGCACTAGATTCGGCAATAAATTTGTCAGAAACAACAATAACTGGGGTCTGTAATTTAGCAGCTAAATTTAGAGATTGATAACCCATCTGGAAACTTTCATCAATATCTCCTGGAGCCATAACAACTTTAGGAAACTCACCATGTCCAGCATGAATAGCAAAAAGAAGGTCGCCTTGGGCAGTCCAAGTGGGAAGACCAGTAGCTGGACCAGGACGAGAAACTAGATAAAAAACTACACCAATTTCAGCAATTCCAGTAAAACTCACAGTTTCAGTCATGAGAGCAAAACCACCCCCTGAAGTACCAACTGCAACACGAGCACCAGTAAAAGCAGCACCAGCAGCAATATTGGCAACACCAATTTCGTCTTCGGCATGAATAACTTTCAATTTTTCAATAGATTCACTTTTGGCAGCTAAAAAATGCATGGTACCAGTAGCGGGAGTCATAGGATAAGCAGCATAAAAATCTCCTCCTCCTTGTAAAAATCCCCAACCAAAAGCTTCATTACCATCATAAAAACCGATATCTTGATGGTTATTTTTTTTGGTTTTTAAATTAAATCTAAATTTGGAAAAATTATCGGCGGCATATTTATAGCCTGATTCAAGAGCTCGATAGTTTAAATTGGCAAAATTTTTGTAAAAATTACAAACAATATTTTGACACACTCCAAAATCTAATCCTAAAAGATAAATAGCAACTCCTAAACTAATAGTATTAGCAACGACTGGACTACCAATTTCGTTGGCCAATTCTTTAAGAGGTAAATTATAAAAAATTCCTTTTTTAAGGTCTGATTTATTTAAAATTTCATCAGAAAAAATAAGAGTTTTGGAATGAAATTCAGAACTGTGTTGTTGCCAATGACCACCTAAAACAGAAAAAAATAAATCAACTGAATAATGAGGAGCAAAAACTTTTCCTTTGGAAAAAGAAATTTGATAAGTATTGTGCCCTCCTCTAACTAATGATGGATATTCACTATAATCAGTTAAATTGAAACCATGAGTAATGAGGATTTTGGAAAATAATTGACCAATAGATTTAATTCCTAAACCTGCTGGACCGGCAATCTTAACTGTATAAGTTTTATCTACCATAAGGCTATTGTACATGATCTAGTTGTTAAAAAGCTAGCCTTAACATATAAATATACATAGAGTGAATTTATTTACAAAAATTAAAAAAATCTTTAAAAAAATTGGGCCGGGATTTATTACTGGTGCGGCAGATGATGACCCATCAGGAATTGCAACATATTCAATTGCTGGAGCACAATATGGATATAGATTAAATTGGTTAACATTATTTTTATGGCCAGCGATGGTGGCAATACAAGAAATGTGTGGAAGAATAGGAATGATTACTGGGAAAGGACTTTCAGGAATAATTAAAAAATATTATTCAAAAAGATTATTATTTTTTGCAACTAGTCTATTAATAATTGCTAATGTAATAAACATAGGGGCTGATTTAGGAATAATGGCGGCGGCTATGCAAATGCTTTTTGGATTTTACTTTAATTACTGGTTAATAGTAATGGGATTTTTTATTATTTGGATGGAATTAGTGATTCCCTATAAAAAGTATTCAAAAATTTTAAAATGGTTAGCTTTGAGTCTAATGGTTTATGTAATAACAGCTTTTTTGGTAAAACAAGACTGGAAACAAATCACCTTTAATACTTTAATACCACAGATAGATTTTAACCTAGGCTATATTATAGTAATGATTGGATTTTTGGGAACAACTATATCACCATATTTATTTTTTTGGCAGGCGTCAGAAGAAGTAGAAGAGGAAATTATGGATGGAAGAATTAAAGATTTTGATTGTAAACCAAAAATTAGAGCAATAGATATAAAAGTGATGGGTAGAGATACAAAAATAGGAATGCTTTTTTCCAACTTAATGACTTTTTTTATTATTCTAACTACAGCGGCCACTCTTCATGCTAATGGAATATTTGATATAGAAACTCCCCAACAAGCAGCTTTGGCACTTAAACCATTGGCAGGAAATTTTGCTTATATTCTTTTTTCGATAGGAATAATAGGTATTGGTTGGCAATCAGTACCAGTTTTGGCCGGATCGCTGGGATATGCAGTTTCGGAAATGTTTGGGTTTAAGGAAGGATTATCAAAAAAGTTTAGTAAGGCAAAAGCTTTTTATATAGTAATAGCAATAGCCACAATAGTGGGAGTTTTGATTAATTTGGCCAAAGTGAATGTAATTAAAGCGTTGTACTATGCAGCTATAATTAATGGTATTGCGGCAGTACCATTAATAGCAATCATTATAAAAATTGCCAGTAATGAAAAGATTGTAGGTAAAAATGGGACAAAACTTAAAAATAGAATAATTGCTTGGATAACTTTTATATTTATGTTGGTATCGGTATTGGTAATGCTAGGACAAATAATTTTTAAAATAACTTAAAAAATTTGCAATTAAAAAGTCTTGTGATAGACTACAGACTGATTTAAGCAATTGAAGAAATCTTGTAATAAGTTGCCCGAGCACAATTTACTTTGTGAATTAATAATTTTTGGGCATTGTTAGTCTTTTTAGGTTAAGGCCAAAAGACATTGCTGCTCAAAAAATTATTATGTACAACAATAGAAGCTCGTCTTATGGACGAGGAAATAGAAATACCTCATCTGGCGGTAATTTTAGAAATTTTAGTGCTCCAAGACCTAATTTTGGATCAAGACCAAATAGTGGAAGTAGATTTGGAAATTCCCGAAAACCAAGAAGATTTGGAGAAAATTTAGATGCGTCTTTATTTATCAAAAAAGCCTCGGAAATAGTTACTATTGAAGAAGCAGAAGTAAAAAATACTTTTGAAGATTTTGGGTTTGATCAAATTTTACTCAAAAATATTAAAGACAAAGGTTATACTAAACCGACTCAAATTCAAGACCAAGTAATTTCTTTGGTAATTTCTGGACAAGATGTCTTGGGAATTGCATCTACTGGAACTGGAAAAACAGCTGCTTTTGCACTACCTTTGATTGATCAAATAGTTAAAAATCCAAACAAAAGAATAATTATTTTGGCACCAACTAGAGAATTAGCAATGCAAATTAGACAAGAGATTAGGTCATTTACTTTTGGATTGAAAGTTTATGTGTCTTTGGCAATTGGAGGAGCTTTTTTAAAAGAACAAATTATGGATATTAGAAGGGACCCTCATATAATTGTGGGAACTCCAGGAAGGATAAAAGATTTAGGAGATCGAAGAGTTATTAATTTTTCTAAAATGGACACATTGGTGTTGGATGAAGTTGATCGAATGTTGGATATGGGATTTATCAATGACATTAGATCAATTGTTGATAAAATACCAGCCGATAGACAAACTTTATTTTTCTCAGCTACTATGGATCGAAAAATGGAAGGGTTGGTTGATTCTTTTTTACGAAATCCAGCTAAGGTTTCGATTAAAGCTCAAAATACTTCTGACCATGTCGAACAAAATGTAGTAATGGTAAATCGTAATGATAAACAAGAAATGTTAGTTAAATTGTTAAAACAATCGGAATTTAAAAAAGTATTGGTCTTTGGAGCTACTAAAAGAATGGTAGAAAGAATATCAAACAATTTAATTGATACTGGATTTAGAGCTGGGTCACTTCATGGTGATAAACCACAACACAAAAGACAAACAGTATTAAGAATGTTTAAAGAAAATCAAATTAATGTATTAGTTGCTACTGATGTAGCTGCTAGAGGACTTGATGTGGCTGATATCAGTCATGTAATTAATTTTGATAAACCAAATAATTATGAAGATTATATCCACCGAATTGGCAGAACTGGAAGAGCTAATGCTAAAGGTTATGCTTTGACCTTTGTGGAAAGTAAGTATTAAATCTTTTTATTGTATTTACGACCAGTAGTAGCTTTGGTAAAAGCTTCACGATAAGCAATTTTGGGGAGATTATCTTTATTTTTCTCTAAATAAGTTAAGACCTCGTCTTTATGAAATTTAACTAAAGATCGGAGAGCCCAAGAAACGGCTTTGGTGATTAAAATTTCTTTTTCGAATTTTAGGTTTTCTATATTTTTAAAAGCCAATTTAGAAAGTTTAGGGTCGTCTGACTGTTCTAGAGATTTAGTTAATAAAACTAAACTAGCACGACGTTTGTTTATGTTGGTACTTTTATTAAATTGGGTTAATATTTTTTGCCACTCATCCCAGTTTGAAAGTAAATTTTCAGCTGTAAAATTAGACTGACAAAGTCCATCATTTTCTGCCCAACCACAGGTATAATTTAACCATAGATCAAGATTTTTTGGATCAAAGTTTTTTAAATTATTTTTAGAGAAAAATAAAATTTTGCCAGCTAGGGCAAGTTCTGTATAAGTAGTCCCTGATTGATAAAGAGAATTTAATAGTTCAATAGTTTGTGTTTCATTTAAATTATTTTCTTTAATAATTTTTTTTGCCAAATCAACCACAATACTAGTACTAATCCCATGATAAATTTTGTTGGTACCTAAATATTTTTTAACCCAGTCTTTTTCTTTTTGGTCAGACTTTGATTGATAACCTTTAAAAGATTTTAAAATTTGAAGATGAATTGGGTTGTTAATCATTTTTAAGGGTAGCAATTACTAATAACCTTTTTAGGGTAGTTCCTGGGGGCCAACAAGTCATTAAAGTGAGTTGATTTGGGGAATTGCCAATTAAATAATTTATTTCACTAGCATTGACTAATTTAGTCTCAATAACAGAATAATGATAAGGTTGGCTTTGATAATAAATAATAATTTCGTCATCTTTGATTAATTTATTGAGCAAATAAAAGACAGCATTGTATTGATTGGCTTGATACCAATTTCCGGCTGAATGGGCAAAAATAAAAGTATTACCACCACTATTGGGAGTTGATGAACCTTTTGCATGGGCAACTCCTCGAGTAAGAGCGATTTGATATTCATGAGAATTAAAAGGGTCAACATTATCAATGACTTTGGTATTGGCATTAATTTTGGGAATAACAATAGAAAAATTAGTATCGACTGGAATTATTTCTTTGTTTAAATTTCTACTGCTGAATTGATAAGAGATCTCAGATTTTAAAACTGGAGAAAAAATACTAAGAGGAATGAATAAAGCAATAATAATCAAAATACCACCAATTAGAGAGAGTCGAGAGAAAATCTTTTTATCGTCGAATGCTTTTTTTACCTTTTTTGATTTTTTTAAAGGCATAGATAATTATAGCCAAAACAACGATGATTATAAGAGCAGAAATAAATTTATGCTGACTAAAAAAACTTTGTTTATTAATATTTTTGGTTCCTAAAACTTGGCCATTTTCGGTTGAATTTTCATTACTTTCTCCCAATTCAGATTCACTAGGTTGACCTTCTTCTGGATTGGAAATGTTTGATCCTTCAACTGGAATAGCACCAGTGGCAGCAGTAGGGGTTAGATTGGTGGTAGAAGTAGTGGTAGTAGTTGTAGTAACAACACTATCCCCTACTAAACCAGAACCATTGCCAGCGTCATCAAAAGCACGGAGGACAAAATAATAATCTTTATTACAATCTGGAACACTATTGCTAAAATCATATTCTTGATTAGAACCAATATTTATATTACCAACTTTGGAACCATCATCAGCGATAAAAGAAGTAATATCGGCTCTATAAATTTCAACTCTAACAGTTTTATTACCATCATCAGCAGTTCTAAAGTGAATTTTATAATCACAATTATTTAATTTATCTTTACGGTAATCAGTAGGAGTATCTGGACTATAATTTTTGTAGGCTAAATCAACTATTTGACTGGTAGTAACATCAGATCCAGCTAAAGCTTTAACTTGGAACTGATAAGAACCACTTTCATTAATAACTGAGGACAAATCACAATAAGATGAATTGCCGCCATCAGTTAAAATAATATCAGAGCCAAACTGAGAAAAAGCAGTATCATCAGGATCTTTCTTTAAACATTGAATAGTAATAGATCGATCTTGAATATCAAGAGCAACAAATTTTAGTTCAATATTTTTAATATTGGTGGGAGAATCGGGCTCTTCAAGACGAACTAAAAGATCTGAATTGGCAGCCAAAACTGGGCTAGATAAAAGTCCAAAAGTTAAGAGAGTTAAAAGAATAGTTAAAATAGTTTTTCTACCCATCTTAGTGAGTATTTTACCACTTTTAATAAGTCCGAATCCAAGAGCACCCATAATGGCACTAATGATTAGCCAAATAGTAGCAGCACCGGTACCAGGAAGCTCGGTGGAAGCACCTAATACTTGACCCTCAACAGTTTCCTCTTTTTCAACTCCAGCTGAAACTGAATTTTGAGTACTGGCAACAACTGGGACTTGGGTACCGACGAAATTAGTATCAATTTTCCCTTCATCTTCAGCAGTAGCTAAAACCGTTTGATTAGCATCGTAAGCATAATTACCCATAGCATAAGCTAAGTCTTTATAAGTACCAGATTGTTGGTCAGTAGAAATATCGGCAGTATAAGTAAGCTCTAATTTGTCCCCTGCTTTTAAGTCTCCTAAATTCCAAACTCCAGGTGAATGATATTGTGGTTCACTAATTGAAGAAGTGATATCAACTCCATTTTTCAAAATTTTGTAAGAACCAGAGCGATATTTGAAACCATTGGACAAAAGATCGGTAACTTTAAAATCGGCAACATCGTTGTTGGAAATATTTAAACCAATATTATATTGAACAGAATTACCTGGACTTAAATTACTAACGGCGTTGTTTGATTTGGTAATAGTGGCAGTTGGCTCGAGTCGTTGGTTGCCAATATAACAGGTTTTTGTTTGACCAGGATTGATAGTCAAATGATTACCCGAAATATAACCATTGTTATAATATTCACCTGAACCAGAGCCATTATTACAAACAATGTCGGTTACACCCATCACTCCACAACCTGTTCCCCAGTTGTAATCTATATATTGGTTGTCAATATGATCAGTACTAACAGGTAAAACTGGAGGAAGAGAATTTATACCATACTGGAATAAGTGACAGATATTGACTGACCCACTGTTACAGGCTACCCCTTCACCATAAGAAACCAAATCGGAATACCCCCTGACATGACAAGCCCAAAGAGCACAGGTGGCGGCATCTTTACAATCATTCCAACCAGCACATTGACCATGGTGACCATAAGCTTCACCAGGAGTAGTTATTTTGACGCCATTACCGCTATCTTCACAATAAATATTAGTTTGAGTCCAGCCCGGTTGAGAATATAAATCTTCACTAAGGTCATAATCTCCTGGAGTTAAATTATTGAAGAATACTTGACCATTTTCATTAGTATTGAGTGATGTTTGATCGGTTAAATTGATAGTCCAGTTAGATAAATTTTCTTCGCCATCATCTTTTTGACCATTACCATTGATGTCATTAAATTTATTAACAATAACTTTACTTAGTTGTTGATTACCAAAATTGTATTCCGGACCTTCAACAGCATTTATAGAGACATTAAAGCCATTAGAATTTTGATCAGGAAGAGTGACTGTATAACAAACTGAAGTTGGTGCTGTTTGGGACCAACCTGGTTGATTTACTTCACAGATTTGATATTCACCTGGTTCAAGGTCTTCAAACCAATACCAACCAAAATGCTGGTCGGTATCACTAGTAACCATGGATTGTTCTTGATCATCTAAAATTCCATTTTTATTGGCATCTATAAATATGGTCCAACCGGAAAGTAATGGTTCTAATTGACAAATTTGAGCAATTTTTAATCCATCTGTTTCACCTTCTTCGTCAATACAATCCCTAATACCATTACCATTTAGATCATTAAATTTGAATCCGTGAATATCGCTTAACTTAGTATTGGTAAAGACACAGGAAATAGCATCTCCGGCTTCAATTTGAATACTGTCTAGTCCGGTTCTAATAGGCTGATCATTTTTACTACAAAGTTGGCTAGTGGCAAACCATTTATCTGGTAATACTTCTGAAAGAGAGTAAGTCCCTGGAATTAGTGATGAATTAATATAAGGAGTGTCTTGATCAGTTAAATTGAATTGAACTGGTGAACTATCACCTATTCTTTCTAAATTAAAAGTAAAAGATTGTGAGTCACCTGATGGATTAGTAACTTTATCAACGGTAATAGAGGCATAATTACGAGCATTGAAGGCAACACAGTAATAAGTGGTGCCATATTGTGGGTTATTTATCCATTCCCAATTGTCGTAATTAGCGGTGTCGCCAGTGCAATAGAACTCGGCACTAACATCACTGCCATTACTGAACCCAACAAAAGGACTAGAATTAGTAGGAACTACTTCCCTAACTTCAATTCTGTCACCATAATTTGATATATCATTAATTTCAACGGTATTATTGGCAATAAATGTTTGCCATGGATTACCTAAACTGCTAGTGTCGGTTTGGAAAGCTCCAAAACTACCAGCTCCAGCTGGGCCATATTGGAATTGCCATTGATTTTCTAATCGACAATGACCATCGCTTTGATCAACCCAATTTTGAGCGGTATCTGGGCCAATTGCGCCTTGAGTATTATTAGGTAAATATATTTCAGCGTCACAAACAACTTTCTGGGCTTGGAGTTTGACAGAATTTATTTCGGCATTACAATCGTTGTAATAGATAATTTGACCTTCCGTGTTCCAGTTTAAACCTGGATAAGTGCCACCAATAAATACATATGGAGGAATAATATCTCCCCAGTCATCTTCAGGATAAACACCACCCGTGTGGCCTAAATGACCTCCTTGTAAATCACCATTATTTTGAATATTTGGAGATATTTGATTATAAGGGTTAGCATTGGCACTAGTGGCATGACAAATAGTCACATTGTCGTTAACAAGTTCTAACTCACAACTAGAATTACAAGTGAAGTCATTATTAGATAAATCACCTAAATTAATTCCATCACATTCCTCTTCTCCATTGATAATTCCGTCACCACAAAATATGTTTCTTTGATTACCAAAACCAATTCGATTGTTTGTTTGAGTATTTAATATTTCGATATTTCTACAATTCCCAGTAGTATTGGTCCAAACATTGCTATCGTAAACTTCTTTAACCCAATAAGTGTTTCCAACTAATAAACCATTAATATGGGTAACACCACTATTATCACTGGTACCACTGGCGATATAATCTCCACTACAAGTATTATTTTCGTAAACTTCAAAAGTCCAATTTTCTAATGGACCTTCACCAGCATCGACATCGCCGTCACCGTTTTTATCTTCAAACTTATTTATATGAAGAGGAGCAGTATCTCTAACATTCCAAAAAGTACAAACAACATCAGCGTCCTTATTTATAGTTACTAAACTTCCATCTACGGATCCACTAGTACAGGATATACCTCCTTTTTTGTCGTCAAGATGAAAATTTGCTTTTTGAGTTTCTGTTATCTGATAATTTCCAGTTGGTAAGGTTATAGCTAAATCACCAGTATTATGATCGGATCCTCCATTATATTGCCATTTCCAATCCGTAGCTTCGGTTTCACCAAGATCTGTATAATCTCCATCTCCATTAAGATCAACATTTTTGAGAACTTGAAGTGTACCTGTGTTGCGAGTATTGGTAAATATACAAATAACATCTTCATTTTCACTAATAGATACTTCTCCTGTGGAGGTGTCAATATTGTGTGATGTGTCTCCTGCGTCAACAATATCATTATCATTTAAGTCATTAAAACAAGTTAATGCACCAGTATAAGGAGCATTTATCATGAGTGTTTCACTTACGTAGTATTTACCTGTATTTACAGTATTTTCCCCACTTGTTCCATCTGAATCAGAGATCCAATCGGAATCAATTTGGGAACCTCCCTGTTCTGTACCTATATTAATATATGCTCCACCAGGTGTACCGATCCAATGTTTTTGCAATTCGATTTTCCCCTGTTTTCTAGTATTAGTTACACTACAATTTAAATTTTCTCCAGGTCTTAAGGCAATAGACATAGTTCCATACCAATGGTTGTATTGAGGATAATTATCAAGATTAAAATTTGAAGTACACTCTATAATTGAAGGTGTCCAATCAGAGTTAGCAACCTCGCTAATGTCATAAAAGTTTGAATTAAGGTTTTGAAAAATTTTGGTGTCGGAATAAGCTAAATCACTATCATTATCATCATCTAAAACAAACTGAGTAGTTGCAGATCCCATAGGGGTGTAATTAAAGGCAAAATCTTGTCCACTGTTTAAATTATCAACTTTAGTTAAAGTAATGGAACCGTATTCTATTTGACAAGTAGTGTTACAGTTATCACCTGAAGTGTTGTTGTGATCATCACATTCTTCACCATTATTAGTATCTAAATTACCATCGCCACAATAAGGACCCGTCACAATTATAGGAACACAGCTAGTATTGCAATAATTACAAGTGCCTTCATACGGGGCAGAACAGGCAATATCAGTATTGCTTGCACCGCTATCACATATTTCTCCTGGTTGAATAAAGCCATCACCACAGGTAGCGTCTTTACAATCGTTAGTACACAAATCAGTGTTAACTGAATTACCATCGTCACATTCTTCACCAACACTCAAAATTCCGTCGCCACAATCAGCTAAATAATCATTAGTAAAGGTACAGGAAACGATATCACTATTACCTACAACGATACTTCCAACGCCATTGCTGATAGAAGAGCCGACCGGATTTCCATTTTTGATACAAACGGCTGAATTAAAAGAATAACCGGTCTTTACGGGGTCTTCTACTACAGAATAGGTCCCGGAAGTGACTGGGATGGCGTCGGTATAGCCCTGACTATCAGTGGAATAACTTTGACCATTAATAGTAAATTGCCAACCACTTAGAGGTGCCTGATCATTGCCATTAATATTTTTGATAATAGTGATAGTACCGCCACAAGTTTGACTGGCAAAAGTGGCTAAAGTAGAGGCTAAGCTGGCAAAATCAGAAGTGATAACATCAGCATTTAAATCAGTTCCAACTGTTGGTCCAGAAATGGCTTTAAGATTGTTTATATTCAAATCATTACCAATACCTAGAGCAATTATTCTGGTACCAGATGATTTGAGTGAATTAGCAACTACGACAGCATCGGCGACAGCTTGACTCTCATTAACACTAGTTCCACTAGTTCCAGTTCTATTTGGATTGCCGTCGGAGGCAAAAATAACTAAATTAGGTTTATCTGTCCTAGGATCAAAAGTATTTTGAGCTTTAATTAAACCATCCTGCCAATTAGTATAATTAATATTTACAGGCACTGTAATTGAATTGATGGCAGTGTTAACGTCACTAATGCTTGAAGTAAAAGATCTAATAATATTGGCGATGTTGCCAAATTTGGTAACAGAAAATTGGGTTGGAGTACCATTGAGGGCACCAGTAAAACTGGTCATGGCATTTTTCATCTGAGTCAGTTCATCAGAATCAATACTTGTTGAATTATCGATAACTAAGGCAATATCTAGACCACATGATTGGGAAAGAGAAGGGTTGGGAGTGTTTGAAACAGGTATTTCGAAAACGCTAAAATGATCTTCACCAAAACCTGACCAATACCAATTGCTAGAACTACCACAGCCATTGTCACAGCGGCCGATTTGGGCATCCCACTCTCCATAAGGTGCATCATTTGGCAGAAGATAATCACAGTATGCTACGGTTGAATCTGCATAATCACACGTTTTGACAACAACATCGGATGGATTTCTAAATCTAATACGCATTTTGGCGGCAGTATCTCGAGTGGCTTTTGCGTAAACTGTTTCTCCTCTATGAAAATTATCACCAACAGTGATATAAGTGTTATCTGAGTAACTTTCAATAAAATATATGGTGAAATGGTCGATGTTGGTGGCTTTGACGGAATCGGTTTGTTGTTCGAGATTGTCGACTGGTTTTATTTCATCAGCATTAATATTACTTTTTGCCTGATCTAATGATTTTTCGATGTAAGAAATTTCGGCAGTAGAATCGGATGGTTTTGGCAAGGTGATGTCATATTTAAATTCGCCATCAAACATTCCGGTAGTGATGTCATAGGCATATTCACCAACGTTAGTATCGTCTGGAAGTTTTAGATCGGAAGTTTTGACTTGTTTAATTTTTAAATTAGTTCTTAAAATTTCATCTTTTGGAAGACATTTAAAAGTAACTGTGACATTGTTTTCCTGTGGAAAAATATATTTAACACCAACTTGGACCTTTTCACGAGTTTCATAAAGATCATTGGTAGTGTCATAATTCCAATCGAGAGCAACACTATCTCTCATAGTATCGGAATCTGATAAACAAATTTGTTCAACAACAGTTGGTGCTGGAGTTGGAGTGATAGTAGGAGTTTCGGTAACAGTTGGACTGGGTACTTGGACAGAATCATTACTTTCTGGAGTCGAAATATTTTCTTGATTTTGATTATTGTCGGAGTTATTAGAATTATCTTCTGGTATTGGTGTTGGCTCGGACGAAGGAGTCGGAGTGACTTGGGGAGTAATAATAACTTCTGGGGTGGGAGTGACTTCTGGGGTTGGTTGGACTGTTGGAGTTGGAGTTTCTACAATGACTATTTCTGGGGTTGGAGTAGGAAAATTTTGGACTATTTCTACGGGTGTTGGGGTTGGGGTAAGGTCTTCAATACTTTGGGCGTAAACCGGCTTAATAGCAATGGCAAAAGGCAAAAAACTATTTAACAGTAAGGACAAATTCGCAAGAACGGCAGTGAATTTTCTTGCAATACCGAAGTTTTTCATAGGTCGATATTGACAGACTAAATTATTAAAAGATTTTAAAAAAAGAACTCTGACCGCAGTATATAACTTTTTTATAAGATTACAAGAGACTTAAAAACAGCTGAAAAAGAAAATAGTATAATGGAATAGTGATAAATATTTTGCCATTTATATTTAGACCAAATAAATATACATGGATTGGATTTGGTTTTTTAGTTTTGGCTATATTATTAACTCCTTTTATAATTGGAATTTTTATTTATCCAATAGCGGCAGTATTTATGGTTTTTGGAGTACATTTGTCTTTATATAAATTAATTCCCGGACATAAAAAATTAACTGAAAAAATTATTAATTCATATAAACCCTATTTTCACTTATGGAAAAAATAGCAGCTTTTGGTTTTTGGATATTTTTTTTATTAATTGTAGTCTTGCCAATAAGCTTGATTATAAAACTGGTTTTAAAATCAAAAAAAAGCAGTTGGTCTGGGGAAGTAATCGATAAAAAACATAATGTGACTGAAGATATGGATGATAAAACCATTGAGTCATATTATGTGGTAGTAAAAATGGACGGTGGGGGTCGAGATAGAAATATTGGATTATCGCCTCAGATGTGGAAAGAGTTTAAAGTGGGAGACAAGATCAAAAAACCGGCGGGGAAATTATATCCAGAAAAAGTTTAAGGTTTTTTCCCAACTTTAATTATCATTGCAGTCATATCGTCTGATTTAGAACGAAAACTACCTTCTTGACTACGTTTTTGTGATTGTCCAATTAGTTCTTTAATAATTTCAGTCGAGTTTTGATTTTGATAATTTAATAAAATCCGACTGATTTCTTGAGTCGTTAAATTATCATGAACCCCATCGGTAGTCAGTAAAAGAATGTCCCCTTTCTGAAGGTTGATGAAGTTGATTTCTGGACAAGCATTTTCATACCCAAAAAAATTAGTAATAGCATTCCGATTTTTAAAAAGATATTTTTCGGTATTATTTAATTGATTTTCATACAAAACTTCATCAAGTTTATTTTGGATTTTTTCAAAATTGTTGGGAGCTTGAGCTTTAATATTGTTATCATCGGTAGTAAGTTTAATTAATGGTCTTTGATTATCTGAACGAAAAAGATAAGCTCGACTATCACCCATATTAGCGATTACAGCTTGGTAACCACCTAAATTATTTTGACAAAGAATACCAAAAGTTGCAGTAGAGCCACCCAAATTAAATTTACTTTTATTTTCCATAAATAATTGATTAACATTCATTGCAATATTTTTTAGACTTTTTACAGCTTCTTGTGGAGAAATATTTGGAGATAATAATTTAAGTCTATCTTGAATTAGATCTGAACAAAATTGAGATGAATCTCGACCATTGGCTTCACCACCCATACCATCAAAAACTGCAAAAGAACCATTTATAGTATTAAAAAATACAACATCTTCATTTTGTTTATCGGTTCTATTTTTTTTGGGTAAAGAATTAAAATCTAAATCTAATAATGGAAATTTTGGAGTTAATTCTGGATTATTTAATTGGATTTCATTACTTGAATTGATTGTTGTCATAATTAATCTAATTTATCATGAAAATTTTTATTTATTTTTTAAAGTATTTTTTATTTTTTAATTTATCAGGGAGGAGGGATTCGGAGGTGTACATTTTATAGTCTTTGCCATAACCGGCGGATTCCATTAATTTAGTTTCGGGATTGCGGAGATTTAGAGGAATAGGGAGATTACCGAGATTTTCAACATCAGCAAGGGCGGCAAGATAAGCTTCATAAGCGGAACGGTCTTTAGGTGACTTCGCTAAATAAACCACACCATGGGCTAAATTTTCGCGACATTCGGGATAACCAATAATTTCCACACTTCTAAAAACAGCATTGGCGACTAGAAGAGCAGAAGAATTGGCAACCCCGATATCTTCGGAAGCAAAAACAACCATACGACGAGCAATAAATTTGGGATCTTCACCAGCAGTAATCATGCGAGCAAGATAATAAAGAGCCGCATCAATATCAGAGGCACGCATACTTTTGATAAAGGCAGAAATAGTATCATAATGTTCACTCCCCTTTTTATCAAAACGAAGAAATTTATTTTGAAGAGTACTAACCAAATTTTCTTTAGTTAAAGAACTATAAAGGGTAAAAGCATTGTCAATCATAGTGATGGCTTGACGGGCATCGCCATTGGCCATTTTGATAAGCCATTCACGAGCTTCTTTAGTAATTTTAGTTTTTAAAATTTTGACAGCTCGAGTGATTATTTCACCAATATCTTCATCTGATAATTCCTCAAGGATAAAAACTCGGCAACGAGAAAGAAGAGGTGAGATGACTTCAAATGAAGGGTTTTCGGTGGTGGCACCAATAAGAGTTAAAACTCCAGATTCAACATAAGGAAGCAAAAAATCCTGCTGGGCTTTGTTAAAACGATGAATTTCATCTAAAAATAATATTTTTTTATAGAGGCCAGGGTTGGAAGAATCGTTTTTACCAATTATTCTTCGAATATCATCTTTACTAGCAGAAACGGCTGATAACTCAAAAATTTCGGCTTGGGCTTCTTTGGCAATAATTTTAGCAAGAGTAGTCTTGCCAACACCAGGAGGACCCCAAAAAATCATGGAAAAAATTTGATGATTTTTGATAGCTAGACGGAGTGGTTTATCTTTTCCTACTAAATGAGATTGACCAACAAACTCATCTAAATTTTTGGGGCGAAGAAGAGAAGCTAGAGGTTGATTTAACATTTGGGTTTTGTTTGGGTAATAGAATTATTTTAACACTTCCTTCCAAAAATTTCTTAAGCCAAATTATCTTCTCTTTTTAGTTTTCTTCTTTTTCTGATAAATCTGATGACAACGATTATTGGCAAAATTATTGGGGTATAAACGAAACCCCATATGGCCACAGAACCAAGACTTCTAAATGTCTCAACTAAAGATCTGGTTGCTTTTTTGAAAATGGCTTTTGGTTCCCAAGTATTGGTCGGAGCATAAGGAAGAGCAATTTCATCAGTTGAGAGATATATGGTAATTTTGGTTAAATTAACTGATTGTTCGTAATATTTTTGCTGACCTTTGATATTGTCAATCTGGCTTTGAAGACTGGTCAATTTTTGCTGAACATCGAGAATATCGGAAATTTTTTCAGCTTTGGCAAGAATTTCTTCATATTTAGATTTGGTCTTGGTTAAAACTTCAAGACGGGCATCTAGATCTTGATATTCATCAGTAATATCGCGACTAGTGACATTTTCAGAAACAACTTTATGTGCCATTTTTTTGAAAGCATCTAAAGCTTCAGTTTTTTTGTCTTCCGGAATCCTTATGGAAATAGAACCACTAGCGGCTTCTTCTGGCCTACTAAGACTGGAATTAATCATAAAACCACCAAAATCTTCAGTAGTTTTTTTTATATCAATGATAGTTTTATCAACATCTTCGACTTGAAAAGATAGATTGGTATTTTCAACAAGCATTCTATCAACACTAGTGATGGTATTAGCACTGCTTTCAGCATTACTACTGGTTTTAGTAGATGGAACAATAGATAAGCTATCACTAGTAGAGGTGAGACCTCTAAAACTACTACTACTGATTAAAGATGAAGAATTTGTATTTAGAGAAAATAATCTTTGCCCAAAAAGTAAAATTATAATAACCACAAACCAACCCCAATTTTTCTTTAAAAAAGTGATCATAATTAAATATAACATATAGAACAAAACTTTAGGGTGTTAGTATAATAAGGTGTGGCAATAGGAATTGTTTTATTGTTTTCTTTGATATTAAGGCTGATTGGAATAAACCAGTCAATGTGGTTGGATGAGGCAATATCGGCCAATGTGGCTAGGATACCAGTAATAGAAATTATCAAAAATTTTTCAGTAACTGATTTTCACCCACCACTGTATTATTTATTCTTAAATGGTTGGATAAAAATATTTGGAAATAGTGTTGTAGCCATGAGAATGAGTTCAGTATTATTTTCTTTGGTAACTATTTGGTTGACTTATAAAATTGGAAAAGAAATTAAAAATGAAAAGACAGGTTTGTGGGCAGCAATATTTTTGGGAATAAATCCCCTATTTATTTATTTCTCTCAAGAATTAAGAATGTATATGATGGTGGTAATGCTTTTAACTGGGGCATTATATTTTTTGATTAAAATATTAAAAAAAGAAAATTGGAAAAATATTTTGGGATTTAATATTTTAATTTTTTTGAGTTTTTTAACATTTTATGGATCAGTGTTTTTGATTGCAGCTATACTTTTATATCTGTTGGTCAATAAAAAATTTAAATTATTTCTAATAAATAGTGTTGGGATTGTAACAGCGATATTAATAGTCAGTCCCCTACTTTTAACTCAAATAAAATATTCAGGAACTATGTTGACCCAAGTGGTCAATTGGACATTGGTATTAGGAAAAGTGAATTTAAAAAATTTAATACTTATTCCAGTAAAATTTAGTATTGGAAGGATAGATTGGTATCCAAGGGTTCTTTATTATGGAATAAGTGGGGTTTGGACTTTGATAGTTTGGTCAATGGTAGTGAAAGGAATATTAAAAAACAAGATGTGGGGATGGTTGTTAATTACTCCAATAATTTTGGGAATTATTTTTTCTTTTAAGTCACCATTATTACAATATTTTCGATTTTTATATTTAGTACCAATTTTGGCACTGATTTTGGCATTATCAGTTAAAAATAAAATAGTCAGATCTTTTTTAGTGGGTGGTTTTTTGATTTTTAGCGGAATGTATTTATTAAATCCTAATATGTATCGAGAGGATTGGAAAGGATTGACATCAGATTTGGATACAAAGGAAAATATTTATATGATAGAAAGTTTTGCTGATCCAATAAAATATTACAACCCAGAAATTAAAATCAAAGATATAAAAAAGATAGAGCCGAGTGAAGATAAAATAACAATAATCCCCTTTGGTGGAGCAGTGCATGGAATTGATTTTTTTCAAAAACTAGAAAGTTTGGGATACCATCGAACTTTAGAAAGGAGTTATCGAGAAAATAAATTGGAAAAATGGGAAAAATAAACCCATTTAAAATTTTTGGGTCCTCTTTATTAAAACATTAAATTTGAAATAAAGAAATATATTTAATTTTTAAAAAAAATCTTTATAATGATGAACATGAAATATATTTTTGTATCTGGCGGGGTAGTGAGTGGATTAGGGAAAGGGATTACGGCAGCCACTATTGGATTGATTTTGAAAAACAGGGGCTATAAAGTCACAAATATTAAGATTGACATGTATCTTAATGTAGATGCAGGGACTATCCGCCCACAAGAACATGGTGAAGTATTTGTAACTCAAGATGGAATGGAGACAGATCAAGATTTAGGTAATTATGAAAGGTTTATTGGCGAATCTTTGGATAGATCAAATTATATAACTACTGGACAAGTATATAAGGCGGTTATTGATAAAGAAAGAGCTTTTGGTTATGACGGGGAAGATGTTGAGGCTATTCCTCATGTAACTGATGAAATAATTGAAAGAATTCAAAAAGCAGGAAAATCAAATAAAGCTGATATTGTGATAATTGAGTTGGGAGGAACAGTTGGAGAATATCAAAATAGTTTATTTTTTGAAGCTAGTAGAATTTTAAAATTAAAACAACCAAAAGATGTTATTCAAATTCACGTAACTTATTTACCTTTCTTAAAAAATATTGGTGAATTAAAAAGTAAACCAGCCCAACAATCATCTCATTTATTAAATGCCATGGGAATACAACCTGATTTTATAGTGGCTAGAAGTGAAAAAATAATTGATGATAAAAGAAAGGAAAAATTGGGGGTATTTTGTAATTTATCTCAAGAATATATTATTAGTAATCCTGATTTGGAGAGTGTGTATGAATTGCCAAAACATTTTGAAAAACAAAATTTAAGTGTAAAGATATTAGAAAAATTAAGCTTAAAACCGAAAAGAGAAACTGGTGATTTGAAAAAATGGAATAAATTTGTAGAGTATAAAAACGTGGCTAAAAAAGTGATGAAAATTGCTATGGTAGGGAAATACTTTAATACTGGAGATTATAAACTGACCGACTCATATATTTCAGTAATTGAAGCAATTAAACAGGCAGCGTGGGTATTGGGAGTAATTCCAGAACTTTCATGGATTGACAGTGGAGATGTAGAAAAAGGCAAAATTGATTTGAAATATTTTGATGGAGTGGTGGTGCCACAAGGTTGGGGAAGTCGAGGTACTGAAGGAAAAATTAAAGCGATAAAATTTGCTAGAGAAAATAAAATTCCTTATTTGGGTTTGTGTTTTGGAATGCAAATGGCGGTAATTGAATTTGCCCGTAATATAGTCGGGCTGAAAGGAGCTAATTCAATAGAAGTTGATAAAGATACCAAATACCCAGTAGTTTATATAATGCCAGATCAATTGGAATATCTAAAAAAGAAACAATATGGTGGAACAATTAGGCTCGGATCTTGGCCATGTAAATTGACCCCAAAAACAAAATTAGCTGAGGCTTATAAAAAATATGGGCAAAATAAAGAGGCTCCATGGAATATTGAAGATAATTTTAAGAGTGAAAATTTAAAAGATAAAACAAATATAATTTTTGAAAGACATCGACATCGATATGAAGTTAATGGTGAATACCGAGACAGGTTAGAAAAAGCGGGATTAATAATTTCAGGAACATCGCCCGATGGTAAATTAGTAGAAGCGGTTGAATTAGCTAATCATCCATTTTTTGTAGCAACACAATTTCATCCAGAATACATTGCTAGACCATTAACGCCACACCCAGTATTTTTAGCTTTCTTAGAAGCGATAAAAGATAAATAATTTTTTGGTCGGCTATCTTAGTTATAAACTATTTTTTTTAAAAAAGATATTCCTTTTTTAAATGTTATAGGAAGGTTATAAAAGATTAGTGAGTAAAGAAAGAAGAGCTTTTTTAATAGATATAATTCCACCTAAAAGAGAGATAGTCTATTTAAATTCGGTTAAAAGCCGTTTCGATAAAAGTAGTGAAAATGATAATAAATACAAACTGAGACCACATTTAACCCTAATTTATCCATTTTATAAATGTGAAAATAGTTTAAGAACAAATTTAACTGAAATTTTATCTGGAATACCACCATTTATAATAAAATTTGACAGGGTTGAAAAAAGTAGAGCTAGGGGTTATGGAGTGATTATGTTGACCCCAAAATCTGAACAAAGTTTAACTGATTTAAATGGTTTAAGGAGAAGTATAATTGAAAATTTGGGAGTTAATAATGAGAGAAATAAAGATTATTATTTACCACATATAACTCTTAATAGAAATTATGGCCGAGTTTCTGATGGGGAGTTAAGAAGGCAAAGAAGTTTTTTTGACAAAAATATAGATGATATATCTTTTATGGTTGATAATCTAGATGTACGGATGGAAGAAAATGGCCGATGGAAAAATTTGGGAGAATTTATTTTACTTGGAGAATCTAAAATTGTTGATAATTATCAAATTAATGAGTATGAACGAGCTTTAGTATAGACTAGCTTACTTTTTTGATTTTTTGTCAAGTTTGGTGACACCTAATATTTTTACACTGAAATAAACTATCACGGCAATAATTAAAAAATCAATTAAACTACTAATAAAGCTACCAAAAAGAATTTTGGTTGATCTGATTTGAAAATAAACATTATCAAGATTACCAACTGAACCAATCAAAAGGCCAACGAATGGGTTAATAATGTCATTAACCAAAGAACTAATAAGTTCTTTAATGGAACCACCCATAACAAAACCAACAGCTAAACCAACTACTCCTTGAGATCTAATAAACTCAATAAAACCTTTCATAATTAAAATAATATAAAATATAATCTTATGGTAAAGAATACTTTAACTGAAATAAATAAAAATATCAAAAAACTAGGTGTAGTTGGAGCTGTTAGAAAGTTTATAAAAAAATGTAATACTCAAATAGTAGTTCAGAGTAGTCGAGAAATAAATCAAATACTTAAAAAGGCATCTGGAATAATAGTGGCAAATCATCCCGCACAAGCTGATGTTTTAGCAATATTAGCGGCGGTCAAAAAAAGAAAAGATATTTATTTGATAATAGATTCTAGTTTAAAAAAAATAATTCCAGAATTAGATAAACATCTGATACCGGTTTTTATCTATAACAAACCGATTAGATCTTTAGGTGATAAATTAAAAATGAAAATAGTGGAGGTATTTTATAAAATACCAAAATATCCTCCAGATAAAGAACGACAAAAAAATATCAAAAGCATAAACAGGGCCATAAAAAAAATAAATAATGGTGGGTTAGTAATAATATTTCCTGATGGAGGCAACCCAAAACATAATTGGTTTAATGGAGTGGGACGAATGATATATGGAATAAAAAATGAAAAAAGCGTAGTAATTAGAGCTTATATTGAAGGTACTTCAAATTGGGATTATTTAAGATTAATTCCATTTATAGGAAAATTTTTACCAAAATTTAAAATTAGTTTTGCTAAGCCAATAAAAATAGTTGATATGAAAAAGAATGATCCTAAAGAGATTACACTTGGTTTGGAAAATAAATATTGGAAATGGCGGGGTTGTTTCCAATTGTGGTCAAAACTTAGTAGAAATAACTTGTGGTTGAAAATGTTGTTTATATTTTTGATAAACAAACCTTACTAAGGGATAAAAAACAAAAACTTAATTTAGTCGAGAGATAGAAAGATTTAAAAATGAAGCAAAACTAACCCAAATTAAATATGGCAATAAAAGAATGCCGGCTTTTTTATTATATGACCAAAATTTAATGACAGTAATAAAAATAGCAACCCACAAGAAAACTATTTCATAAAAAGCAAGTAATGGTGAGTGGAGACCAAAAAACAAAAATGACCAAAGTATATTTAAAATAAGCTGGACCCAGAACCAAAATAAGTTGTTTTTTTTAGTCCAAACTAAATAAAGAGCAATAGCCATAAGAAAAAATAGTAAGGTCCAGACTGGACCAAAAACCCAAGAAGGTGGATTAAATGCAGGTTTAATTAAATCAGTAACATACCAATTTTTGACTGAACTAACAGTAGCAATACTACCAATGACTCCAGCACCTTCAGTGATTAAAATGCATAATAAAAATTTGAGTAAATTAAATTTTAATTTTTGGACCATAAAAAAGTTTAACATTAAATTTCTAGTGTCATTATTATTTTATCACTAGAGTCTGGCTGTGAAATTTGTTTAAAACCAAATTTTTGGTAAGAGAAAACAGCAGGGAGATTATCAAATGATACCTGTAACCAAAAACCGGAAATTTTGGATTTGGATTGGTTTTTTAAAAGATCATTAAAAGCCGTTTTCATAAAAATTTGAGATAGTCCTTGACCTCGAGCAGAACCGTATATTCTAATAGCAAAACTAAAATTGGCATTAATTTTTATTGGGGGAATTTTATGACCAAACCAGATAATTCCCAATAAATTATGGTTTTTATCTATTAATGAATAAATAATTCGGCCTTGTTTAAGCCAATGGTCAAAAGATTTTCTATCTTTAAATCTTATTGGGTCAGAAGTAAATTTTTTAATTTCAGAATCAGTGTTGCTGTATTTAATTAATTGATCTATTTGACAATCAAGTATTCCTTGTTGGATAAAAATATCTTTATTAATCTTCATTAATTTATTATATAAAATTAGATTCGGTATTCTTTAAGAAGTCTTTTTTCGGTTTTTTGGTTAATATAAGCATGGACATCAATATATTTTTCAATACCAGAACCAATAATTTTTTTCTTAAGAAGTTCATCAAGTTGAAAAATTCCAGCAGAATTATTCATTAGAATATTTAATTGAATTGGTTTATCATGACCTTCCTCAATATCAACTTTTTCAATAGCGGCGGCAGAAACAGAGTGAATATCTAATTTTTCTGATTCATAAGCAATTCGAGATCGACCTTTACTCATATCAAGAGCATCAGCAACCCTGACAATACCAGCTTCTAAAGTAAGTGGTTTACCATCACTACGATGACTTATAATGGCATGGAGGACTTCGGAAATGATAATGGTTTTTTCATCAATTGGTAAGAAATCGATGATTTGATGGAGTAAGTTGTTGGCTAAAAAGAGACTGTAAGTCTCATGATCTTGACGACTAATAGTCATACCTAAATCATGTAAAACACTAGCTAAAAAGACAACTAATTCAGCATATTCATGGGAAAGTTCATAGTCTTTGGTAATAGACATCTTCACTTCTTTGGCTACCAACATTCGAACAATTCTGACCGAGATATTGGCAACTATTTGAAAATGAACGTATCCATGATCGGTCATACCAAGCCGATCAACAGCATTAATATTAATAATCTTCCAGAGAGTTAAAATTTCTTGATTGTTATTGATATTGTCAATGGCTTTTTTTAATAAGACATTGCCATTTTCAGGTATGTTTATTTTTTTATTTTCAATTGTTTTTATTTTATTCATAATTTTGAAGGATGTGTATTGTAACATTTTTTAATAATTAAACTGGTTGATTTATGGGAAATAATATTAGTGACTGTCAAGAGTTTGGCATTGATAGATTTAGCTTCAAGATTTTTTAGATCTGTTTTAGGATCGTTTTTAGTAATAGCGATTATAGCAGGTTTAATTTGGGTAACTAAATTCTGATAATCATGATCTGTTTTCATTTCTGGTAATAAAATAATGAAATCAACTGGTTTTAAATAACTGAGAAATTTAGCTCGATTGATTTGATGATTTATTGGTCGTTTATTACCTTTTAATTTTTTAATATTTTGATCTGATTCAAGAAGAATGAATAAAATATCGCCGGCTTGTTTAGCTTTTTTAAGAAAAATTAAATGACCTAAGTGGACTAAATCAAAACAACCACCAACCAAAACAATTTTTTGATGAGATTTGTTTAAGGTTTGGGCTAATTTTATGGCTGAAGGTATATTTATAATTGGCTTCATTGGCTTGAGTATAACAAAAGTTAACTACATTTTGCCGGTAGCAAAAATAAGACAGGTGGCAGTTTTGACTACTCCAATACCAACATAATTCCATTTATTATCTAATTGATTTTTATCATGATCTTCATCACCGGCATAGATCCATTCAATGAGATGAACCCCATTTAGTTTGTAACCAAAACTGGCATTTTCTCCGACCCAGGTAAAACCTAATTTATTAAAACCGTCTTCTTTTTCCAAAAAATTATTAAAACCTTGGTGACTGTCTAACCCCTTATTAGAGACAAAAAAACTAGCTCGACTTTGGGCATAATCAGTCAGTTTTTGATTTAAAGTTAAATTTTGAGAACCATGATTGACTCGATAAATATTGAGAGCAATAAGAATTTCTGATGGTGTAGCCATAACAGAATCCTCTCCCACTTTCATAGTCCAAGTATGTTGGCCAATTTGCTGAGCAACTCCCCATGGCTGGGTATCATTTGAATTGGTATTTTTTGGGGCTGAGGTTGGAATTATTTGAGGAGATGGTATTTTGATAGGTTTAGTAATATCTGGGGTTGAAGTAAGGGTTGGAGAAATAATTGATGGAGTTGAGGTTGGAATAGATATTATTGGTTTGGGGTAATTTAGTGAAATAAAATTGTAACCAAATATAGGTAAAATAAAAACAACCATTAAAACAATAAAGGTGATAATGGTTAGAGTAATGGAAATTATTTTTTTAAAAATTTTCATTTGGTTGAAAGGTCACCTAAATAATCAGCAAAATCAAATTTATCTAATTTAAAATCTTTACCATTATAGTCAAGGATGGTTAATCCCCCATTATAGATAGCTGATTCTAATATTTTGTCAGAAGATGGACGCATTTGGGGAAATAAATAATAAATAGTATTTCGAATAAGAGCTCCGTGAGTGGAAATCAATAAATTTTGGTCGTGATCTAAAAATTTTTGATGAAAAAAATCTAAAATATTTTTAATTAGTGGATCAAAATCGCGATTTATTAAGGCTTTCTCTTTAAATTTAAAATAAATTTCTTTAGAAATATAATATTTTTTATCAATATCAAATTCTTCAATAAGTTTTAAAAACTTTATTGTTTTAATATTTAAAATTTCTTTTAAAATTTCACTGGTTTCACTAGCTCTGAGAATAGGACTTGAATAAATTGTTTTTAAATTTTTAAGTTGAGGATATTCTTTTCTTAAGAAGTTAGCTAGTAATTTTATCTGTTTTCTGCCTTGAGCTGTAAGAAAAAGCTTTTTATGAATGAGATGTTCAACAGAATTACTTTTTTGTTTTTCACCATGACGAATAAGAAATATTTTCATAATATTTAGTAGTTAATTATAACTTAGATTAAATGTGGCATAATTAATTTGTGGGGAAAATAATTAGAATTTTATTGATTGTTATTTTGGTTTTGAATATTTTGGCTATAGATATATTTTTATTTTTGTTTTGGAAAAAAAATAATCCAATCAATTTAGTAAAAAATCAGGAAAATTGTCCGACAGACTGTATAGGCTTAATTGATCAAAAAATTACTGAATTGCCAAGATCAATAAATGATCAACAATCACCTACCCTAACTCCATCTCCAATAGTGTCCAAGACAACTTTAGCCTCAAAAACAAAAAGTACTCAATATATTCCAATACCTGGAAGCGGTAGTACTTTAGAAAATAAATGGATAGATTTGATGGGGACAGAATTTTATATTAGTACTGATGATTACCCAAATTTAACTGGGGCTTATTTTGAAGCCAATATGAAATTATTAAACGGTAACGGGACAGCATATTTGAGACTTTTTGATATTACAGCGGGAATAGAAGTTTGGGGTAGTGAAATTTCAACCAATAGTCAATCTTTTACATCGATAAGTTCTGATAAATTAACTATTAGATCAGGAACACATTTATATAGGGTTCAAGCAAAAAGTCTGACAGCTGATACAACTGTTTTTAACTCTGGAAGAATAAAAGTTATTTTAGAAAATTAATATTTGTTGTGCCCTGAAAACTAGGAAGAAATCAGGGCACAACGCGAGTGTGATGGTGCGGAAGAAATTTATAAAATACTTTAACTTAAATTTATTTCTATATCGGAAATAAATTCAATTTCCTCAAACCCAAGGTCTCTAAAAAACTTTTTTAAACAGAGTTTGGCATTAATTTGAGCCAAACCGAGAATGTCTAGATTTTGGGCTTGACCTTTAAAGTATTCTTGGGCTTTTCGTCTAATCTGACTTTCGAGTTGTGGATCAGCACTAGTCAAAAACCCAACTTGCCTACTGGCAATAAATGACTGATTTTCATCAACCATTACATAGAAAATTTCCGTCGAAGGTAAATTAATTTTTATATTTTTACCATCAATTGAAATATCCTCTGATGTAATTTTTGACAAATCAATACCAGCGACTATTTGTCCATAAGCAATGAAAGTTACCTTTTCTCCAAAAACACCCCAAAGTAAATCTTGATTTCTTTCTGTTTGGAATGTTTGTTGAAGGTTAATACTAAATGTCTCTAATCTCCCTAACTCTTGAATTTCTTCAATAATTAATGGAGTATTGACAACTGTATCAACTTTTTCTGATTTCGGTAATAAGTCAAGTAAACCAGAATCATTCTGCTGACATGATTTAAAACAAATCGTGACAGTAATAATAATGGCCACAAGAACCACACCAACGATGATAATTTTCTTCATAAGACTTTTTCTCCTAATAAGATTATTTGACCTCAAATATTCAAGATTCCCTTATTAGAAATAAGTCTTCCGCATTTCAAAGTTCTTTGTAAAAACGAATGTTCTTACAGCTCTGATTGTATCAAAAAAGTATTTATTTTTAAACTATAGGATAAATTAGTTTAAAGGATACAAATTATTTTTTGAACCAAATGCGATAGATTGGTCTAATAGCAAATAAGACAAAGACAATTACAAAAAAGGATGGACCAATAGATTGAACCCAATTATAAAATGAAGGGAATAAAGCAACTAAAGCCAAAACAAAGGCAGCTACAGCTAATTTTGTAAAACCAATATCCCAAAAATCTAACTTTTTAACTATGTTTTTAAACATTTTTATTCACCCCCTTAAAAAATAAATAATTTATTTTAGATTGGAAAAAATACCAGTAAAAAGAAAAATTAAAAAAACTATAGTGATACAAGCAAACACAGCTGTTGTTTGAAGAAAAAGTTTAATAGCAGCTTTTTTCTTTCCGGAAAAATAAAGCTGAATTGGTTGATAAATAAAGATGTAACCCATAACGGCAGCAGAAAGAGTAAAAAGAGAAATGACGACTATTGGAGCTAAAAAAGAATTACTATTACCCGCCATTTTAGTGCCAAAATTCATGGTCAAAACCACTAAAACGATATAAATCGAAGCTGTAAATCCATTAATAAACGGATTTTTAGTCATAATTTATTATACTCTTTTTAATTAATTGTGATAAATAAGTCAAATTTGTAGAGTAAATAATTTAAAAATTATATATAATCAAATTGTGTTGATTAAAAAAATATTAATTTTCTTTAAAACCCATCGTTTGATAATTGCTCTTGGTTTTATAGCTTTTGTATTTCGATTGGCAATTTCACCTTTATTTACTCATGGTGATTTAACTACTCAGGCAGAATGGGGAGGTTGGATGTATACCCATAGCCCAAAGGGCTTATATGATTGGAATCAATGGGTATCAGGCTATTGGCCAAACCACCCACCTTTAATTTCTTTGGTTTATCTTTGGGCTTATCAATTTCACAGTTTTTTGATGATGTGTTTTTCTAATATTGGTAATTTTATTGCTCTAAACCGTCTGGCTCCAACTAAATTCCTTTGGTTTTTTAATTTTATTAAATGGTTTGGTCAGGCTCGCTATGAAAATACTTTTTTTCTAAAAGGAATTGTTTTAAGTATCAAATTTCCAATGATGGTGGCTGATATTGTTTTGGCAGGAATTGTATATTATTTATGTCGGTTGAAATCTATAAATTGGAAAAAATATGTTTTGGCAATTTTATTTTTACCATTTAGTTGGTATTTGTCAGCGGCTTGGGGTCAGTCTGACCAATTGTCTTTTATTTTTTTGATTTTGGCTTTTATATTATTAAATTCTGCAAAAAAATCGTGGTTATCCCCTTTGTTGTTTGCCATTGCCATAAATCTTAAACCAACTGGATTAATTTTAGTTCCCCTTTATTTGTGGATTTGGTATAAACAACGTCATTCTATTTATAAATTAATTTTCGGTGGTGGATTGGCTTATCTTTTTACCATTTATATAGTTTCTTTATTTGCCTCAAGACCGGCACTGGATTACTTACTCCATGAAATGATTACTAGAATATTTATGACTATAAAACCACTTATTCATGTAAATGCTTTTAATCTTTGGTATTTAGTTAATAATAAATGGGGTATATCGGCTAACACTAATTATTTATTTTTAAGTGCTACAGTATGGGGTTATGTTATCTATTTTTTGGTTTCTTTGGTCTCATTTTCGGTAGTTAGATATAAAAAATTAGAATCAATTTTGGCTTCAGTTTTTATTAGCGGTTTTGGTGGTTGGTTGTTTTTGGCTAATATGCATGAACGATATTTGTATGCTGGTGTGGTTTCATTATTGTTTTTGTCAATTTATAAAGCAAAATATTTTAAATATTTTATCTTTCTGTCAACAATCTTTTTTATAAATATATTTTGGGCTTTCCCACCAAAAATATATCCACTTATTGACAATGCAGTGATGTTTTACAAAATACTAGCAGTGGCTAATATTGTGACTTATCTAATGGTTACCCGAATGATAGTGAAGGATTTTAGAAAGAAAGGTAGGGTTATTTCTTAGCTTTTTTTATTTTTTTTTCTAAAAAATTAAGGATTCTCCCATTATCGATATCCCAACGGTTGAGAAATAAAACATAGACTATTTCCAAAATTCCCATAGTATTTATAGTCAATAAAAAAACAAACCAAATAAGTTGTCTTTTACTGGCTGATTTCCAAAGTGCTAATCCTTTCCAAAAAATACTCCAAATTAAAAAAGGGATATAAAATTGGGGTTGGTTTAATAGAGAAATAATATTATTCATAGTTTAGTATGCAGTCCAGCCAGCATCAGCAGTGATGACAGTACCATTAATAAAACTTGAGTCATCTGCAGCTAAAAATAAGGCTATTTGGGCAATTTCTTCTGGTTTGCCAGTTCGAGGATTTAGATCAATTCCGGACATAGCTTTTTCCATACCAAATTTATTAGGATTATCAATTGTCTTACCAATATTAGTACTGACACCACCAGGAGCAATAGCATTGCAACGAATACCCATGCCCGCATATTGGTAACCAATGTTTTTAGTTAAACCGACAATAGCAAATTTTGAGGCAGTATAGGCGGCACCAGCCCGTGAACCTTGAAGTCCACCAACAGAGGCAATATTAACTATTACACCTTTTTTATTTTGAACAAAAATTGGCATGGCTTTTCTGATGGTATACATTGGACCATTAATATTGACACCAAAAACTTTTTCCCAAAGTTCATCAGTTAGCTCACCAACAGGAACAAAATTATCCATAATGCCGGCATTATTTACTAAAATATCTAAAGTTCCATAATTTTTTACAGTAAAATCAATAAGGCTTTCGACATCTTTTTTCTTGGCAACATCAGCAACTGTGGCAACTGCTATTTTTCCACTGGCAGTAATTTGAGAAACAACGGCTTGAGCGGCTTCTAAATTAATATCAGCAACAACAACTTTTGCTCCTTCTTGAGCATATAAGATAGCAATGGCTTGACCTATTCCACTAGCAGCACCAGTGACGATAGCAACTTTGTTTTCTAATTTCATATTATTTTATTTTCATTAATAATGAAACACAATTTATGAGGTTGAAGACAATAAAATAATGACTTCAATAAATTATAAATATAAAGAGTGTTTTTTAATTAATTAAATTTAACATATCCAATAAAGATGTTCAAAATAAATGAAAGTCATATATTTATTCAAAAAAACTAATTTTACTGTTTCTTTTTGAAACAAACAGGCTTGTTTAGTTAAATAATTTGCTAGACTATTTTGTGAATATAAATAAAACCGAAATGATAACCAAAGAAAGTCAAATTTTATTAGAACTAATAAAAAATAAACAACCGATGGTGGCGATGTTGGCACCATCGTTTCCAATTATTTTTAATCCAAAAACAATTGTCGGACAATTAAAACGTCTTGGTTTCCAACAAATAGTTGAGGTCTCTTTCGGAGCTAAATGCACTAATGAAATGATGGTTGCAGCACTGAAAAAAGATGACATTTCCAGATTTATTACTAGTCCTTGTCCCAATATTGTCCGAATTATACGTAATAAATTTCCTGAGGCTATAAAATATTTAGCTTCTAATGTTGATTCCCCTATGGTGGCAACAGCCCGTAGGATTATTGAAACATATCCTAATAAACAACCAATTTTTATTGGACCTTGTCTAGTTAAAAAATTAGAGTCCACCGAAGATCACCCAGAATTAAATATTCTTTGTGTGACATATAAAGATTTACAACAAATTTTTACTGATTTAAAAATTAAAGAGGAAATCACTGATAATGGTATAACTTTTGACTTAATTGAAGAAACAACCCGTTTGTATCCTATATCTGGTGGATTAACTCAAAGCAGTAAAGTACGGGATTTATTAAGTGAAGATGATATTGAAGTAGTGTCGGGTGGTAAAAACATTGAAAGTGCTATTAGGCGGTTTTTAAATTCTGACCACCTACGATTACTTGATATTCTTTTTTGTGAAGGTGGTTGTATTAATGGTCCGGGAATAGTCTGTCCTTTAACTATAGAAGAACGACGAAAAGTGATAACTGATTATTGGAATAAATAAAACAAAACTAATTTGATTTCCATAATCCGTGAACATTACAATACCCTATCGCTTTGATTTTATTCGCTTTAATTTCAAAATTTACGGTTGGGGTATCTCCTGGTTTTAAAAATTCTCTATAAATTTTACCGTCGGCAATTATTTCTATAAATTCTATATAATGATTTTCTTCCATTGGATGAGGAGTCGAACCAACTTTAATTTCTATTCCTGTTTCTGTTTTTTTGATTATTGGCACATGTTTTTCATAACCAATATCTTTATTTTTGGCAACCAATAAATCCATTGGTTGACCACAACAAACAAGCTGCCCAACTCCAGTATGTAAAACTTCAACAATATTGCCACAAACGGCACAACGATAAATCTGATTTATTTTTGTCATATCTTTATTATTACTTATTTAATTAAATAAATCTAATTTTAAGTCTGAAAAATAATTCAATTATAAAAATACTCAAAAAAAAAATAATTTTGTATTTTAAAAAAAATTTAGTCAGTCCTTGAAGGAGATATTGGTGATATCCCCGACAAGGACTGACTGATGTAATAGGTAGTAAATTTAAGACATAGAAATCAGTAGCGAAGCTGTCAGAATCGAGGAAATAAGAATAGCATGAGAATCGTTGCTGGGTGTATTTACCAAATCACGAAATTCCCCGACTGACTTAACCCCGGCCATTCGAGTCATTATTAAAGTAATAATAATGGCAACGAGGTAACCAATAATTCCTTTGGTACAAATCTGATAAAGATACTGCCGAAGGTTGATTCCGCCTGCCATTAAAAAAGCAATTGCTAGGCTAATGGCAATACCGCTAATAATTATAGTATGGCTATCGTTGTGACTTTCTTTAAGTTTTTCTTTCAAACTGGAAAATGGTATTCCCAGAATGAATCTGAAATAAAGAGAACCCAAAGCTAAAGTAAAGATAATAACCATGACGATTTTTATCAAAACCTTAAGAAGATGGTCTCCAGTTTCAGTGATGGTGTTGGAAATGACTTGAGAATCGGGAGCCACCAAGAATAATCCGACACAAAAGATTGATACCAAAGCGATAAACATGATGACCCAAAAAGGCCAAGATTTCTTGTTATTAGACATAAAATTCTCCTTTCAAATTACCTGTTTTTTGGGAAAATATCGACAATATGACTGTCGAGGTCCATACCTAAATACATACCAACACATACCCGATCAGTAGCATCTTTTCTTTTGATATTTTCCAAGAAATAAACGACATTAGGATCTGTCTCTTCCTTGAAAATCATAAATTTGATTTTATCTCCGATATCAAGGTGTGATGTTTTTCTCAACCCCTGATATTCCAGATAACCAACGTCATTGACGGGATAACTTTTCCCCCGCCAAAACAAAGAGATACTCCCCGGAATCTGTCCTGTTTTACTGAAGTCTTCTCCAGCCTGTTTAAATGCCCCATCGGCTTCGTCACCTTGAAGTATTATGGCTTGATTAAAACCATACCACCCATCTGGTCTCTTGATGAAAAAGACATCTTTTCCAAAACCGAAGAATGGATATTCTCCACCGTTCCTCCAAAAATTAGGGCCATTGTGGTTAAGGCAATAAAATATTCCCTTAACTTTAAGCTCCCAATCTCTTTCACCTGAAGGTGAAAAAGGATTTAACCCAAAACTGACGAAATCCCCTGCTGTAAGTTCAAGAAACTTATCAGTAAGACTTTTATCTTCATCATCAGAGTAGGTGTTGATAGAATTATCCTCATCATTTTGGTTTTGGTCTTTTTGCCGTTTTGGTTTAGTTTTAAAAATTTTGGGGTTTTTGATTACCACAATTAATAAAACCGCCAATATTAAGGCAATTAAAATTGGTATCCATGACATATATAACTCCCCTTTCTTTACCAGCCGTCATTAGATGACCAGCTATCGCTGTAATCACCGCTATCATATGAATCCAAACCATCGCCATAATCACTCCAACTGTCATCAGAGGTCCAGTTGTCATCGGAACCAGAGTCCCACCAGTCGTCATTTGAGTCAGAGCTGTCGTCAGAGGTCCAGTTGTCATCGGAACCAGAGTCCCACCAGTCGTCATTTGAGTCAGAGCTGTCGTCAGAGGTCCAGTTGTCAGGGCTGTTAGAATCCGAATCTGACCATTCCCAATACGAATCATCGTCATCATCAATAATGATTATTGAAGGAAAGATGACAGTATCATCTGAATTAGAAGTGCCCGACGAGTCTCCTGAAGAATAGTTGGAAGGATTTATGGAGATATTTTGAAAAAGATTGATAACTCCCCATATTAGAAAAAAGACAATCAGAACAGATACGACAACAATTACTATTTTTCTCAATTTTTCACCCAAAAAGATTCACCTCTTTTCTTTTTAAATTTACTCTATGTAAAAGTTCTTGTTAGAACCAAAGTATTTGAGTGCTTTTTACTCCTAACATAGGTAATTTTACACATTTTTTTATATAAATCAATATTATGGGATGGTGTTTTAAAAAATACAATTATTTTAAAACTAATAACTTCTTATCTTTGTGAAGAAAGCCATTGTGATAATTCTTTAAGAAATAATTTTCTATCATTTTGGGTGGATTTGGATAATAATGTCAATTTTTCTTCTTTCATTTGTAGAGGATGATCAGTTTGTATAATTTCAATTGGTTTAACAGTAATTGACATATCAGTTTTTCCATCCCAATTCTCATTAAAAATAAACCCTAATTTTTTTAAAGGTTTATCCCAAGTAATATCAACTATTACCCATTTATTATTTTGGTAAATTTTAAAAAAATTATGAGGATCAATAATATCACTCCTGTTTAATATAGTCATTAAATTTGGTGGGTAGATAACGGAAAAATCCTTAAATCGATGCATAACAATATAGTCTTGGGTTTTAATTCCAAGATTATGATAAAGTTCCTTTAAGAGTTCATGTTTACCAGAACAAGTTCCCATATTGTTTTTGTATACATCATAAGGATCACGAGAATCAACAACCCCATAAGGAATGTCTCTTACTTTTTCGGCTAAAAATATAATTTTATCATCTAATGATAAATCATTTGGTATCCATTCATTAAGTATTTGTTTTACTAGAGAGGTTTCCATAGACTTTATTATATCAATGAAAATGTAAAAAAATCATTTATTCCCTATCTTACCTAAACCTTTTACTAGCTGAGTGGAACGTTTTAAAACTAAATCTATTAAACTTTAGTATATTCAGCAACTACTCCATTATTAGGATAGAAATATCTTTCTTCGTTACCTAAAAATTTTTTAAATAATAAACCATTAAAATCAATAACACTAAAACTATCTGGATTTCCATCTCCAGAAACCATTTTTTCCATTAAATAAATTAAAGCTGATTGTCCATTTTTAGCAGGATCATTCCAAGCTCTAGGAAATAATTCCCCATTATCTATGTAATGCCATGAGTCATAAAATTTTCCACCAGGTTTTAATATTCTATAAATTTCATTAATAAAGTTTATGGTTTGGTTTTTATTTAAATAATACTGTAAACCATTACTAACAACTAAATCCACTGACTCATCGCTAAAAGGAAGAGATTCTGCATTTCCTACAAAAACTCTGGCATTTTCAGGAATACCAATTTCTTTGGCTTTTTTAATAGCTTCTTCAGAAATATCTACACCCCTGATCTTGTTGCAAATTGAAGCAATACTTCTTAATGTATTACCAGTTCCACAACCAATATCAACAACAATATTAAATTTAGTATTATTTTCCCTAACTTTTTCTTCTAAACAATTTTTAGTTAAATCAAAAATTGTTTGATTATCGTCACCCATTAAAACGTCGTACCATAATTTACCAGAAGTGGTCTCGTTTAGAGTTAATAAATATCTGTCTTTTTTAGGAGTAGTTAAAATTTTTTCCCCAAAAGAAATAATTTCTTCAATATCAGGTGATTGATTATTAGATTTAACATCTTGATGTTCTTTGGCAACAGTAATAGCTTTTGCCCAAAGTATATCTGGATTTTTACTGTTTTTTATTTCTTTTACTAAATTAGTAATTATAACGTCTCTAACTGGAGGTTGAATTGTTTCATTTGTCATAAAAGAATTATACAGAAGTTCGAATCCTTTCTGAGGTAAGGTGTTATAGGAATAAAATTCGTGCCTAAAAAAAGTTGCTCTGTAGTCCTAGTATTAACATGATTGACATTTTTAGTGGAATTATCAAGGCTTTTCAAAACCCGATATGGACTGAACAAGCAAGGCAAAGACTAAATCAGATTAAACTTCTAACAAGAGAAATAAAAAATTGAAGTTTTACTTTGATTTAAATATCTGAATTATTGTATAAATGGTGATATGGGAATAAATTCTAAGATTGCTAAAATCCCATTTTGGGTACTTTATTTGGTACTGGCTGCACTTACTTTGTTTAACTGGATTCGGGTAATTATGCTTCAGACTGACTTTGAGGCTTTTCGCTATACCCAGCCATGGGATTATTATTTGTCAAGATTTTTTGCTGATACTTTTGGAACAGCTCAAAAACAATACTTTATATTTGCTCTCCCAATTATATTAGTTTGCTTATACCTGATCCCTAAGTTATTCAAAAAAATAATGAGTATAGATAAAAACTCCAATGTCAGAGGTGACAATCATGTAGCAGTTATTTTAATCCTCCTTACTGTTCCTTCAGTTCTTGGTTTATCTGTTACATCAGGAATTGTTCTTATAGTTTTGTTTTCAATTTTATCGTGGATGGACGAGAAAAAAGCTAAACGATGAATTTTTAATTAACAATAAAAGGGATATTTTTAAGTACCTGGTGATTCATAGAAAATTTATACTGATAGTTACCAGGATTTAAATTAAGCATACCTTGATCGGAACCAAAATCGGTACAATCGATATTTGGTTTGGAATTGACATTTAAAATGACATCTTTTGCAGAAGTAACAACTTTGTTAGTTTTTGAATCAATAATCTCAGTATCAACATGTAACAATTTTTTTTTGGGAGAAGTAACGGAACAAAATTTATCTTTGTCCTTTATAAATTGGGTAGTCTCTTCTACTTCTGCCATTTCTATTCCATAACCCCTGGGGATTTTTCCTAAATATAAATTAAATAAATATTCATCTGGATTAAAAATAAAAGATTCTGTTTTCTGCTTCGTTTCGTACTTGGTTTTACTAACATCAATGTTGTGTGTTATACCAACAATTTCTTCTTTAATGATATCGTGAAGTAATTCAGGTGCTTTTTCATCAGAAATTTTATAGACTGGGGGGTCTAAAGTAAGAACATGACGAATAATACCGAAACGAAAATCTGAATTGTCAAGATACATAACTATAGTATTTTTGGTTAAATCGTTTTCTTTAAAACAACGATTTAAATCGACTGATGTTCCTGGTGTAATAATAGGATTCATTGATTCCCCACTGATTTTAGTTGAAAAATTACATATTACATTGTCAACTATCGAGGATTTACCTACAAAAGGAGACAGGTATTTTTGAGGAATAATTTTAAGCCATAAAGAAGAAGTTAAAGCCAATAAAATTATTAATAATAATAAATACTTAAGAAGTTTCTTAATAATCTTCATCATATAAATGATAACAAAGATACCGGTTAATTTTTTTATTATTAATGATGCTCACTGAATGGAATGGTTTTAAAACTGTTGGTAATTTTATTTAATGTTAATTCGGTAGTGCTATACTTGTGCCTATGTCTAGTGAAATCTTAAAAGATTTAGATTTATCACTTAACCAATCTACGTTATCGGCTGAAAAAATATGTGAGATGAGGCGGACAGGAATTATAAGAAATGGTTCCCCATATTGGTGGGAAACTGACTATAAACCAGACCCTCGAGAATATATATATTTTGATGAATTTATTAAAAGGTTAACCTTAGTGCCTGAAACTAAAAATACATATATTTATACCCGTGAACAGGTTCCTATGACTACTCTTAACCTTGATATAGAAAATACAACCTATCCTTTTATGGTCACGGTTAGACCTTATCATCCTAATTCAGTAAATTTGGTTGAATATGATGGAATGGAACGTGGTATTGAATATGGATCAATGCCGTTTGTACAAAAAGATGGAAATATTAACAATGTGTTATTGGAAGATCATTTTGTCCCTCATATTCATGGTCTTTTTGCAGGTGTAAAAAAAACTCATTTGTTTTGGTACCCAATTATTAATGTGGATTTTATAGATAAGATATATAGAGCATTACTTTATAAAAAATTAGGTTTTATAAAACCTTGGATCAATGACGTTGGCATAATTTACAGAGGTTATATGTCAAGATATGTTGAAAAAACATATGATAGAGCACATAATGAACTTACAAAGAAAGGTTTGATCGCTGGAAGAAAAAGACCAATTTTACCTGATTTTAATTATGAATGGGTGTCTACTAAAGAATTTATTAATCAATCAGAAAATGAAAATTTGATGCTCCATTATCCTTTGAGATTATCCGATATAGAGGAAACAATTCCTTTGGTAATTGCAACTCGGACACATCAAAAAAGTAAAATAATTAAACCGACAGTTTTGGGTGTTGCTGCAGGTATGAGGGATGATTTACATAGAAATGATGGATTTTGGAGAATAAAAAATGGCAGATTTGCAGAAACTATTACTCAAACTATCTCGGAAGATTTGGGTATTAAAATTGATACAGTTTGTTTTAACCCTTATGGGAAAACTCAATATCAAAGGGTATAGGAGATTTTTTCCTCTTGGTTTTAAAGTGTTCGAAAAATTAACTAAACCACCACAATGGAACGATTTTAGTACTTTTTGATATTCTTAATTAAATTGAAAACTATTTATTATTTCAGTATCAAGACATTTTTCGTTTCTATAATCAGTAAATGTGCACCCACCTTCGATACTCCAATAAGCAATCTTGTTATTTTTCGAATAATATTTAAAAACTATTAAAGGAGCCTCACATTTAGCGTTAGCACGATTTATGGAAATGTTGTAAACACCAATCTGTTCACTTTCTTTTTTTTCTTTCAAACTACAATTAGAACCAAATTCTTTTTTTATATATGTTTCTAATTCTGTCTCATTATTTATGATGGCTGTTCTTATTCTCCAATCCCAAATCTTTTCATTTCTTACATCTTCAATTTTAAAAGGTAATTTTTGGTTACAGATTGTTTTGTTAAAATAACAACTTGGGCATTTCGGATCATTAGAGGAGACTTTTTCAGAAGCGTATAAATATGCATAATTTAAATAAACATCATTTTCATCTTCAAAAACTTTTATAGGAATAATATCGCCAGGACAACTATTGACGTCCATAATACTTTCTGGAATTTTAATTGAAAAGCCTAGTTTATTATTTTTATAAGTAGTCCATTTAACATTAAACTTTGGAAGAAATTCAATATTATATTTATCATTTTTTGTTGGGTTATCTATTAAAAAGCTAGAAGTTTTGTTCGAATTTATATTTACTTCTTTCCTAGAAAAAATAAAAAAACTGATCATTATCAGTAAAATAACTAAAATTGAAATAATAATTAGGAATTTTGGTAAAATTTTTCTTTTTTCCTCATTTCTTCTTTTCATAACTTATGATGAATCAATTTAAGAAATAATTCAACTGTTGGTGATGGAAAGACTATATTTTTTTATGACATAAAAACAAATATTACGTATCTTTCCGAATAAAATTGACTTATCTCCCCGCACTGGACTCAATCAGGACTTGTTTGGCTGGAATTTAATCTTCTAAAAAAACAGGGTTACTCAAAATGTTTTTCCAAGTTTGAACTTCTTCAGTTGTAAAATACTGGAAATTGGTTGACAATATGTCAGATGACAGTTTTTCTATAACAATATTCCCAATAAAACTACCATTTAAATTTATATCCTGAGGATTAATAGCAAAAACTTTACCGTTATTTTCCCAAATTCTAAGTGTTCTGATGTTTGTTATATTTTCTTCATCATTATAAGTACACTCTACATTTGGAGAGCAAAGTCCTCCAAGTTTTTCAATATCAATTTTATATAATTTATTGTTCATTGTAATAATGGATGAATTAGACATTATTGGAGTAGTTCCTTCAGGAAATAAAAAGCCTAAATCTTGAACTTCAAATAGTTCTTTTTTAGGGTCATATTTTTTAGATGAATTAAACCAACCATTATTGTGAGGACATTCATTATATTTTTTGTCATCTTCTGATAATACCCAAGCTCCTGTTATCTTTGGTTTGATGTTAGTGTTGGTTGTGGATAAATTATCTTTATTTCTTTTGTTAAGAAAGAAAAATAATAAGCCTAATAGTACAACTAAAATTGAAATAATTATTAATAATTTAGGTGAATTTTTTATTTTCTTTCTATTTTTTGTTTTCATAAGA
>JAQTUF010000040.1 GCA_028710865.1 Candidatus Shapirobacteria bacterium
AAAAACATACGACGAAATTAAGGCTTATGGTCAAACAAAAGTTTTTTGAATATAAAAGTAAAAAATATTTAGAGTTTAAGGATTTAACCGATGAAGTCGAAAAATTTATCAAAGAAAGTAAAATAAAGGAAGGGATGGTTTTGGTTTATTCAACTCATACAACAGTGGCAATTTGCATCAATGAAAAAGAAAAAGGAATTACTAAAGATTTTAAGGATTTGCTTAAAAAAATAGCTCCAAAAGATCAGTATTATTGTCATAATGATTTGAATATTCGGACGGAAAACTTGGTTTGTCAATCGGGAGCAAGTGATTGTTTAAATGGACATTCACATTGTACTCACTTGTTAATGAGAAATTCGGAAATGATTCCAATTAAAAATAATAAAATGATTTTTGGACCATGGCAGAGAATTTTTGCGATTGAACTAGATTGTTGCCGAAAAAGAGAACTGGTTTTTCAGATTATTGGTGAGTAAATTCTTTTATTTTTTTAACTACCTGATCGAGAACATCTTCAGGAGTGCTAGCACCAGAACTAATTGCAATATTTTTTTGATTAGGAGTAAACCACTCTCTTTTTAACTCAGAGGCATCATCAACAATATAACTTTGGGCACCAGAACTTTCAGCAACCGATTTAAGACTATTAGAGTTAGCACTGGTGGGAGAGCCGACAATGATAACAAACTTGTGTCTTCGAGCTAATTTGATAATGGCATTTTGGCGGTCGGTAGTGGCTTGACAAATATGAGGCAGAATAGTGATGTCAGGATATTTGTTTTTAATAAAATCCAAGGCTTTTTTTGTTTCAATTGTAGAAAGAGTTGTTTGGGTGATAATAACCGTATCTTTCGGATTTTTTATTTTTAAATCAAAAATATCAGTGAGAGTAATCGGAATGACAAAATCATGGGCTTCACCAACAACTCCAATAGTCTCGTCATGATCAATTTTATTGCAAAGAAAAATAATATCTTTTTTTTGTGCAGATAGGTCTTTAACTATTTGATGAGATTTTAAAACTAAAGGACAAGAAGCATCGACAATTTCTAATCCCTTGTCCCTGGCTTGTTGAAAAACACTGGGAGCAGCCCCATGAGCCCGAATAATAACAATAGAGCCAGGGGGTATTTCTTCCAAAGATTGAACAGTTTTTATCTTTAAATCGGACTCGAGCCAATCGGCAACGTGTTGATTATGAACTAGTTCCCCCAACATAAAAACTGGTTTTTTCGAGCTTTTGGCTGTTTTTTGAGTAATTTCAATTGCCCGACTAACACCAAAACAAAATCCATGAGGTTGGGCAATGATGATATTGGCCATGAATGGATTATACAGTGGAAGTGAATAATTTGTGTTAATATTCGAATATATGAGTTGGATAGCAGGAATATTCTTTTTGTTAGGGTCGATGGCTTTTATGAAACAAAGTGTAGTTACTGGATTAGCTTTTTTAGGTTTAGCGATTTTAATATTACCTCTGACAAGAAAATGGTTTGAAAGAATAAAAAAACCAATAAAAATACTAATTGGAATTGCATTGCTTATTGTGGCTATGGCAACAATGCCCTCTTCTAATAAAACAGAGGTAAAAGTAGAAAATGCTAAACCAACAATTACTGAAGAAAATAAAATTACCCCAACTACAGCGGAGGAGATAAATAAGGATAATTATGTGTTAGTAAAAGTTATTGATGGGGATACATTGACGGTAAAAATAAATGATAAAGAGGAATCTGTTCGATTGATTGGAATAGATGCACCGGAATCAAATGAGTGTATGGGAACAGAGGCAACAGAAAAATTAAAAGAAATGCTGGAAAATAAAGAAATAAAGTTAGAAGCTGATGAAAGTCAAGAGAACCAAGATGTCTACGGGAGACTGTTGAGATATGTGTTTATAGATGGTCAGCTTATTAATCAAAGAATGATTACTGATGGTTGGGCTAAAGAATATACTTTTAAAGTTGCCTATAAATATCAAGAGAAATTTAAAGAAGTAGAAAATCAGGCGAAAGAAAATAAAAAAGGGATTTGGGGTGGAAATATCTGTCCGACAAATACTCCTAAAATAAGCCCGGTTGAGGAAAAAATCATGGGTGTAAAAACTCAACAGAATACGGGTTTTGTATGTGATTGCAGTAAAACTTGTACTCAGATGAATAGTTGTGAAGAAGCCTATTTCCAATTAACGACGTGTGGATGTAGTAAAAGGGATAGTGATGATGATGGAGTACCCTGTGAAAGTTTGTGTAGATAAACTATGATTGATAAGACAATAAAAACATACAACAGATATTGTAAAAAATACGATCAGGAAGTAATTGAATTTTGGAAAAATTTTCCAAAAAAAATAATAGAAAATTTTTGTAGAAATTTAAATGGCAAAAAAATTCTTGATCTAGGAAGTGGATCTGGAAGGGATGCAATTGTTTTAAAAGATGAGGGATTGGAAATAACTTGTATTGATAATTCTGTTGAAATGGTTAAAATCACTAAAAAATTAGGCTTTAAAACAATTAAAAAAGATATCCGAAAGATTAATTTTTCCAAAAATAGTTTTGATGGAGTTTGGGCTTATACTTCCCTTCTTCACGTTTCAAAAAAGGAAATGGTTGAAGTTATAAAAAAAATTAATTTTATTTTAAAAGAAAAAGGAATTTTTTTAATTGGAATGATAGAAGGAGATTTTGAAGGTGAAATTGAAAGAGAAAGTATGCCAGGAGAAAAAAGATACTTTAAGTTTTATAAACCAGAAAAATTGAAAGACATTATAGGCAAAATTGGATTTAAGTTAATTTGTGAAGAAAATTATCAACCACATTCAAAAGTATATTTAAATCAAATTTATATTAAAAATAAAAGGCAGGTTGTGCAAAATGCATAAACCTGCCTGGC
>JAQTUF010000017.1 GCA_028710865.1 Candidatus Shapirobacteria bacterium
ACGTTGTTTATAGTATAAAGTTTTGGTATAGTATCAAAGTAATTAGACCAAGGGCTTGTGGTGCAGCGGTCTAGCACATCCGCCTGTCACGCGGAAGATCGTGGGTTCGAATCCCATCAGGCCCGCAATTATATTAATCCCCTATTTTAGGGGATTTTTCTATTAATAGATGATTTAGTTTCAGTAGAATTTATTCTATTGTTTCATGGAGTTTGTCGTAATGTTCTTTACTTTCATAAAATAATGCAGTGGTCTCGTCATAAAAGTAGTTTTCAGTAAAATCCTCAATTTTGAGGTTATCGTCTCTATAAATCTTTCTTAAATATTCTAGTGTCACAGCGGGTATCCAAATAGCCTTTTGTTTTTTGAAATGGTTGGCTATTTCGTCTGCTTTCTTTTTTATTTCTGCTATTGTTGTTTCGGTAGTAATGGGTGAAATATTAATTTGAACAATTGGAATGGGTTCACTACCATGCATTATTCCTTTTTTGCCTGATAATTCTTCTGCAATTTTTCTATTTTCTTCTGAAAGTGAACTATAATCTAGGTCAATAGATGCATTATTTCCTACATTTCCATTATTTGCTGAACTCATTAGAGTTTGTATTCCGAGGTCCCAAAAATGTTCACAAGCTGACACTAGGGGTTTTTCTACATATTGTGCAATTTCGCTACGATTTTTAAATGTTATTGAACCTTCACATATGGCTTTTACTTCAGTAATTTTTTGTGCATTTGGTTTAAGTGATTCACTTGTTTCATTCATAAATTAAATATAACATATGTGATTTTTATGATTTTTTAATTAAAAAAAATCCAATATTGTTTCACACAGCCCGTTTTTATATTTTTGATAAAACAGAAGTGATTTTGGTTTTGATGGTTGCGATGGGTTTTTTGGTGACGAAGGCAATTTCTTCTACTAGATGCATTAATATAATTTCTACTAATTCTTTGTTGGTTCTAGAAAAGATTTCTGGGTTCTTATTTTTTTCTGAATAGAGCTGTTTTAATAAGTCAACATTTTTTGAAGGACTGTTTAAATAAAGAGTTTCTTTTATTAATTTAGGGTCGGTAATTTTTTCTTCATCATATTTTTCTTCTAGTTGTTTATAAATATCATTAACCTCTTTTTTGGAAATAAGATGTCTTAAACCACTTTTAATTATATTTTCGACAGGAGTGGAACAAGTTACTTGTTTATTTTGAATACCATTTTTAATGGAACAGTAACAAAAATATTCTATTTTTTGGCCAGAATAGTTTTTCTTTATTTTTTTATCAAAGATTTGATAAATATTTTCAAAATCAGTAATATATTCTCCAATAGAAAAAGTATCGTTGTTTTTTAACATATTTTGGCTACAAATCTAAAAATCTAACCATGGTAAGAAGTAGTAGTAACTCTATTATACCATTGATTTTTTGCCCTATTTTCAGTATAGTTTAGGTGTTTTAAGCGACAGAAGCGTTGCACTTTTAACAAATAAATCAAAAAAGGTGGTGAAGAGAATGAGTATTGACAATTTAATTCGATCTAGATTTGAATGGACTATCCAGAATATTTCATTTATATGTTGGCTAATTGATATGGAAATTCCAACATATTTAATAGTGAGTATTCTAAATAAGTTGTTTGTTATAGATAAACTTATGGATTATCAATTTAATGATGGGGTTGATTAGATGTTGATGGAAACACCACGCAAAAGATGAAAATATGACCGAAAGGTCTTAAAGAGAAACCCAGATGAGTTGAAAATAAAGACAATAAATTGATTTGCTGATGGCAATCGTTTTGTTGAATTTATTTTTGGCGATGATTCTGGGTTTTTTATTCTAAAATTCCGTCGAGGTTGACGTCGTAGATAATAGCTTCCGAAATAAGACGATAAGAAACTATTTCGTCTGATTTAAACCAGAGAGAGATTTCTTTATTGGCCTCTTCTACAGATCCTGAAGCGTGGATAATATTACGGACGGCTCTTTTATCAACGTCAGCGGCACGATAGGAATCAATAGTGTAATCTCCACGAATAGTTCCTGGAACGGAAGTTAATGGTTCGGTTCCCCCTGTAATTTTTCGGATAACACTAATAGCATTCATTCCTTGCCAAATCATAGCTACAACTGGACCACTACTAAGAAAGCTAACCAATTGTTTTCTAACACCTTCAGCTAACTCAATTGGATCATTAGTTGGAGGAGTTAACCCTTTGGCTTTCCAAGCTTCGATTGATTTGGTACCGGTTTTAAGAGTCCATTCTGGATCGACTGAATAGTGATCTAGGGCTAATTTTTTATTAGGAATAGCCATTTTAATAGCAATTAGTTTTAATCCAGATTGCTCATATCTTTTAATAGCTTCACCAATTAAGCCTCTTTGGACTCCATCTGGTTTAACTAAAATTAAAGTTTTTTCTTGTTTATCATCATAGTTTTTCATAAGTGACCTATTTTCTCTAAATGGGGATAAATAATCAAGATGATGTTGTTGTTTGAATATATTGATGTTTATCGATATAATAGTTCTATGGATAAAATATTTAAAGCATTAGCAGATATTAATAGAAGAAGAATAATTACTTTATTAAATGGTAATGAGATGTCAGTAAATGAATTATTAAAAAATTTTGATAATATTGGACAATCAACTTTGTCTAATCATTTGTCTATTTTAAGAAAAGCAAAATTAGTTGATTTTAAAATTTTTGGAAAACAGAGAATATATAGGTTAAATAAAGATCTTTTGGTTGCCTTTGCGGAAAATATGCGTAGATTTGTTGGTAAAATAGATGAATCTTTCGTTGAAGATATTGAAATAAGAGAATCAAAGGTGTAAAGTGTAATTAATTATAACTTTTTATTATTTACACAATATGAATCTTAAAAAATTGAAGAGAAAATATTTTAAATCAACCGAAGAGGTTGTGAGTATGTTTTTGGGTCTAGTAATAGTGGTAGTAGTGATAGGATTAATTTTTAATTTTTTTCAAAAGAAAAAAGGGACTATTAATATTCCTGGTTCGACTGATGTAGAAATTAGTCAAAGTGAAAGTGGAAAAATATTTAATAAAGATGGTGAATATGTGGTTAAAAAAGGTGATAGTTTGTGGAAGATTGCAGTTAGTGAATATAACGATGGTTATAAATGGGTAGAAGTGGCTAAGATGAATAATTTAAAAAATCCAGGGGTGATAGAAGTTGGTCAAAAAATAGTATTACCTAAAGTAGAGATTAAGGAGGTTGTAGTTACTGATTTACAAGGTAAGGGAAATAGTATAATTTCTGGAGAGTACAAAGTAGTTAAAGGTGATAGTTTATGGAAGATTTCGGTTAGGGCCTATGGTGATGGTTATCAGTGGGTGAAAATTTGGGAAAGCAATAAACCAAAAATAATTAATCCGAATGGTTTGGAAATTGGAATGGTTTTGACGATTCCGAGTTTAAAATAGCCGTTTTGTGTTAGAATAATTTTTGTTGCGGCTATAGTTTAGTGGTAAAACGTGTCCTTCCCAAGGATAAGTTGGGGGTCCGATTCCCCCTAGCCGCTCATCAGATGCCGATATAGCTCAACGGTAGAGCAACGGTTTCGTAAACCGTCGATAGTAGTTCAATTCTACTTATCGGCTCTAAATTTGATACAATAAATAGCATTATGGCTGAATTTAAACGTTCGAGGTTAGTCCGAAAAAGCGATGAAACAGTAACAAAAAAAACTGTTTTTATGGGTTTTTTAACAATATTATTTGCTGTTTTTATTGTGGTTTTTGGGTTGCCTTTTTTAATAAAGTTTTCAGTGTTTTTGGGTGATATGAAAAAGAGTGGTGATAATTCTGAAAATAAAATTTTACCTCCATTAGCCCCAAGATTAGTGATTCCATTTGAAGCAACTAATAGTGCTATTTTTAAAATAAATGGTTTTGCTGAGGCAAAAGTAGATGTAGAGTTATTTAAAAATGAAGTTTCTATTGGTAAAACTGAAGTAACTGAAAATGGTGATTTCGCTTTTGAAAAAATATCTTTAGATGAAGGGGAAAATAGTTTTAGTGCTATCGCTAGTAGTGAAAAAACTGGTGCTGGTGATGGATCAATTCCAATAATGGTTTTATATGATAAACAAGCTCCGGCATTGAAATTGACAAATCCTAATGAAACTAGTTTAACAGTGGACTATGCTGATTTTGATATTGTTGGTGAAGCTGAAAAAGGTGTAAGTGTTTCAATTAATGGTAGATTGGCAGCAGTTGATGATATGGGTAATTTTAAACTTAAAATACAATTAAATACAGGTAAAAATGATATTGAAGTGGTTGCTCGTGACAGTGCTGGAAATGAAACTAGAAAAACTATTTCAATAACTTATAGTCTTTAAAATAGAATCAGGGATAATAAAATCCAAGGATATAAAAGTGAATTGGCAAAAAGTGAATGAAATAAAATACTAATGAGAAAAGTTTTTTTGATAAGATCCGATTTTGAATATAATTGTTTTAATCCAAAAAGAAAAATAATTGTTCCCAATATTCCAGTAGTGGTAAGTAGAGTCATAATACTACCATCAAATCCAGAATTAGCATGAGAATCAGGGGTTTTAATATCTCTAATAAAGAGTAAATTATTGTAACCAAAACCAATTAGAGGAGATTTGGTAAATGTTTGCCAACCTTCTTGGTAGTTCTCAACTTTAGCCTTAATAGAGGAAGTTCTTTCTAATTTAGTTCCCTCACCTGCTTGGCGAGGAAGAATAAAAATAGTGGCAGTGATTAGTAATAAACTGATTAAAAATATCTTAAATTTTTTAAGATTGATAGCGATAAAAGTAAAAGCTAAAAGAAAAGTTAAATAAGTGGAACGGCTATAGGTAAGAACCATGGCAATATAGGTAAATACCAACAATGGCCATCTGTAAGGAAATTTTTTGTCCAAAAAAAGTTTAATGATAAAAAATAAGTAGATTAAACCAGTAAAGGTGGGATCAAAGAAACTACTGACTAAACGATATAAATGAGGGTCCCAGTTGGAGGCATTAAAATAGGTGAAGTTGGGCCAGAAAAAATATTGGATGAATCCAAAAATAATATTGGCAATAATTGAAATATAAAAAATATTTTTAACTTTATCCCCTATTTTTATAGGAAAGATAAAAAAGGACAATAAACAAGTAAGACGGATTAAATAAAAGATTGGTTTGAGTGACGAGATTTGATATTTGAATAAATTAAAGAATAAAAAAACCCAAGCAAAGATTAAAAAATATAAAAAATATTTGTTCTTAACTTTGAGGGTTTTGTTTTTGAGATGGTATAAAAGATTGGTGATGAAAAGCAAAATAATAGCGATATCAATTAAAGGGAAGGAAGTATTAAATAAATTTATTCTAAAAATTTGGCCGATAAAATAGGAAAAAAAAGTGAAGAATAAAACTATTGTTGATATAAAAAACACACAGTTAAATTGTTGTGGTTTTTTGTTCCGCTTAGTATTCGCTTCGCTCATTTTATTTGTTTTCTTGGAATAAATGCCATAGTTTAGATTTACTTAAGAAGACATGAAAACTCATACAAAGGGCCATAATAATACCTGGGGTGCCATCTAAAAATCCAAGTTGGAAAATATAATTTTGAAGAAATTTCCCTATAGGGAAAAATATTATCTCAAAAAGATTAGTAGTGACTTTTTGGTCAAATAATTCTTGGGCACGGATAGTGGAATAAAAATTTATCTTTTGAATACAGGAATTTAGAGTGGAATGAGAATTGTGTTTAATAATTAGATCTGTTTGATAAGTTGATTTTGGTGATTCCCAGACTTCATGAACTTGACCAATAAAACTGCCGTAATTTTTATTAAAAAGTCTAGTGAAATTTAAATAAGCAGTTTCACCATGTTTAAGTTGATGATTTAGAAATATATCTTGTCGTTTGAAAGAATAGTTTTTATATTTACGTTTATCAATATGATTTAAAAATAGGATTAATTTTTTACTAGGTTGTTCATCAGCGTCAAGCCAAAAAATCCAATCGTTTTTAGTTTTAGAAACAGCAAAATTACGTTGGGCTGAAAAATCATCACTCAGTCCCCTATTAAAAATTTGAACGAATCTATTTTTTGAGGCTAAACTTTTGGCAATTTTGATAGTATTGTCAGTAGACTTATCATCAACGATAATAATTTCGTTGATGGTTTTACAACTATCCAACCATCCAAAATTCTTTTCCAAATTTTTAGATTCGTTTTTGGTGAGGAGGATGAGGGAAATGGTTTGGTTATTCTGTTGGTTCATGTTTAATGTAATGATAAACCTTTAAAATAATTTCTTCTATAGAAAATATTATTGATAATATCGTACCTTTAAATATTCCTAAATATTTTTTAAAAAATATTTTTCGGGATTTATACCAATAATTTAAAGAAGTTTTGTATTTATTTTTACTACTTACACCTCCTATATGAATTATCTCTGAATTTGGGTCAAATATTACTTTATAACCCTCTTGGTTGTTTTTAATTCCAAATTCAATATCCTCTAAATACATAAAGAAATTTTCATTAAACAAATTTAATTTTTTGTTTATCTTTCTCCTAAAAAATAAATATGCACCACATAATGATGAAACTTCTATTGGTTTTTTAATATTTTGAGTATTTTCTATCCAAAAATTTTTTGAAAATTTATTTTTAGGAAAAATTCTTTTTAAATTTGTAAATTCAAAAAGACCAGTTAAAAAAGTTGGTTTAGTATTAGCTGTTGGATAAATTTTATTATTTGGATATTTTATTTTTCCACCAGCTATTCCTATTTTTTTATTTTCTTTAATTAATTTAAAAGTATTTTTAATTGAATTGTCAATCAAATAAGTGTCTGGATTGAGTAATAAAATTATATTTGATATTGATTTTTTAACTCCTTTATTCACTGCTGTTGCAAAACCTAAATTTCTTTTATTTTTAATTATTTTAATATTTGATTTTTGAAAATATTTTTTATCAAAATCATTAGAATCATTATCTATTATAAAAATAATATTTATTATTGAACTAATTAATTTAGTTGATTTGATTAATTTAATTAACTGTTCTGTAGAATTATAGTTGACTATTATTAGATCTAATTTTTCATTTGACATTGTTTGTTTTTTTATTTACAATTTTTTTGTGGTTTTAAAAACAAGATTATTTCTCTTAGTTTTATTACTTTTGTCTATTTTAACATTTGTTTTAAATGGTAAGGTTTTTGCGGTTGATTATTTAATTGACAATTTTGATTCGTTAGAAAATTGGGATTTTGTTCCTTTAAATATTAATGATTTTGATAGTTGGTCAATAAATTTAGAAAATCAGTTAGTAGGGAGTGTGGGTAAAACTGGTAGTTCTTTTTTATTTTCAAAAAAAAGTGATTTTGGGAGTGATTTTAGTGTTGAATTTGATGCTATTAATATTAGTGGTGTTGATCAGAATTTTTTATTTGGAATAAAAGATAGATCTAATTATTATGTTTTAGATACAAGATTTCCAGAACCTCTTTGGCCACAAGATAATAAAATTAATCAGATAGTATTATTTAAATATTATGGGGGTCAGTATCATGAATTAAAGAGGGTTAATTTGTTTGGAGATTTTAATTTAAACTTACAAAAAAATGAGGATTATAAATTTTCTATTTTTATTAGAGATAAAGAGATAAAAGTTTATATTAATAATATTTTGGTTTTATCTTTTACGGATCAGGATTTATTTTTTGGAGGAATTGGATTTTTTAATTGGGGAGGTGATTTTAATAAAGCTAAAACGATTAATAATTATGATAATTTAGTAGTAAATTCATCTTTAGTTCCCACGTCTACCCCTATTCCGACTCCCACACCAAGAAATAAAATTATTATTTTACCGGGGTTAGGGGCGAGTTGGAATTCGGATGTAATTGCTTATGACAATACTGTTAATAATAATGAATGGAAAATGACGCCATTTGTAAATAATTATGATGGATTGGTTGAAACATTAGAAAAAAATGGGTTAGAAAAAAATAAAGATTTTTTTATTTGGAATTATGATTGGAGAAAACCTATTGGCGAAATAGTTAATAGTTTAAATAGTTTTATAGATGAGAATATTGATGTTGGTAAAAAAATTGATTTTATTGGACATAGTCTTGGTGGAGTGGTGGCCAGAATATGGAGTCAAGAACATAAAAATGATCAAAGATTAGGTAATTTAATAACACTTGGATCTCCAAATATGGGATCATTGGATACATATGAGGTTTGGAATGGTGGTAAAGTTTCGAGAATATCAGATATTGGATCTTTAGCAATGCAAATTTTACTTACTCTTAAAAACAAAGGTCCAATTGCTAACTTGGAAAATATTAGATCTTATGTGCCAATCGTAAAAGATTTATTGCCAACGGAAAATTATGTAATTAAAAAAAATAGAGTAGTTAATAATATAGATTTGGAAACTAATAATGATTATTTAATTGATAAAAATAATAGTTTATTGAATGATCAATTATCATTAAGCTCGGTAGTGGGTATTGGTTTTTCAACAACTTCGTTTGTAAAATTAGAAGAAAGATCTGTTTTTGATAAAGTTTTAAGGTTGTGGCCTGACGGTAAACCAATTGGATATAATTATGATTCTGGTGATAAAACAGTATTAAGGACTAGTGCAAATTTTGGATCAACTGAGTTGGTTACTTTAAATAGTGATCATGGAAAAATAGTTTTAAATGGAATTGATTTTTTAATGGAAAAACTTGATTTAGAAATGAAAGAATTATCATCGGTTTATCAAGATAATCTTGTTGATAGTTTAGTTTTTTATATTGGTTCACCGGCAAAATTGAAAGTTATTTGTGGGGGTGATATTTTTGAAGAAAATGATGGTTTTGTAATTATAAAAAATAAAAATTACAATGATTGTAATGTTAATTTAAAACCAGTTGATAATGGAATAGTACATTTGGTTTTTGGAAACACATCTAATATAGATTGGAATTATTTAGAAAAAAACGTGACTTTAGAAAAAGAAGAAAATTTTTCGGTATATTTTAATAATGGGGATATAAAATTTGATAAAAATAATAAAGATTTTTTAATTTCTTCTTTGAATGATGATTTTAAAATTATTGGTTTAAATAATATTTCAAAATATATAAATAATAAAAATTGGAATTATCTTATTAATAAAGTTTTTGTTTATAGAAAGAAAAATAATGAAAATTTAGTTAGTAAAAGAATTTTGGATAATTTATATATTTTATCGTCTATAGAGAATAAATGTAATAAAAGAAATAATATTTTTGGTTGGGTAAAAGTATATAGGAAATTTTTAGATAAAATGGTAAATCTTAAATTTAAAAAGAATAGAAATTTAAGTCAATTTGCGGCTTTGAGTTTTAAAAATTTAGAGGAATTGAATAAAAAGGTTAAAGGAGATTTAGATAATAAAAATTGTCTTAATTATCAGGTAATAAATGATTTATTTGTTGGTTACGGATTGGAAGTTTTGAGGAATTAGAGTTTGTTTATTTCACTCATTAATTCTTCTAATATTTTTTCTTCTGGTACGGTGCGGAGGACTTGGCCTTTTTTGAAAATCACACCTTGTTTGTGACCTCCGGCAACCCCGATATCGGCTTCTTTTGCTTCCCCTGGTCCATTAACAACACAACCCATAACAGCGACAGTGATTGGTTTATCAACTCCAATTAAAGCTTTTTCGACTTTATTGGCTAAGCCAATAAGATCAATTTCAGTACGACCACAGGTGGGACAAGAAATTAAATTAACTCCCCTACTACGCAATTTAAGAGATTTTAAAATTTCCCAACCTACTCGGACTTCTTCAGTACAATCACCAGTTAGAGAGACTCTAATAGTATCCCCTAGACTTTCAAAAAGCATAATTCCTAAACCAACAGAACTTTTTATAATCCCAGTGTTTAAAGTACCGGCTTCAGTGATTCCTAAATGAAGTGGGTAATCCACTTTTTGAGAAAGTAATCTATAGGCTTCAACTGTTCTGTCTATATCAGAAGCTTTGAGAGAAATGACAATATCATGGAAATTTAATTTTTCTAAAATTTGAATGTGTTTTAGAGCACTTTCAACCATGGCTTGGGCAGTACGACCGTATTTAGCTTCAGCTTCTTTTTCCAATGAACCAGTATTTATACCAATACGAATTGGAATTTTTTTATCTTTACAAGCGTCGACGACTTTTCTGACATTTTCATCGCTGCCGATATTACCAGGATTAATACGGACCTTATCAACTCCATTTTTGATTGATTCTAGGGCTAATTTGTAGTCAAAGTGGATATCGGCAACTAATGGAATAGTAATATTTTTTTTAATTTCTTTAATAGCTTGGGCGGCGATCATATCGGGGACAGCAACGCGAATTATTTCACAACCAACTTCTTCTAGTTGGTGAATTTGTTTGACAGTAGCGATGGCATCGCGAGTGTCAGTATTACACATTGATTGAACAGAGATGGGGTTGCCTCCACCAATTTTTATATTACCTACTTGGACAACTTTAGTTTTTTTCATAGTGGTTGTTAGAGGACTCGGACCTCTGACCTCTTCGATGTGAACGAAGCGCTCTAACCAACTGAGCTAAACAACCAAAAAATACTGGCTTTTCGTAATTATATCAGGTAGAATTTTAGTTATGAAAAATGTGTATAAAAATCAGTCT
>JAQTUF010000041.1:0-2464 GCA_028710865.1 Candidatus Shapirobacteria bacterium
GCAGTCGGCATTTAATTGTCATTCCTAATGTTTTAATTCTGAAAAATCACCAATCTTATCCGATTACAGTTTTTCATGCTTTCTAACTCTAAAGTCATTCCGTCTTTGGTTTTCCAAATTTTTTTGATATAATTTTTCTCGTTTTTTTCTTTAATAGATTTCCCTACCTTTTGTGTTATTCTATTTTCTAAAAAAGTTAATTTGGTTTTAAAATGTTCTTTAGCTGATTCATCAAAAAGTGACTTTAAAAAATCTGTATCTGACCATTCAAATATAACAATTCTGACTAAATTTTTCTCCTTTGTTCCATAATACTCTGTTGTATTTGTAATGTATGAATCTTCCTGTAATAAGAATGATTTAAGATCATCAATGGTATATTTTTTAGTATTCCAAGAATTGCCACCCAGTCCAACATTGTGATTTGGTGTATTGTTATTGGTTTTCCATTTATTTTCCTCACTTTCAACTGTCTTTATTTTGAGATTATGCAAGGTGGATAAAACAAGATTTAAACGCTCAATAAAAATAAAGTCAGCTTTTAAACTACCAACTGATTTTGGGTATAATTCAGCTCTATTTACAAAGTAATGGATAAATATATTATTATCAACAATATCAATAAGCCCATTTAGCTCTGTTTTGTTGGTTTTAAATTTTAATAATTCATTGTTTCCATTCTGATTTCGACAACTATAGGAGTGACTCCAATTATAAAAACGTAGATTCTTAGCAATTTTATGAATTGGTTTTATTGAATTGTTTTTAATTTCAGCTATGTATGTTACTGTGTCTGTTTCGTACAAATGCAATAATTTATTTTTTGACACGAACGAACTTACAATGCTTGGCTTATATGAAGAATCAAAATAATTGAAAGTAGTATCCCGGTATATTTCGTGATAACCAATTGGTTTACCATACCAATTGGTAAATTCGCCATTTTTCTCTATATTCTCATAAGTTACTTCGCTCTGACATTTATTCAGAAATAATGGGCTTATTATTTTCAATACCTTAAATGAGTTTGTCAGATAATACGTTGTGTCAATTTTGTTTACTAAAGGTGTAGTAGCTTCTAGTTCATACTCAATTCCTGTATTTTTATCTTTAAACCATGTTTTTCCTCCCCATTCTCCAAAATCCAACGAATAAACCCAGTATTTTTCATCTTCAAATATCAAATCATTTGTTTTTTTAATTTCCTTCCAGACATAGTCTTTGGGGTCGAAATTATAAATGCGTTCGTCCATATAGGGTTTTAGAATTATACTGTCGTTGTGAACAAAAAAATCAAGATAAACAACGTCAAGTTCTTTCGGAAAATCAACTTTTTTCTCAATTTCACCATTCGAGAAAATATACAACCATCTTTTTGGGTAACCACCGTAATTATTTTTAGTGATTTCCTCAAATAAAACATAATATTTTTCATGGAACTTCAAAGCATATGTCATTTCACCTTTTATATCACATGTTATCGTGTCTTGAATAACACAAAACCCATCACCAATATTTGTTTTAATTATAGTGGATTTATTTGTAGAATTTGTGCACGATAATAGAAATAGTATCGGGATTATTAAGCTTCTCATAATTATGCTTATGCTTATGTTGATTGTTTTTGTTTTTTTATGCTGCCTCCTAACGCCTAATGCTAAAGACTATAGGTATTTGGTGGTTTGAGGGAGCGTTTGCTTTCGTGGAACGACAGAGTGAATGCGTGCCTATAAACCAGGATTTGCTCCTCACTCGCCATTACGCATAAGAGAGTGTTTTAGAGGCATAGGCATTTATGACTTTCTATTTGCGTTTTAATGTTCTAAATGCAACAAATGCAATAAACAATACTCCTAAAGATATTAAATGATACTTTAACCGTTTAAATCTATTACTGTAATTAATGTGATTTATAGTCTCGTTGCCAACTGCAGATTTTTTTTTATACTTTTTATCTTTAACCAACCACCCAATCTCTGGTCGAAGCGCTAATGTTTTCAAATCTTGTTTTATACCAATAAATCCAGCTAGAAATTCCATTTCATATTTTGTATCATAATAGTTCCAAATAAAATCTGCTTTTGAGAGTCCATTATTAAATTGATTAGTTAAAAGCCCTTCAGCAAACTTTTTAGGTTCCTTGTCTATATAAGGGTTTATTTCCATTTTATTATTGATATTTATATATGGGAAAAACTTAATAATCCACCCAGTTATGTAAGGACCTCCACTTTCATCCTTTCTTTTAAAAATATTTGACCAAAATGCAGTGTCAATTTTTTTATCACTTGCATCAACAAATTGTTGAATAATCGGTTCGAGTGAATTTATCCAGTTGTCAATTTTATACCCTTTGAATTGCTGTAGCCCTTTTTTAATTTTAAGCCAATCGGTTTTTGTTCCTTCAATATTTATTGTTGGTATACCACACATTGTTACATATTCATATTCAAAATAACCACTC
>JAQTUF010000041.1:2474-2602 GCA_028710865.1 Candidatus Shapirobacteria bacterium
TAATACTTAGGCTTCCTGTGGTCTGAAAGACCCAACAAGGAAGCGTGGGTTGAACCGTATTCCCGCTTGCAGGAAGCTTGATTCCACGAGAGTTAAGAAGAAAAATGTATCTATGGGGAAAGCGGCAG
>JAQTUF010000018.1 GCA_028710865.1 Candidatus Shapirobacteria bacterium
TAAGGAAGTTGTAGAGTTTTTCTTCCGTTTTGAATGTGTGTATTTTTCCTGTTTTAAGGTCTTTTATTCCGTATTCTGAGATAGATAATCCCCTATTTAGGGCATATTTTCTGAGTAAAATATTGTGCTGACGTGAACCAGTAAAATGTTGGGTTAAAGAGGCAAAATTTTTGGCTGGTTGGACCATAATATCAATTCGGATGTCGGGATAAATTCTAATGGAGGCTTTTTTAGGACCAATATCTAAGGTTTGAATATTGTCGGAATAAGAAACGAAGTGTTTTAAAATTTCTTTTGAATTACTAGATTTAGCGGCAATATCAATGTCTCCGATGGTGGATGTTTGACGGCGAAGACTACCGAGAGCAATAAATTCAATTTTGGGAAATTTTTGTTTTAAGAATTTAATGATTTTATCGGATTTATTTTTGGCTTCTTTGTAGGTCATACGGCGTGATTGACCTAAAAAAGCGAGGGTGTTTTCTAATATCAATTCTTGAGATTTTTTACCAAAATGAGGCCAATTTTCAATTTTGCCGGATTGAGCATATTTAATTAATTGATTAAGACTAATTAGAGGGTTTTTAGAAAATTTGAGTTTTTTAGTGAGAGTGTAGGCTATTTTGGGGCCAATACTATTTATTTTGGTAAAAGTAAAAACGGCTGGATGAATATTCTTGAAGGCTTTTTTTATGTGAGGATGGAGTTGATGTTTTTTAAACAAATAGTTTAACTTTTCGAGGATATTTGGTCCGATGCCAGGAATATTGTCGACTAATTTGGGATCTTTTTGCCAGAGTTTATGAATGTTTTTGGGGTAAGTTAAAACAGTTTCGGCAGCGTCCTGATAAGATTTGATTCGAAAGATGTTTTTCTTTTTAATTTCGTAGGCAGTGGCTATATTTTGAAGGATCTCAGCAACTTCTTGATTGGTATAAGTTTTGGGCTTAGGTACCATATCTAAGATTATATAAAATTTTACGATTTTATGTTTCGCATTTAATTTTAATTATTTATATCTTGAAATACTTTTTATCATAATAAAACGTTGTTAATATAAGCAAGTTTTGGTATATTATCAAGATACTTTAGATCGATTATTGGGTCCATGGTGCAGCGGTCTAGCACATTCGCCTGTCACGCGAAAGATCGTGGGTTCGAATCCCATTGGACCCGCAATGTAAACTAATCCCCTACTTGGGGGATTTTTTGTTTGTTTCTTAGTATTTTTTCAATTTTTTTTCGAGTAAAGATCAATGGTTTTTGGGTAACAAAGGATATTTCTAGGCATAGATGATTTATTAATTCTTCCCTTATTTTTTTATCTTCATTATTTTGAAGAGTATTTTCGTTTTCATAAAGATGTTTGAGGTGGATAATGTTTTTTTGTGGGATGTTCAGATAAATCTCTTCTTTTATCTGGCGAATATTATATTCATAATTTTTTAGTGGTTTTTTTAGGTCGGAGAGAATTTCTTTTATTTCGGATGAACTTATTAATTTTCTTAAATTGGCTTTGTCTAGATTTTTTTCTGGGATTGAAGCCGTAAAAACTTTTTCTGTTCCCTTAATTGGCCGGTAATAGAGTATGACATCTTTATTTTTAGTATCGATTGATGTGATTTGATAAATACTGACGAAATCGATAATTTTATCTCCTATTTTATAGTTTGATTCCATAAGTTAAGCGCATATTCGAATAAATAATCTCTCCCAACCTGCGTTGGGAGAAAAAAGATTTTTAATTAGTAGAATTAATATCTACTTCTACCACCAAATCCACTTTGATTTGATCTTCTAGAGAAATTATCTCGAGGAGGTCTATCTTCCATTGGTTTGGCTTCATTGACTTTGATGGCTCGACCATCAAGTTCTGTCCCATCAAGAGTATTAATGGCTTTTGTCGCTTCCTCATCAGAGGACATCTCAACAAAGCCAAAGCCTTTTGATTGACCAGAAAATTTGTCTTTAATAACAATTACCGATACGACTGTTCCGGCTGAAGCAAAAGCTGCTTCCAAGGTTTTTTCGGTGGTTTCATAAGATAAGCCGCCGACATATAGTTTTTTTGCCATATTTTGTGCAAATAATTAACTGTAGCGACTTCTACTTATATCCTTACATATTCTAAAATTCTCTACGTTTTAAGTTTAACCTAAAAATTGGAATAAAGATACCACATGTTTGTTATAATTATTTATCAAATGTAAATTATTAAAGAACCAGATTGTTAGGAATATTTTGTCGGGGTTAGCAGTAGCTGGGTTTGGTTGGGTTTTATTGAATTTAACTTTTATTTTGGACTACTTATTTCAACGGTCGATATTATTTTTATTTGGTAGATTGATGCCGTTGGATTGGTGGTATAAAAATACTTTTTGGTTTCCGTCGGTAATGCATTTTTTATTTGTAGTCTTAATCGCTTTGATTTCATATAAAGTGTTTAAATCAAAACTGAAAGTTATTTTTAAGGCGATTTATATGGTGGTGCCGGTAGCAGTGGTATTAGTGACTTTTGGGATATTCTTTTATCAATTACCTATTATTATTTATGGTTTGAGTATTTTATCAGTGTTGAGTGTTTTGTTTTGGTTTTTTAAGACGAAACAGCCATGGATATATTATTTTTCTGTTATTTTGATTTCTGTAGTTTTATTGATAAGTACTTTGGTGGGAATGGAAATTTAATTTTAGGTGATGAGTTTGTTATAATCTCTTGTCTTGTGGTACTTTGCACTTTGAAGACAGAGAGTTGGTGAGAAAAATGAGTAATCGGATAAGTCAAGCTAGATTTGATTGGATTATGAAAAATATTCCCTTTTATTGTTGGTTGGTGGACATGAAAGTCCCAACTGGTTTAATTGTGGAAATTTCAAATTCGATGTTTTTAGCTGGCAGACTGAATTACGATTGTCATGATGGCATTGATTAATCGTAACTTTTTCTTACTAAAGACAAAAAGGTTTTAACCTTTGATATATATTTAACCCGGATGAGCTGAGACAGGCAAAAACATTTGTTTTTGTTGTGATCGATGAAGTGATGATTCCGGGTTAAGTTTTTATTCTAAAATTCCGTCTAAATTGACATCGTAAATGATGGCTTCACTGACTAATCGATAAGAAACGATTTCATTTGATTTGAACCACAGGGCAATTTCTTTTTCGGCTTCTTCGATTGATCCAGATGCGTGAATAATATTTCTAACAGCTCTTTTGTCTATGTCGGCAGCTCTATAGGAATCAATGGTGTAGTCACCACGAATAGTTCCAGGAACTGAGGTTAGAGGTTCGGTCCCTCCGGTTATCTTTCGGATTACTCCAATAGCATTCATCCCTTGCCAAATCATGGCAACAACAGGTCCGCTACTTAGGAAGCTAACAAGTTGCTGTCTGACGTTTTCAGCTAATTTAACTGGATCGTTAATAGGTGGGGTTAATCCTTTTGCTTTCCAGGCTTCAATTGATTTTGTTCCAGTTTTGAGAGCCCACTCAGGATCGACTGAATAGTGGTCTAAGGCTAATTTTTTGGTGGGGATATCCATCTTAATAGCAACTAATTTTAATCCAGATTGTTCATATCTTCTAATAGTTTCACCAATGAGGCCTCGTTGGACTCCATCAGGTTTAACTAGCACGAGTGTTCTTTCTTGTTTGTCATCAAAGTTTTTCATAAGTAGTTTATTTTCTCTAAAGAAATTTAAATAATCAAGATGATGATCTAGTTTGATTATATTGATATTTATCGATATAATCTTTCTATGGACAAAATATTTAAGGCATTGGCTGATAAAAACAGAAGAAAGATTTTGACTTTGCTCAGAAATAAAGATATGTCAGTGAGTGATTTGCTTGGCCATTTTGAAAATATTGGTCAGGCGACCTTGTCAAGTCATTTGGCAATTTTAAGAAAAGTTAATTTAGTAGAATATAGAGTTTTGGGAAAACAGAGAATATATAGGTTAAATACTTCTTTGTTGGTTGCTTTTGCGGAAAATATGCGTAGATTTGCTGGAAAGTTGGACGAATCATTAATACAAGACATTGCAATTAGACATTAAAAGGTGTAAATTGGAATTAACTTTATATTTTTTATTATGTTTATAATCTTATGATAAATTGGAAGAGATTAAAGAAAAAATATTTTAAATCAACTGAAGAAATTGTAAGTATGTTTTTAGGGTTAGTCATTGTAGTAGTGGTAGTGGGTTTGATTTTTAATTTTTTCCAAAAAAGAAAAGGGAGTGTAGATATTCCTGGTTCTAGTAATGTGACTTTGTCTGACAATATTAATGGAAGTGGAGAAAAAAGCCAAATTCAAGAGAATATCTATGTTGTTTCTTATGGAGATAATTTGTGGAAAATTGCAGAATCTAAATATAACGATGGTTATATGTGGGTAAAAATTGCAGAGGTAAATAATTTGAAAAATCCTTCCATTTTGGAAGTAGGTCAGAAATTAATACTTCCCATTTTGAGTCAAAATGAAATTACATCAATTAAACCTGATAATTCTTTGAGTATTCCTACTGGACAGGAATACGAAGTAAAAAAAGGTGATAATTTATGGGAAATTGCAGTTAGGGCTTATGGTGATGGTTATCAATGGGTAAAAATTTGGCAAGAAAATAGGTCTAAATTGAATAGTCCTAATGCTTTGGAGATTGGAATGTTTTTGATGATTTCCAAGTTAGAATAGCTGAGTTCGTGTTAGAATAGTTTCGATGCGGCTATAGTTTAGTGGTAAAATGTGTCCTTCCCAAGGATAGGTCGAGGGTTCGATTCCCTCTAGCCGCTCTTGGCTTAGGCCAGGATAGCTCAGTTGGTAGAGCAAAGCTTTCGTAAAGCTTAGGTCGTGAGTTCGATTCTCACTCCTGGCTCTGATAAAATAATATTAATTATGGCAGAATTTAAACGTTCCCGTCTAAAACGGAAAACAGATCAGGAAGTTACTAAAAAAGCGGTTTTTTTGGGATTTTTAACTATAATTTTTGCAATAGCGGTCTTAGTTTTTGGATTACCTCTACTTATTCGATTTTCTGTGTTCTTAGGTAGTACTAAAAAAACTGTTTCCAGTGAAAATAAAAATTTGCCTCCTTTAGCTCCGAGATTAGTATTGCCTTTTGAGGCAACCAAGAGTGGCAAAATAGATGTAAATGGTTTTGCTGAACCGGGGGTAACAGTAGAGTTATTTAAAAATAGTAATTCTGTAGGAAAGATGGATGTGGATAATGACGGTGATTTTACTTTTGAGAATATAGAACTAAATGAAGGAGATAATAGTTTTAGTGCAAAGGCTTTTAATGAAAAGGATGGAGATAGTGAGGAATCTACCCCATTGAGTGTTGTTTATGATACTTATCCACCGGAGTTAGAATTAACAAATCCGAGTGAGACTGATTTAACAGTAGATTATTCTGACTTTGATATTGTAGGTAAGACTGATGTGGGGGCAAGTGTTTCAATAAATGACAGAATTGCAGTAGTTGATAGTGATGGTAATTTCAAACTAAAATGGCAATTGAATATGGGGAAGAATTCTTTGAATGTAAAGGCTGTGGATGAGGCAGGTAATGAGACTAATAAGACAATTAATATAACTTACAGTTTTTAAAGAAAGATTAAGGACAAAATAACCCAAGGGTAAAGAAGTGAATTGGCAAAAAGAGAATGAACAAAAATAGCTAGAATAAATGTTTTTTGGTTGAGCTTTGATTTTTGATAAAGGTTTTTTGATCCAAGTAAAAACAAAGTTGTTCCGATGATTCCGGTGGTGACGAGAATTGTTGTGAGACTACCATCAAAACCAGAATTGGCATGAGAGTTTGGATTATTTATTTTTTTTATGAAAGGTAAAGTGTTATATCCGGAGCCTATGACTGGTGCTTGGGTGAAGGTTTTTAGAACTTCCTGATAGTTTTCGATTTTGGCTTTGATGGAAGATGTTCTTTCTAATTTAGTTCCCTCTCCTGGTTGTCGAGGAAGAATAAAAATTGTTCCAAGAATAATAATTAGACTGATTAGGAATATTTTTATGTTTTTTAATTTTTTAGAAATAAAGAGAAAAGAAAACAGAAAAGCCAGGTAAGTTGATCGGCTATAAGTTAGCGCCATGGCTATATAAGTTAATATTAATAGTAATTTTCGATAGGGAAATTTTTTATCAAGAAAAAGCTTAATTAGAAATAGAAGATATATTAAGCCAGTGAATGTGGGATCGAAAAAAGTGCTGACTAGTCGGTAAAGATGTGGATCCCAATTTAAGGCGTCAAAATAAGTAAAATTTGGCCAAAAGAAATATTGGATAAATCCAAAAATAATATTAGCAATGATAAATAAATTGAAACTATTTTTGAGTTTTAGGTCTATTTTAAGAGGAAAAATAAAGAAAGATAAAAGACAGGAAAATCTGATTAAATAGAAAATTGGGTTAAATGAATAGATTTGATATCTGATCAGATTAAAAAACAAAAATACCCAAGCAAAGCAAAGAAAATAAAGGAAAAACTTATTCTTAATTTTTAGATCTTTGTTTTTTAGGTGATTAAAAATATTTATTAAGAATAATAAGATGATGGCAATGTCTATTAGAGGGAAAGATGTTTTTAGAAGATTGATTCTAAAAATTTGGCCGATAAAAAAGGCAAAAAAAGTAAAAAATAAAATTACTTTTGATACAAGTGCCATAATTTAGATTTATTTAAAAAGACATGGAAACTCATTGAAAGAGCTATAATAATTCCAGCGGTGCCATCTAAAAATCCGAGCCTAAAGATATAATTTTGGATAAATTTGCCAATGGGGTAAAAAATAATTTGAAAAAGATTGGTAGTTTCTTTTTGTTTAAACATTTCTTGTGCACGGATGTCAGTGTAAAAGTTGATTTTTTCGATAAATGATTTTAGGGTTTCATGAGAATTGTGTTTGATGATAAATTTTGTTTCTTTTATTTTTTTGGGTGATTCCCAAGTTTCGTGAACTTTACCGACAAAACGCCCATAGTTTTTGTTGAATAAACGAACGAAATCGAGATAGGCAGTTTCACCATATTTTAATTTTTGGCCAAGAAAAGTATCAATTCTTTTGAAGGAGTAATTTTTGTATCGAAGTTTGTCAATATGATTTAAAAATCTGATTAATTTATTACTGGGTTGTTCATCGGCATCAAGCCAGAGAATCCAATCGTATTTACTTTTGGAGATGGCGAAATTGCGTTGGGCGGAAAAATCGTTGTTTAATCCCCTACTAAAAATTTTAACTGATTGTTTTTTGGAGCCGATAGTTTTGGCAATTTCGATAGTATTGTCAGTAGAATTGTCATCAATAATAACAATTTCTTTGATAGTTTTGCACTTTTTAACCCAATCGAAGTTTTTTTGAAGATTTTCCGCTTCGTTGTAGGTGATGATATTGAGCGAGATTTTAATTGTTTTTTTCATGGAGAATCAGTTGACGTGTTTTTAATATTTTTTCTTCTATTGAGAATATTATATCTAATATTGTCCCTTGGATAAGATTAAGATGCTTTTTAAAGAAAATTTTTCTTGATTTATACCAATGATTTAGTGACGTATGATATTTATTATGGCTGCTTGCTCCCCCTATGTGGATTATTTGAGAATTTGGATCAAATATAACCTTATAACCAGATTTATTGTTTTTTATTCCAAAATCAATGTCTTCCATGTACATAAAATAATTTTCGTTAAATAAATTTAATTGCTTGTTTATTTTTTTCCTAAAAATTAGATAAGCTCCACAAAGTGATGATGTCTCCATTGGTTTTTTTATTTTTTTATTTTTTTCTACCCAGAACTGTTTAGTGAATTTGTTGTTTGGAAAAATTTTTTTAAGAGTTGTAAATTCAAAAATTCCAATTAAAAAAGTTGGTTTACTGTTTGCAGTTAAATAAGGAACATTGTTTGGATATTTTATTTTTCCACCAACCACTCCTATATTTGAGTTTTTTTTGATTAAGTTAAAACTTTTAGTTATCGAATTGTCTATTAAATAAGTATCGGGATTTAATAAAAGTATAAAATTAGTTTTTGTAATCTTGATTCCTTGATTGACAGCTTTGGCAAATCCTAGGTTTTTATGGTTTTCAATAATTTTGATTTTCTGATTATATTTTTGAATGTTTTTGTCAAATCTTTTTGAATTATTATCAATAATAATGATTTTACTGACGATGTTTTCTATTAATTTCAGTGATTGGATTAATTTTAGAAGTTCTTTTTCTGAATTGTATGTAACAATAATTATTGTTAATTTAATTCTTGACATCTTATGAAGATTAATTCTTAATTTATTTGTGAAATATTGTATATATGCTGTCTTGTTATTTGTAATTTTATCACTTGGTTTGTGTAAAGTGGTTTATGCTGGTCAGCTCTTTGTTGATAATTTTGAATCTTTAGAGAATTGGAATTTTACTTCAAGTGATTCTAATGATTTGGTTAGCTGGTCTGTTGATAAAAATCAATTAATTGGAAATGTTTCTCAAGAAGTTGATTCTTTTCTTATTTCTAATGAAAATATTTTTTTTGATTTTGACTTTGTTTTTGAGGCAAATAATTTATCAGGAGTGGATCAGGAAATTCTGTTTAGGGTCGCGGATGACTATTCTAGCTATTATGTGTTAAACATTAGATTTCCAGATCCTTTTTGGGTTCGTCCGAATGACCCGTTAAATCGTATCATCCTTTGGAAATTTCAAAATGGTAATTTTTCAAAATTAAGCGAGGTTGTTTTATCAGAGTTGAACTTAGAATTATTACAAAATCATTTTTATCAATTTTTAATAAGAGTTAATAATGGCACTATTTCTTTTTCTTTGGATGATAACTTAATGTTAAATTATGAAGATTCTGATTTTTTAACAGGTGGTCGTATTGGTTTTTGGAATCACGGAGGCAGTTATTATTATTCAAATACACATAACGTTTTTTATAATTTGGTTGTTTGTGATTATAATTCTTTTCCTGGTTGTGATATTACTGTTACACCGACTCCAGCTCCTAAATTGAAAAAGAAGATTTTTATTTTGCCAGGATTGGGGGCAAGTTGGAATTCAAATGCTATTGTTTACAACCAAAGTGTTTCCGATAACCAGTGGGAGATGACACCGTTTGTAAAAAATTATGATGCTTTGGTTGAGTTATTAGAAAAAAATGGTTTAAAAAAAGATGAAGATTTTTTTATGTGGAATTATGATTGGAGACGTCCAGTGTCAGAAATAGAGAATAATTTTAATTTTTATTTAGAGGGTAGGAATATTGGTCAAGATGATGAAATTTATTTAATTGGGCATAGTTTGGGTGGTTTGGTGGCAAGATTATGGCAGCAGGATCATAATGATCCGAGAATTAAGGGTATATTAACTTTAGGTTCCCCCGAGCTTGGATCGGTGGACAGTTATGGGGTTTGGAATGGAGGTAAACTTTTTAGAAAATCGAATAATTGGGGGTCAATTGCCATGAAAATTTTATTGATAATTAAGTCTGAAGGGTTGGTTCCGGATTTAGATAAAATTCGTTCATTTGTACCGGTAGTAAAAGATTTATTACCAACTTTTAACTATGTTTATAAAGATGGTAAGTTGTTGACTGGTCTAGAAACAATTAATTCTTATTTGAGAGAGAAAAACTCATTTGTTTCTGGTGTCTTTGATAACTTATCTTCGTCGGTGGGGGTTGGATTTTCTACGCCGAATAAGGTTAATTTAAATAACCGATCAGTATTTGATAAGGCTTTGAATTTGTGGCCCGATGGTGGGTTTATTAGTTTAGGTTTTGAAGATGGTGATAGGACTGTTTTAAAAAATAGCGCTGGTTTTGGTTCAAATGATATTTTTGAAATTAATTCTGACCATGAGAATATAGTGAATAATTCACTTAGTTGGATAATAGAGAAGGTAGGGTTGACTCAAGTTGATGTGAGTGTCGAATCTGAC
>JAQTUF010000008.1 GCA_028710865.1 Candidatus Shapirobacteria bacterium
TCCAATGGTTGCCGTAATGCTTCCAAAGAATTTCTCCCAAATTCTGGAAATTCGTCCAAAAATAAAACTCCTCTATGGGCCAATGACACTTCACCTGGTCGTGGATTGCTTCCACCACCAATCAATCCCACTTGAGAAGTTGTATGATGTGGTGACCGAAAAGGTCGTTGTCGAATCAATGATCCACCTGGAGGAATATTTCCCGTAATCGAATAAATTTTAGTCACTTCCAAACTTTCTTTTTCAGTTAAATTTGGCAAAATACCCGGCATGGCTCGAGACAACATAGTCTTTCCCGAGCCTGGCGGTCCCATCATAAAGACATTATGTCCACCAGCTGCTGCAATTTCTAAAGCTCGTTTGGCTTGCTCTTGTCCCAATATTTCCGAAAAATCAAATTCCGGTCTAATATCACTCAAAATTTCTTCAGTTTCTACTTTTCTTAGTGGCTTGATTGTTTTTTCACCACTTAAATGTTTAATCAAAGTTTTTAAATTATCAACTGGGAAAACTTCTACTCCTTCTATTACACTGGCTTCATTTGCACTCATTCGTGGCACATATATTTTTTTTACACCTTCTTCACGGGCGAGTAATGCCAATAAAAATACTCCTCGTGTATGTCGCAAACTTCCATCAAGTGATAGTTCGCCATAAAAATAAGCTTTTTCTTTTGGCAAAATTAATTCTCCAGTTGAGGCTAATATTCCCACTGATATGGGTAAATCATAACATGAACCATCTTTTGGTAAATCCGCCGGAGCCAAATTTATAGTTACTTTAGCATTTGGAAATTCAATATCGCAATTTATTATGGCTGTTTTTACTCTCTCTTTAGCCTCTTCTACTGCTTTACTAGCCAATCCGACTATTCCAAAACCAGGGAAACCTTTATCAGCCACATTCACTTCCACTTCTATTTCAATTCCCTTCAAACCCTCATTAGCGATTGATAAAACCTTTGTAAGCATTAATACAATTTAACATAAAAAGCAAAAATTAATTACAAAAAAATAAAACATTGTCTGTATAATTTAGACATGCCAATTTTGTTGATTATTAATGGTTATCCAGGAACAGGTAAGACCACTATTGCTAACCAATTTGCCCAAAAAAATAATTTTGCATTAATTAATCAAGATATTTTTTTGTTTCAACTGAATGCTTTTTCCAAAAATAAAATTATCAATCATCAAGAACATATTATTACTATTGAGAATATCCATGATTGCCTCTTAAACTATATGCACTTTAAAAAAAATATTGTTCTAGAGGGAGCTCTAGTCTCTATTTCTAATAAAGACCCTATTGATATTAACTACTTCATTAAACTTGCTCAAAAAATGAAATATAAAGCTGTAGTTGTGACTTTAATAGCTAAAGAAGGTGTGCGTGTTCAAAGACAAAAGAAACGGAATTACGTCTTACCTAGAGGTATAGATGAAAAAATATGTCAGGCTGTTTCAGAAGTTGATAAGAAAATTAATAATGAAATAACGATAGATTCTTCAAATTATTCAATAAAAACAACACTTCAAAAGATAGAAGAAGTTATATCAGAATTCAATTAACTTTACCCCAAGAAAACCCAAACTTATGTTAAAATATTACCTGTGTCTTTCCAACTCAAAACTAACTATAAACCATCTGGTGATCAACCAGCGGCTATTGCCCGTCTTACGGATAATATTGTGTCTGGTGTCAACCAACAAACTCTACTTGGTGTCACTGGGTCTGGTAAGACTTTTACTATCGCCAATGTTATAGAAAAAACTCAATTACCAACTTTAGTAATTTCTCACAACAAAACCCTTGCCGGTCAGCTTTATCAAGAGTTCAAAGAACTTTTCCCCAACAACAAAGTTTCTTATTTTGTTTCTTATTATGATTATTATCAACCAGAGGCTTATATTCCCGCATCCGACACTTATATTGCCAAAGAAACTCAAATCAATGATCTCATCGACCAACTTCGCCTTGAAGCTTCTTCTAATCTTTTATCTGGAAACGATAATATAATCATCGCTTCAGTTAGTTGTATTTACAATATTGGTGACCCTGTTGAATTTGAAAATATGACCTTTAATCTAAAAGTTGGCCAAATTTATCCTCGTCGTAAACTTTTAGAAAGTTTTATTTCTCTTTATTACACTCGATCTGAAATGGAGTTTAAAAGATCAACTTTCAGAGTTCGAGGGGAAATTATTGATCTTTGGCCATCATATACTGATTCTTTTTTATCCCTCGAATTTCAAAACGAAACTCTTATCAAAATAACTCAGCGTCATCCGTTCACTAGTCAAGAGAAAATTTTTGATCAATTCAAACTTTTTCCTGCCAAACAATATGTCAGTGGTAAGAAAGATTTAACCGAAATTTTTAAAAATATTCGTTTTGATTGTACCAAACAAGTTGAAATATTTAAATCCCAAAATAAAATTTTAGAAGCTCATCGGATTCAACAACGAGTTGAGTATGACCTGGAGATGTTACAAGAAACCGGTTATATTAATGGGATTGAAAATTATTCTATCTACTTTGATAGAAACAGAAAACCAGGCGATCCACCTTATACTTTAGTTGATTATTTCAGACATTTATGGGGTGATAATTTTTTGACAGTTATTGATGAATCTCATGTCACCGTCCCCCAAATTGGTGGTATGTATGCTGGTGATTTTGCCCGCAAACAAAATTTAATCGATTTTGGATTTCGACTTCCATCAGCCCTTGATAATCGTCCATTAAAGTTTTCTGAATTTGAACAGCGAGTTTCTAATCTTATTTATGTCTCAGCCACCCCAAGTAAATATGAGTTAACTAAATCAAAAAATAATATTATCGAACAAATTATCCGACCTACTGGTTTAGTTGATCCCCAAATTGATATTCGTTCCACTAAAAATCAAATCCCTGATTTAATTAAAGAAATTAAAGCTCGGGTTGCCAGTAAAGAAAGAACCTTAGTTGTTACTATTACCAAACGGATGGCCGAAGATTTGGCTACCTACTTATCTGACTCTGCCAAAACAGGGGAGAATTTTAAAGTTGCCTATCTTCATTCTGATATCGCCACTCTTGAGAGATCCAATATTTTAGACGACCTTCGCAATGGCAATTATGATGTTTTAGTTGGAATTAATCTTTTACGTGAAGGCTTAGACCTTCCTGAAGTTAGTTTAGTTGCTATTCTTGACGCTGATCAACAAGGATTTTTAAGATCACAAAGTTCTCTTATCCAAATTATGGGAAGGGCCTCTCGTCACATTTCTGGTCAGGTAATTCTTTATGCTGATTCTATGTCAGCTGCCATGACTGGAGCTATTAAAGAGGTTAATCGTCGTCGTAAAATCCAACTTAAATACAATAAGGATAATCACATTACTCCTGTATCAGTGATAAAATCTATTCGTCCTCAAATTATTGAACAAATTAAAGTTGAAACTAAACCGGAATGGTTTAAAATTGATGTTTCATCTTTAACCCCACCTCAAAAACTTAAACATATTAAAGATCTAAAAAAGCAAATGCGTAATTTTGCCTTTACCCTAGATTTTGAAGAAGCTATTAGAATCAGAGATAAAATTAGGGAGATGGAAAATGATAAATAAAATAATTGTTAAAGGAGCTCGAGAAAATAATTTAAAAAATGTTTCTTTTGAATTTCCTAAAAATAAAATAACTGTCTTTACTGGAGTCTCTGGTTCTGGTAAATCTTCTATGGCTTTTGATACCCTTTTTGCTGAAGGTCAACGCCGTTATGTCGAAAGTCTTTCTTCTTATGCTCGCCAATTTTTAGGCAATATGAAACGTCCTGATGTTGATCTTATTGAAGGTCTTTCCCCGTCGATTGCTATCAATCAAAAGGCCATCTCTCACAATCCCCGTTCCACAGTTGGTACTGTCACTGAAATTTATGATTATCTTCGTCTTTTATTTGCTCGAATTGGACATCCTCATTGTTCAGAGTGTGGTCGTGAGGTTTCTCCTCAAACAAGTCGTCAAATTGTTACTCAAATAATTGATATTGCCTCTCTTCAAGCCAAGGGTTTAAATATTTATCGTTTTTTTGTTTTTGCCCCAATTGTCCGTGATAAAAAAGGCGATTTTAAAGGTTTAACTGACAATCTTAAAAAACAAGGTTACAAATGGGTCAGAGTCGACAATAATATTATTGATCTTTATTCTGATTTTGGAATAGCCAAAACTAACAAACATAATATCGATGTGGTCATTGATCGTGTTTCTATCACTAAAGAAAACTTAAAAGAACCCAAAATATTATCTGATCGTCTTGTTGATGATGTTGAACAAGCCATGAAATTGGCCAATGGTTTAGTAATTGTTGGTGAAATTAAGGACATTGGTTTTGATTTCCCCGACTCTCCAAAAGAATTAACAGATACTCTTTATTCCGAAAATTTTGCTTGTCCTGTTTGTAATCTTTCTCTACCAGAAATTGAACCTCGACTTTTTTCTTTCAATTCTCCTCAAGGTGCCTGTCCAGAATGTAAGGGCTTAGGTTCTAAATATCAAATCGATCGTTCTAAGTTTCCTGAGTGGCGAGCCAAAATGATGGAAAGTCGTTATGTCAATTCTGGTTCTGATGGTGTTAGGGATGAGTTGGAAAAATTTATGATCAAAACTGACTGTCCTGAATGTCATGGTGCTCGTCTTAATCATGATGCCCTTTCTATCACTATAATGGATCAAAATATTTATCAAATAACCCAACTTCCTGTCGAGAAACTAGACCATTGGCTTAATAATTTAGAAAGCCAATTAACTACTGAGAAAGAAAAAGAAATTTTGATTCCCATCAAAAAAGAATTAGCTGCCAGAATGGAATTTTTATTAGCTGTGGGTCTTGATTATCTTAGTCTTGATCGCGAAGCTGGAACTCTTTCTAGCGGTGAATCTCAACGTATTCGTTTAGCCAGTCAAATTGGTACTGGTTTAACTGGGGTCCTTTATATTTTAGACGAACCAACTATTGGTCTTCATTCTCGTGACAATGATCGTCTTATTGGTACTCTAAAAAAATTAAAAGATTTGGGTAATACTGTTGTTGTGGTTGAACATGATGAAGATGTTATTAAAAATGCTGATCATATTGTTGATTTTGGGCCATATGCTGGCAAAAACGGTGGTGAAATTGTAGCTCAAGGTAACTTAGAAGAAATAAAAAGTAATAAGAATTCCTTAACTGGTAAATATATTTCCGGTAAATTAGAAATTAAGAGTAATCAATCTTCAAACTCATTAAAAAACCCTAGCCATAAAATATCTATCACTGGAGCCAGTCAATGGAATCTAAAAAATGTTGATGTTGATTTTCCTCTCAATAAATTAATCTGTGTTACTGGAGTATCAGGAAGTGGTAAGTCAACTTTAGTGCACGATACTTTATTTGGTGGTGTCCGTAAGGTTATTCTTGGCAGTTACTATGGAACTATTGGTAAATTTGATAAATTAACTGGTGCTGAAAGTCTTTCTGATGTCTTATTGGTAGATCAGTCTCCAATCGGTCGAACTCCTCGTAGTAACCCAGCTACTTACACTAAAATTTTTGACGATATTAGAAAATTAATGGCCCAAACCATTGAAGCCCAAGTCCGTGGTTATAATGCTAGTCGTTTTTCTTTCAATGTCAAAAATGGTCGATGTCCAGTTTGTGAAGGTCAGGGTCAAATTAAAATTGAAATGCAATTTTTATCGGATATTTATGTCACCTGTGATGAATGTCATGGGAGCCGTTTTAAAGAAGAAACTCTAGAGGTCGAATATAAAGGTAAAAATATTGCCGAAATTTTAAAAATGACCATTGATGAAGCTGCTGAGTTTTTTAAAAACATTCCCAAACTTAGTCGGATGTTGGCCACTATTCAAGAAGTTGGTCTTGGTTATTTAGAACTAGGTCAATCATCAAATACTTTATCAGGAGGGGAATCGCAGAGATTAAAAATTAGTCGTGAATTGGTCAAACGAGGTAATGGCAAAATGCTTTATGTCTTAGACGAACCTACTACTGGTCTTCATTTTTATGATGTTGATAAATTAATTAAAGTTTTGAGAAAGTTGGTTGATAATGGTAATACTGTCGTGGTTATTGAACACAATTTAGATATGATCAAAAATGCTGATTGGATTATTGATATGGGTCCTGAAGGTGGAGACAAAGGCGGAGAAATCGTTGCTATGGGTACTGTCCAAGATATTTTTAAATGTAAAAGAAGTTATACCGGCCAATATTTAAAGAAAAAAAAGAGGGATAGACATTCTAGTAATATAGAACATATATCCCTCTAGGGTGTGTACTTTATCCGATTTTGATATCCAGTGCCGCGATTGCAGCCTGAACTTTGCCCGCTTCATCGTATAATTTGCCGGCTTCGGCGCGTTTGCTTCTTGCCAGCGCATTCGATGTTTCGCGTGTGCTCGTGATTCTCCGGAGTTCTTCCTGATATGTCCTTTCGGCGCCGTTTGCGATTTGATCGCCCTCGGTTTTGAGTATGGACGCAGACTTGATCGCCGCATCGGCCTTTTCAGCCGCGCTCTTGGCCAGTCCATCCAAAGACAGACCTTCCGTTTTCAAGAGTGTTCCAATTGCCGAGATCTGAGCCAAACAGTCTTTCTTTTTCATACCAATAGTCTCCTTCTTTTATTTTTAAACACAGAAGTGTTTAAGATCGGATTTCTTAATGTGCTTTGTTTTGACAATAATGTTCAAAACTATCCTATAGTATATATTATAATTATTAAAAAGTCAAGTAGATATTGTATAATGTGTCCTATGATCAATCTTAATAATATTCCTTCAAATCCTGGTGTTTATATTTATAAAAACAACCAAAATAAAATTATTTATATTGGTAAAGCTATTAATTTAAAAAAACGGGTTTCTCAATATTTTCAAAATCGTGACGCTCTTGGTTATAAAACTAGTAAACTAGTTTCCGAAATTGCCAATATTGATTATCGTGTCGTTGGCTCAGAAATAGAAGCTTTAGTTTTTGAATCAAGTTTAATAAAACAATATCGTCCTAAATTTAATTCTCAACTAAAGGATGACAAAAGCTATATTTATATCACTTTTACCAAAGACAAATTACCTCTTATTAAACCAGCTTTTAAATCAAATTTAAACAAAAATGACCTGTTTTTCGGTCCTTTCCCTGACAGTCCTTCTGTCAAAAGCCTCCTTAAGACTATTCGTCTAATTTTCCCTTATTATTCTAAGCCACACGGCAGTAAAAAATGTCTTTATTGCCATCTTGGGCTTTGTCCAGGGACTAATCCAGACCCAAAAGAATATCGAGCCACTATTTCTAAAATTAAAAAGATTTTAAATGGTAATTTTAAAAAATTAATTCGAGATTTAACCAAAGAAATGGATGACTATTCTAAATTAGAAAATTTTGAAATAGCCAAAATCAGACGTGATCAAATTGACTCTATTAATTATGTTATTTCTGGTTGGAAAAATCTAAACCATCTTTATCAAACAGTTGATTTAAAAGAAGATCAATCACAAAAAGCCATTGCTGAATTAAAACTTACCTTGTTGCCTTATTTCCCTCAACTTAAACAACTTAACCGGATCGAAGGCTATGATATTTCCAATTTGGGCTCTAAGTATTTTGTTGGCGCTATGACTGTTTTTCAAAATAGCAAATTAGATTCCAGTCAATATCGTCAATTTAAAATTTATTCCAAAATTACTCCCGACGACCAATTTATGATTAAAGAGATTATTTATCGTCGACTTAAACATAAAGAGTGGCAATTACCTAGTCTAATTCTAGTTGATGGAGGAAAACCTCAAGTCTCCAGTGCCAATATAGTCAATAAAAATATCCCGATAATAGGGCTAGCTAAAAAACAAGAAATTATAGTTATAAAAAGTAACGATAAATGGGTAGAAATAAATCTACCCAAAAATTCACCTTCTCTCCAATTACTCCAACAACTCCGCGACGAAGCTCACCGATTTTCGAATAGATATCGTAAAAAATTAACTCAAAAATCTATTTTTTATTCCAAAAATAACCAGTCTTCTCGTATTTAGATTTTTTAACTTTTATAGCATCTTTAGATTTTGCCAAAAAACAACCACCTAAATGGAAAGTTTCTGGATGAGGGCAATTAGATCTTTGAATTGTGGCGTAATCCCTTACACTTTTATCAGTACTAACTTTCCCAGTCGCTTTATATTCACTATAAACACCCAAGAGTTGATAGTATTTATACCCTTCGGGTATTTGCCATTCATCTATATACAAAGTTTCCTGTGCTATCACGCCAATATTTAAATTAGTTGTAAATTTTTCTTTATGATCCAATTTAATTTCAGTTTTTCTACCCATAAATACAACCAATTTACCAATTAATTCTTCGTCTGAACCATTAAACTTAATCCTTTCTCTAATTAATCCTAAATTTTCACTATTCATATATGCCACATCTGGAAGTCTTTCTCCTTTTGTTTCTTTTTCGTAAATCGTATTTCCCCTTTCTGGATTATATTTTTGAACAGATTGCCTCGGGATGATTATTTTAGGTTCTGGAATAAATACATTCCAACGGATTTGATCTGGAGATATTTCAACAGATTTTTTACTCATATATCCTATATATTAATATATAAAACATAAAATGTCAATTTATTTTTTAAATTATTAGTTTGTATTTTTTTTAAAAAAGTTTAACTTAATAAGTTATAATATTTATTATGAATGAGCAAATAGAATTTGATATTAATACATTAGATCCTCTTAAATCAATTAAACCAACTGATAAAACAAAATTTAGTTCTCAAGAAGATAATAAGCACCGTATTGATCCAGAATTAGCCAAAGAAAGAAGAAAAGGAATTAGAAAATTTAGTCAAGAATATCAAAAAACTCACCCTAAAAAAGATTCACATGAAATGCCTTGGTAATAAAATCTAATTTTAATTTTTATTTTGTTCATCAATTTTTACCATTTTCTTTATATGTTCTCGAGCCCAAGTAGTTCTAACTATATCAAGCCAATTTTTATTTACATTTAACTTTTTACCCAATAATACCTCAATTAAATCACCTGTTTTAAGTTCACTATCAATTTTTGCCATTTTTCCATTTATTTTTATACCTTTACACCTATCACCAATACTTGTATGTATCCTGTAAGCAAAGTCCAAAGCTGTACTTTCTTTAGGCAATTGAATAGTATCTCCTTTTGGAGTAAATACATAAATATAATTGGTCAATACCTTAAGTCGATAATTATTTATATTATTATCGCCCTTTTGCCACTTTAATAAATCTTTTACCCATTCCATTCCATGACCCTTATCAATTACTCCTTTACCCATTTTGTAGGCAATATGAGATGCTGGTCCAAACTCATTAAAATCATGCATTTCTTTGGTTTTTATTTGAATTTCAACTGTCATTTTATCTTTCCAGACTATTGTAGTTTGAATTGATCTATACCCGTTTGGTTTAGGAGCTGAAATATAATCTTCAAATTCTTCAGGTATCGATCTATATTTAGCATGTAATAGTCCTAATATTGTATAACAATCAACTAAATTATCAGTTAATACTCTTATTGCCACTCTATCCTTTACTTGATAATGGTCTCCTTTCCTTTTTATTTTAGAATAAGTACTATACAAGCTTTTAATTCGTCCCTCCACTATTGTATTGTTAATATTATTAATCTTTAATATTTTTTCTAATTCATTTTTAACCAAATTTAAAGCCTTAATTTCATCCTTACTTCTTTCTTTAAACATTTCTTTTATTTTTTCTGCTTTCTCTGGATAGAGGACTTGAAAGGCAATATCCTCAATCAACTTTTTAAAATAATGTAATCCTACATATTCAGCCAAAGGTCCGTAAATTTTCATAATATCTTGAGCGTATATTTTTTGTCTTTCTTTAGGTAAATATTCTATAGTAAAACTATTATGAAGTTTGTCGACTAGTCTTATTATTAATACTCTCACATCATTAACTGATGAAAAGAAAAATTTTCTAAAAACATCAATATTAGTTTGATTTATAATTATTCCTTCAGTCTTATTTTTTACTTCTGTTAATCCTGATACTAGTAAAGCCACTTCATCACCAAACTCCTTAGCAATATCATCAATTTTTATTTCAGTATCTTCAATACAATCATGAAGTAATGATGCTAATACTGCTTCTTGTCCAATATTAAGTTGAGCTACTATTTTAGCAATCCAAGCTGGGTGAGAAATATATGGTTTTCCTGAATAACGAGTTTGTCCTTTATGGGCCTCAGACATGAAATCAAATCCTTTCCTAATAATTTCTTTGTCGAATTCATCACCGCCAATATGGCGTTTCAAATCTTCCCAATAATGATCACTAAAAGATAAATCTAATGCCATAATAACTCAAATTATATCAAAATAACTAGATTCTTTCGGCAAAAACAAGAAGTCTCTTCCAATTTGTTCCAATTGGCCAGCATGTTTGCAAAATTAACACTTCTTTAGTCTCATCTTTGTAATTTAAATACTCAGCCTCTTTATAACTGATTACTTTTTTGTCATATACCTTATATTTATAAAAATTACCTTTATATTTTATATAAATTAAGTCATCTGTAACTAATTTATCTAGAAGATAAAAAACTGAATTTTTTCTTACCACATTTAAACTTTGTTGTGTCGAATGGGCAAATATATAAGTAGTATTATTTAAACCCATTCCCGGCAATGAAGATGTTTTTGACTGAGCTACTTTATCTTTATTTAAAACTTCTAAATATTCTTCTTTATTATAAGGTGAAACATTAGCAACAATATCCGATTTTGCCGATATTTTAGGTATTATAATAAAAAATCCATCGTCAATAATTTGGTTATTTTCTTCTTGGTTATCTATAATAATTTTATTTTTTGGTGTAAATTTATATACGATTAACGATTGAGCTAGGGGTTGATAAAGATATCCTAAATACCCTATACATATTAGTATAGTAATACTACCTATATAAAAAATAATTTTCTTAATTTTTGATGGGTTACTATACAACACCCCATATTTTTTCCCTATCTTGACACTCCTTTTTTTAGGTGTTATTTTAAAAAAATCAATCATTTTCACTTTCAATTGTAAGCTATTAAAAATGATTTGACAAAAAAGAAACTTTACTCTAACATATAACCCACATCTGGAACTCCCAACCAGATACTTTAAAAAATAATGGGAGGTTTTTTATTCAAAAATAAAATGAATCAAAAAATCCTTTTAACCAAAGAAGGTTTTCAAAAATTAACTCTTCAATTAGAAGATTTAAAACAAAAACAGTCTCGATTGATCAGTCAAATTGAGGAAGTTGCTCAACCTGATGAATCAGGTGAAGATATTTTAGCGACTCAACTCAAAGAAGAATTAGAAGTTGTTGATAATCAAATCGATGAGATTACTGAAGCATTAGAAGGTAGTAAAATTATTAGTAACAATATTAATTGTCAGATTGTTCAAATTGGTTGTAAGGTTAAAGTCATTATTAATAATAAAGAAACAAAAGAATTTTACATTGTCAGCCATCTCGAATCTGACCCTAATGTCAGTAAGATATCCGATCAATCTCCTATTGGTAATGCTCTTATCGGTAAAAAGATAAATGATGAATTTGAAATTGAAACTCCAGTTGGAAAAATAACTTACAAAATCGTTTCTATCGGCTAATGTAGTAAAATACAATCATGCCGGATATAAAATTAAACGAACTTCAAAAACAAAGACTTGATAAACTTACCAAGATTAAAAATCTTAAAATTGATACTTATCCTCAACCAAATTTAAGCGATAAAAATACTGTCATTGAAGCTCGTAAAATGCTTGATAAATCAGTTTTGATTGCTGGTCGTCTTATGTCACTTCGTGGTCACGGTAAAATTCTTTTTGCTGACTTACACGACCAAACAGGTAAAATTCAACTTTTTTTCCAAGAAAAAATTCTTGGATCTAAAATGGATTTAACTAAACTCCTAGATCTAGGTGACATTATTTCTGTCTCTGGAGATATTTTTAAGACTCAAGCTGGTGAAATTACTGTCAATGTTTTTGAATTCCAAATATTAGCCAAAAATATGCGTCCCTTACCTGAAAAATGGCATGGTCTTCAAGACGTTGAAGAACGTTATCGCCAGCGTTATGTTGATCTAATTGTTAATCCAGAAAGTAGAGAAATATTTAAAACTAGAACAAAAGTTTTGACTCAAATGCGTCATTTTTTAGACGATCATGGTTTTATGGAAGTCGAAACTCCAATTTTACAACCTGTCTATGGTGGTGCTTCAGCCAAACCATTTACTACTCATCATAACGTTTTAGATATGGATATGTATCTTCGTATTTCTGATGAACTTTATTTAAAACGTCTCATTGTTGGTGGTTTTGAAAAAGTTTATGAAGTCAGTCGTGATTTTCGAAATGAAGGTGTTTCTCGTTTTCATAATCCTGAATTTACTCAAATAGAATTTTATTGGGCTTATGTTGATTATGAAGTTTTGATGGATTTTACCCAAGATTTAATTAGATATATTATTAAATCTATTAAAGGTGATTTAATAATAAAGTTCCAACAAATTGAATTAGATTTTTCTAAGCCGATTAAAAAAGTAACTTTTACTGACGTCATTAAAAAATATACCGATATTGATATTGACAAAATTGAAACTGAAGAAGAATTTAAAAAGATATTAAAAGATAAAAATCTTAAACTAGATATAAAAAGTATAATTGGTTTAGGTGCTTGTTTTGATGCTCTCTACAAAGAATATGTTCGTCCAAAAATAATTGAACCGACTTTTATTTGCGACTATCCAGCTAGTATGATCGCTTTGGCAAAAAGAAAAACAGATGATCCCAAAAAGATTTCTTCTTTTCAACTTTTAGTTTGTGGCACCGAACTTCTCAAGGCCTACAACGAACTTAATGACCCCAAAGATCAAGCTGATCGTTGGCAAGAGGAAGTTGCTCTAGCCAAAAAAGGTGCCGAAACTGCCATGCAATTTGATAAAGATTATATTCGTGCCCTCGAATATGGCATGCCGCCAACCGCTGGTTGGGGTATGGGGATTGATCGCTTTGTCCAATTTTTAACCGATTCACCAACCATCAAAGACGTCATCCTTTTCCCCGCTATGAGAAATGAAGAGTAAAATAAACTATGAAACTACTTTTAACCTCGGGTGGTTTAGAAAATAAATCAATTATTAAAGCCCTTCAAGATTTAGTTGTAAAACCTTTCTCCGAATTAAAAATTGCTTTTATTCCTACTGCCTCAAATTTAGAAGAAGGCGATAAGCAAGATTGGTTAATTGAAGATTTGATTCAACTTAAGAATCTTAAATTTAATAGTATTGATATTATTGATATTTCTGCACTACCAAAAGAAATTTGGTTAAAAAGATTAAAAGAAGCAGATATATTTTTTGTTGAAGGTGGTAATACTTATCATTTAATGTATTGGGTAAACAAATCTGGCCTTTCAAAAGTAATAAAAGATTTATTAAAGACTAGGGTCTATATTGGTGTTAGTGCTGGAACTGTAATTATAAATCCAACAATAATTCATGCTTATCAAGAAAAACCAATATCTCAAAAAATAAACAAAGACAGCTCTGATAAAGGTCTTTCTTTTGTAAATTTTATGATCGAACCACATTTAAATAGTTCTTGGTTTCCAGAAATGACAATTGAAAATTTAGAGAAAAGACTTAATAAATATCCTTACACTGTTTATGCTATCGACGATAATACTGCCATAAAAATTGATGGAGACAAATTAGAAGTTATCACCGAAGGGGTTTGGAAAAAATTTGAAAAATAAAATGAAAACTATTGCTCATAAATTACATCAAAAAGCTGAAGAATTACGTGAACAAGACAAACATATTCAAGCTTTAAAAGCTTGTGACGAAGCTCTTATTACTTATCAAAAAGAAAAAAACTATTTAGGAATTTGTTCTCTTATTCAAAGTCGGGTTTTAATTTATAAACATTTATTTTTATTGACTCAAGATTTTTCTTTTTTTGTTTTGGCTATGAAAGACGTCGAAAGTAGTTTATTAATTTCTCAAAAATTTAATTTAAATAATTTATATTCCTGTTATTTTCGACTTGGTGAAATATTTATGCTTTCTGATGATTATAAAAATGCCATTATAAATTATAAGAAAGCCTTAAAGCTTTATCCCAAAATTGATTCTGAAAAAGGGGATTATCAATACCATCTTGGCGAAGCCCAATATCGTAGTGGCAACAAAAAAGATGGTCTTAAAAATATTTTAATTGGTTTAAAAATAATTCAAAAATATCAATCAAAAACCGATTCTTTTTTAATTCACGTTTGGGAATCAGGTTGTTATCTTCGTCTTGCCGAACTTCTCTATAAAGACAATCCTATTGATGCTCAAAAGTATCTTCATCAAGCCAAAGAAATTATTGACGCCGATAAAAAATTAATCATCCGCAAAAGACAATTAAAAGATTTAGCCATTAATTTAAAAATAAAATGAAGCGAGAAAATTATTTAAACGCTGTCAAAAATTCTTTAGAACAAAACATTTTTTATCATTCTCTTGCTCTTGAAGCTTGTATGGGTGGTATTTATGACTATCTAAAGAATAATAATTTATTAAAACCAAATGAGTTGCCAAAAGAAGATTGGATGTTGGCTGGTCTTATTCATGATATTGACTATGTTGGTGAATTTAAAGAATTTCATCCCAATAAAACCAAAGAAGCTCTCCAAAAATTCAATTTAGAAATATCAGATTCCATTAATAAAATAATTAAAGCTCATGCCCCATCTCTTACTGGAACAAAACCGGAGTCTCAAGCTCAATGGTCAATTTTCTGTGCTGATAGTTTAACTGGCTTAATTGTTGCTGTCGCCCTAATTTATCCTAGTAAAAAATTAGCCAATGTTAAAGTTTCCTCAGTTCTAAAAAGATTTTTAAAAGAGCCTCGCTTTGCTGCCGGCACCCGCCGTGATGAAGTTTCTCAATGCGAGTTAACAGAAGGTTTAAATATTCCTCTAGAAAAATTTATTGAAATTTGTCTAGTTTCGATGCAACAAATTGCCTCAGAAATCGAACTATAAATTTATTTTCGACATTTTTAATGATAGAATAGATCAATTTTGGCAAACCATAAATCATTTAATTAGTAAATTGCTACTGATGTAAATGAAAAAAACACTCAAATAAATAAGGAGGTTTGATGGATGACAAAAAAGAGCAATTCGTCTGTGAAGGCGAAACCTGTCGTTGTCTCTCATGAGAAAAGACCTGTCACTATGGATGATCATTGGTGTAGGTTTTTATATGTAGATGACAAAGATGAACAAGCACCTTATGGTTATGTTGTAACAATTACTCCACCCCAAGAAGGATCTCTCAACCTTGATTGGTTGACCGGTTACATTGTTCGTGTCAAAAAAAGTAATGGGAACCTTCTTCTCCAAGTTGTTTTAATGAGGAAGAGAGGGAGACATTACAGCCTTATATGTTACAAACGAGAAGTTCGCAAAAAAATCAGAGGTAAAATTAGGTTAGCGAAGCGTCGTATCATTAATATTGTTTCGTAAAAACAATAAGATTTGATGAAATAACGGTGGTTGCCGACATTTATATTTAATAAGTGTCGGCAAATCTTTTTTTAATTATAATTAACTTGTGGATAGTAAATCTTTAATTCTTGCTAAAAGTTTTTTAAATCAAATTATTGAGGTTGTTATTGATAAACAACTCGGCTGCATTTATTCAGAATACAAAACTTTGTTTGAAGTAAATTACGGTTTTATCCCGGATACTATTGCTCCAGATGGTAAAGAATTAGATGCTTATGTTTTAAAAGTAGATAAACCTCTAGAAAAATTTACGGGTAGGGTAGTGGCTGTTATTCATCGCCTTGACGACGATGACGATAAATTAGTTGTCATTCCAGATGTAGAGACCATCACTGACGAAGAAATTAATAAACTAACTAATTTCCAAGAACAATTTTTTAAACATGAAATTGTGAGATAATTAACTATGGAATATATTGATAGTTTTATCACTAAATCTAGTAAAGAAATTAAATTTCGTTACCCAACTATCAATGATGTTCAGATTTTAACGGATTATATTAATAAACTTTCGGCTGAACAAAGTTTTATTCTTTTTCAAGGTCATCAACAAACACTGAAAGCTGAAACCAAATGGTTAAAAGAAAAAATAAAAGAAATAAAGAGTAATAAAGGGGTATATCTTTGTGCTTTCAGTGGAAATCAATTAGTAGGTTGTGGAGAAATAACACTTGGAAATAATGCTAAATCTCATATTGGTGACTTTGGAATTAGTGTTACTTTTGATTTTCGAGGAGAAGGTATTGGTCAAAAATTAATGGAATTGATAATTTCTGAATCTATTAAAAAATTATCTGGATTAAAAATAATTACTCTTGAGGTTTTTGGAGAAAATAAAATTGCTCAAAGCTTATATAAAAAAATGGGTTTTATTAAATTTGGATGTCTTCCAAAAAGTTTAGAGCGAAAAGGGAAAATGGATGATACTATTTTGATGTATAAAAAAGTTTAATAACTTTTTGCGATTAATTTGCGTGAATTTTTAGTTTTTGTTTTTGCTAAAATAACTTACCGATGATAGACATTAATTTATTACGACAAAACCCTAACACCATCCGGACTGCGTTAAAAAATCGCCAAAAAGATCCCAAAATTGTTGATCAAATTTTAGAAATCGATAAAAATTATCGCTCTATTTTGTCCGAAGTTGAAAAGTTACGAGCTGAACAAAATTTACTAACCAGAAATTTTAAGGGCAAACCCACTAACGATCAATTGAAAAAAGCCACTAATATTAAAGAAAAATTAAAGAAATTGGAAATAGAATTAAAAGAAATTGAAAATAAACAAAATTTAACTTTAGAAGAAATCCCCAATATTCCATCAGAAGATACTCCAATTGGCAAAGACGAATCAGAAAATGTTGTTTTTAAAACTGTCGGTGATGTTCCCAAATTTGATTTTAAGCCATTAGACCACGTTGATCTAGGTGAAAAACTTGACATCATTGATGTCAAAAAAGCTGGTCAGCTTTCTGGTTCTCGTTTTGGGTTTTTTAAAAATCAAGCCGCTGTTTTGGAAATGTCGTTGATGTTTTATGCTTTTCAGAAATTAATTAATAAAGGTTTTAAAGGTATGATTCCACCAGCTATGGTTAAAGGTGATACTGAATGGAAGTGTGGTTATACTAGTAATAAAAATTTATTTAATGCTTATTATTCTTCGCCAGAAGATGATCTTGTGTTTATTTCCAGTTCCGAACATGTAGTGGTTCCATATCATATGGATGAAATTTTAGATACTAAAAATTTACCCATTAAATACGTAAATTTTTCACCATGTTTCCGTCGTGAAGCTGGTACTTATGGCAAAGACACTAGGGGAATGCTTCGGGTTCATTTTTTCAATAAAGTTGAAATGAATATTTTTACTCTTCCCGATTACAAAATTTCTGATGCTATGTGTTTAGAAATGTTAGCTATTCAAGAAGAGTTAATGCAAGAATTGGAAATCCCCTATCAAGTAATAAAAACATGTACTGGTGATTTACCTCAACCTAATCGCCGGATGTATGACATCAATGCTTGGTTCCCTGGACAAAATGCTTATCGGGAGACTCACTCATGTAGTAATTGTGGTGATTATCAAGCCCGTCGACTCAATACTAAAGTTAAAATCGATGGCCAAAATGAACTAGTTCATATTCTAAACGCTACTATGGTTACTGATCGAGCCATTTTGGCTCTCTTGGAAAATCATCAACAATCTGATGGTAGCATTACTATCCCCAAAGTTTTACAAAATCTTACTAATTTCAATCTTATTAAGCCTACCAAAATTTAGAGGAGCCACTCCAGTTCGATCCTTTCGGATATATTTTCGAGAGGATCGAACAAAAGTTTTAATTAGAATAAAATTTCCAATTTAGATATAATATAGCCTATGTTAAGTTTCCTTAAAAATATTTTTGATGACAATCTTAAAAGGATAAAATCCTATCAAAAAATTATTGATCGAATTAATGCCTTAGAGCCACAAATTTCTAAATTAAGTGATGCCAAATTAGCCCAAAAAACTGAATTTTTTAAAAAAGAATTAAGTAAAGGCAAAACTCTTGATGATATTTTACCTGCCTGCTTTGCTGTTGTCCGTGAAGCCATAAAAAGAACTATTGGAGAACGAGCTTATGACGTTCAACTTATATCAGCTCTCACTCTTCATAAAGGTGCTATAGCTGAACAGCGAACTGGAGAAGGTAAAACTCATTCAGTTGTTTTTCCTGCCTATTTAAACGCTCTCACTGGAAAAGGTGTCCACATTGTTACTCCAAACGACTATCTTACTCGTGTTGGTGCTGGTTGGTATCCTCAAGCTCTTCATCTTTTAGGGATTTCTACTTCCTGTATTGTTCATGAACAGTCATTTCTATTAGATCCTTCATTTACCGATGAATCAGAAAAAATTGATGATCGTTTAGCTCATTTAAAACCAGTTTCCCGTAAGGAAGCTTATTTAGCTGATGTTACTTATGGTACCAACAATGAATTTGGTTTTGATTATCTTCGTGATCACATGGCTCCAGATCAAGATAGTGTAGTTCAAAGATCTCATTATTTTGCTGTAGTTGATGAAGTTGATTTTGTTTTAATTGATGAAGCTCGCACCCCTTTAATTATTTCCTCGCCCAACAATTCTCCTGTCGACAAATATTATAAATTTGCCAAAATTGCTGCTGACCTTCAACCAACAGATTACGTTATTGATGAAAAATCTCGTTCCGCCACCTTGTCAGAATACGGTATTCGTAAAGTTGAAAGAACTTTAGACGTTAAAAATCTTTATGAAGAATCTTTTGAAACCATCCATTATATTGAAAACGCCATTAAAGCTCGAGCTCTTTTCCATAAAGATAAAGATTATGTTATTAAAGATAATGAAATTATTATTGTTGACGAATTTACTGGTCGTCTTATGCAAGGTCGACGTTGGTCAGATGGTCTCCACCAAGCCGTTGAAGCCAAAGAGAACGTTCCAGTTCAACGTGAGTCCCAAACTTGGGCTACTATCACTTTTCAAAATTATTTTCGTCTTTATGAAAAATTAGCTGGTATGACTGGTACTGCTGCCACTGAAAGTGAAGAATTTAAAAAAATATACAATCTTGATGTAGTTAGCATTCCCACTCATCGACCACTTCAAAGAATTGATAAAAATGATTTAATTTTTAAGACTCAACGATCAAAATATGCCGCTATTGCTAATTTTGTTGAAGAATTGAATAAAACTGGTCAACCTGTTCTTATTGGTACCACTTCTATTGAAAAAAATCAGATTATTTCCTCACTTCTTAATAAAAAGGGTTTACAACATCAAGTTTTAAATGCTAAAAACCACCGATCCGAGGCTGAAATTATTTCTAAAGCTGGAAAAAAAAGCAGTATTACTGTGGCTACTAATATGGCTGGTCGAGGTGTTGATATCATTTTAGGCGGGCCTAAAGAGAAAACTGATTCTAAAAAATGGAAAAAAGAACACCAAGAAGTTATTGATTTAGGTGGTCTCTATGTTATTGGTACCGAACGGCATGAATCTCGTCGAATTGATAATCAGCTTCGGGGTCGAGCTGGTCGTCAAGGTGATCCTGGAAGCAGTCAATTTTATGTTGCTCTTGATGATGATATTATGCGTGTATTTGGTGGTGAAAAAATTAGTTCCCTTATGGGTCGATTTAATATGCCAGAAGATACCCCACTTACTCATCCACTTGTTTCTCGAGTAATCGAACAAATTCAAGTCAAAGTTGAAGGTTTTAATTTTGATGCTCGTAAAAATTTAGTCGAATATGATGATGTTATTAATAAACAACGCCAAATTGTTTATCAACTTCGTGATCTCACTTTACTTAATCAAAAAGAGGATCCTGATTTAAATCAAAAAAATGTTTTTGGATATATTACCAAACAAATAAATAGCATTATTAGTCTTAATACTTCATTTGAAACCGGCCAAATTGATTTTGAAAAAGTGATGCTAGAATTTTCTGAAATTTTGCCTATTCCTTCATCTGAACGCCAAAAAATTAAAACTGATTTAGCTAAATCAGACCAGCCAAACCAATTATTAATTGATATTTTAAATAAGCAGTGGCAAAATCGAGTTTCTTATTTTGGAAAAGAAATTGCCAATACCATTATTGGTTTTGCTATTATTTCTACCCTTGATCCACTTTGGGTAGAACACCTTACCGCTCTTGATGATCTTCGTGATGGTGTTCGTCTTCGTGGTTATGCCCAAAAAGATCCTCTTATTGAATATCGTAAAGAAGGTTATGAAATGTTTCAAAAACTTATGTCTCAATTTGAATATAATATTGTTCGGAAAATTTTTAGGCTTGAACCAGTTGCCCCAACCGAAGTCAGACCTCAGAATATTAGTGAAGGTAGAGGAGATTCTATGACTGATCAGCCAACTGATAGTAATAACCCTATAAACAACGAAGCTATTGAATTACCACCTAAACAAACCACTATCCATAAAGATCAAGTCGTTGGTCGCAACGATCCTTGTCCTTGTGGTTCTGGTAAAAAATATAAAAAATGCTGTTATCCTAAGTTTGGTTAAAGCCAGTCTTTTTTTCTAAATATCTTTATTAAAATAATAGAAATTATAAGTACTAGGATTAAAACTATTCCAAAACCATAGATTGTTTTTGCAAAAGGTACTTGCACATTCATTCCCCATAACCCAGCAATCATAGTTGGTACATTCAAAATAATTGTTAAAGAAGTTAATAATTTTATTACTCTGTTTAAATCATTTGATAATATAGTTGAATAAGCATCTCTAATATTTTTTACACTCTGTAGACTATTTTTTGATACGTCAATTAACTGATTATTATTTAAAACTAAATCTTCAGCTGCCTCACTTTCATCTTCATTTAGTTTTATATATTTTGGATTATTAAGCTGATTTAAAATTGATCCATTTTGAATTAATCGACTCAAATAATCATTGGTTATCCTTTCATAATTAACAAACTGGGCGATATCCTTACTGTTAATTTTTTCAACATTAGTACTTGCTTGCCAAATTTCTCTATTTATTAAAATTAATGAACTATTATAAGTATTTATAATCTCTTCAAAAATTTTAATAAACAAACCAATTATAGTTTGTTTATGGTTTTTAACCTTAAAAAATTTTTCAAAAATTGGCAGCTCTTTAGGAGTAATAGTTATTAAAAAATTTTTTCCTAATACAAATAATATTGGCACAGTCAACATCAAATCTTTATTTATTGGTAATGGAGTTCTAGCAAAAAAATAAATTTTTCCGTTATCTTTTTCTGATCTAGATACTTCAAAGGGATCTAGTGCATCTCGAATTAGACTTTCATCCAATTTAAAAGTTTTTACCAGCTTTTTAATTTCCTCATCTGTTGGGTTTTCTACATAAACCCAATTTTTAAAAATATTTTTTGTCATAGTTTAATAATACAGTTTTTAGATACCTTTTGTTATATAATGAAAACATCCTTATGTTAAATCTTAAAATTACTGGCAAAAAAATTTGGAAAGAAATTAATCGATCTAAAAGTATTTTACTCCACATTCATTCTGGTCCTGACGGTGATTCTGTCGGTTCTGCTTTGGCTTTTTACTTTGCTCTTCAAAAAATGGGTAAAAATGTTGTAGTCATTGGTGGCGATTCTGATTTACCTCAAAATTTATCCGTTATTCCTGGAGCTAATAAAATAATTCCTAAAAATTTTTTTCAAGTCGATTTAAATCAATTTGATTTATTTATTATTCTTGATTCTTCTTCTCCCAGCCAAATTTCTCGTAATGGCAAAATAGTTTTTCCTAAAAATTTAAAAACTATTGCTATTGACCATCATTTCAGTAATGAAAAATTTGCTCAGATAAATTTAATTATGCCTAAATATTCCTCTACTTGCCAAATTATTTATGATCTTTTCCAACTTGGAAAGATAAAAATTAATAAAAATATTGCTGCTTGTCTTTTTATTGGAATTTATACCGACACTGGTGGTTTCAAATATTTTAATCCCACTTACAAAACATTTGATATTGCTTCAAAATTAGCCAAAATTTATCCGAAATTCGATCAACTTGTTTTTGGTATTGAAAATAATGACCATCCCAATCGTCTCAAACTTATTTCTTTATTGTTAAATTCCATTGAAAATCATTTTTCCAATCATATTGCCATTGCCTCTATTTCTTATGATGAAATCAAAAAAAATGATTTAGACAACGACACTCTTAATGGTTATTCAGAAGTCACAAATATGCTTAAATCAGTTATTGGTTGGGATATTGCTATGACCATGATTGAACTACAACCAAATTTAGTTAGATTAAATTTTCGTACTCGTGATGCTCAAACTTATGATTTATCTAAGATTGCTGCTGCTACTGGTAGTGGTGGAGGACATAAAGCTGCCGCTGGCGCCACTGTTCACAAATCTCTCCCCGAAGCCAAACAATTTATTCTCAATATCATCAAAAAACTTTATCCTAAAATTGATAAGTAAGTATGGAAAAAAATCGACCAAAAGTTGGTATTGCAGTATGTGTTATTAATAATAATAAAATACTTTTGGGAAACAGAATTGGTTCTCATGGTAATAACACTTGGGCTTTTCCTGGTGGTCATTTAGAATTTAATGAATCATTTGAAGAATGTTCAATTAGAGAAGTTAAAGAAGAAACTAGTATTAGTATAAAGAACATTCGTTTTCTTTCTATTACTAATGATGTTTTTAAAAAAGAAAAAAAACATTATATTACTATTTTTATAGTTGCAAATTATTTCTCAGGTGAAGTTAGAATAATGGAACCAAATAAGTGTAGAGAATGGAAATGGTTCGATTGGGATAATTTACCCCAACCTTTATTTCTACCAATCAAAAATTTAATTAAACAAAAAATTAATCCACTTAATTTTTAAAATTGGTAAAATAAATTATGGATGATTGTATTTTTTGTAAAATAATTAAAGGAGAAATCCCTGCATTTAAAGTTTATGAGGATACCGATTTTTTAGGGTTTTTAGATATTAATCCACTTAATCCAGGTAATTCATTATTAATCCCTAAAGTCCATTATCGTTGGGTTGTTGATGTTCCAAAATTTGGTAAATATTTTGAAACAGCCAAAAAAATTGCTTTAGCTACCATGCCTATTGTCAATGCTAATGCCACTTCGTTTTTAACTCTAGGTTATGAAGTTCCTCATGCCCATATTAGAATTATCCCTCGGTTTGATAATGACCAACATACCCATGGTATTGATACAAATTTAGTTGTCAATCAAAGCCCTAAGGAAATGGAAGAAATCGCTAAAAAAATTAACGATTCTGTCTTGCAGCTCTGACCCGATCCGTTTTATTTAAAATTTTTTTTCTTAATCTAATTGTTTTTGATGTCACGTCAATCAATTCATCACTATTAATAAAATCCAAACATTCTTCTAAAGAATATTTTACTGCTGGTGCTAAAATTATCGAATCGTCATTTCCAGCTGCTCGCATATTGGTTAATTGTTTCCCTTTACAAATATTTATCTCTAAATCACCAACTAACGGTCTTAATCCAACTATTTGTCCTTCATAAACCATTTCTGTCGGTTCAATAAAAGTAATTCCTCTTTTTTGGGCTAAATCTAACCCGTAAGATAAAGCCTTACCAGATTCTATGGCAATCAAAGCCCCATTTCTTTCTTTATTATTTTCTTCTTGTTTTGGTTCATATCCTAAAAATAAGAAACTTAAAGACACCATACCTTTGGTTTCTGTCATCAGATTACTTCTAAGTCCTAAAGCATTTCTTTCACTTATTTTATAAATCATTTTTATACCAATTTTATCGTCAGTTTGCATATCCAACATTTCCGCTTTTCTTTTCCCCATTTCGGCTGTAATTGTTCCCACAAAATCTTCTGGGGTCAATATGGTCAATTCATTAATTGGTTCACATACTTTTCCATCAATTGTTTTTAAAATTACTTCAGGTTTACCTACTTCCATAGCATAACCTTCACGTCGTAATTTTTCGATTAAAATTGCTAAATGTAATTCGCCTCGACCAGAAACCAACATTCTAATGCTGTCATTTGGATCATCCTCTAATTTTAATCCTAAATTAGTTTCTACTTCTTGGTGTAATCTTTCTTTAAGTTCTCGACTGGTTAAATATTTTGATTCTCCCTTAGCAAAAATACCAGTGTTTGGACCAAAACTAGCTTTAAGTGTAGGTGGGGTAATTTCAATTGTGGGCAATGCTACTTGACAACTAATATCTGTTAAAGTTTGGCCTATTTCAATCCCTGAAATTCCTGATAAGTACACAATTTCTCCACTAGCCGCTTCATTAACTTCTAACTTTTTTATTCCTTCATTAACATACATTCTTTCTATTTTAAAATTTCCTTTCACTTTTTGATCTGGATCAACTAATGATACATACATACCTTTTTTAATTTTTCCTTTATTGATTCGACCTACAGCTAATTTTCCTAAATATTCATTTTTTTCAAAAGAAGATACCAACATTTGAAATGGTTTATCTGTGTCTTTTACTGCATTTGGAATAGTTTGTAAAATTTGTTCAAAAAGGGGATTAATATTTGCTTGTTCGTCCATATTTTCAGGCATATTTAAAAATGCTTTCCCATCTTTACCAATACAATAAATTATTGGAAAATCTAGTAATTCTGGATCATCTGCTAAAGATAAAAATAAATTTTCCGCATCCACTACTACTTTCTTAACTTGTTGATCTTTTCGATCAATTTTATTAATTACTAAAATAACTTTTAACCTATATTCCAGAGCTTTTTTGAGTACAAATTTGGTCTGTGATAAAGGCCCTTCGGCTGCATCTACTATCAATAGAACCCCATCAGCCATGTTTAAAACTCTTTCTACTTCTCCGCCAAAATCAGCATGTCCAGGAGTATCAATAATATTAATTTTAGAATCTTTATAAAAAACTGAGGTGTTTTTGGATAAGATTGTAATCCCTTTTTCTCTTTCTAAATCATTACTATCCATAATTCGATCCATAGTCATTTCATCTTGATTGTCTCTAAAAGTATGGGTTTGCTTTAATAGAGCATCAACCAAAGTAGTCTTACCATGATCTACATGGGCGATAACAGCAACATTCCTAATATCTGTCAGATTGGGCATTCGTGTATTGTACTACAAGATCAAAATTATTCAATAATTAAGGCTTTATTTATCAATAGACTATAATAATTTATGGCTAAAAAACTTATTCTTTTTTTTCTTCTAATTTTAGGCATATTTTTAGTTTACTTAAAAATATCGACACCAAAAATATCATCCAAAATTGAAAATAAAGTTGACCAAATTGTTACTCAAGTTGAAGATATTAAAGAAACTATTGCTCCAAAGCCTACTAAAATTTTATCAACTGGCTTACCAGATAAACATCTTATTCAAACTACCTTTATCCAGCAGTCGCCAGAAAAAAATTGGGATCAACCTTGGCAAGATGCTTGTGAAGAAGCTGCTCTTCTAACTGTCGATTATTTTTATAAAAATCAAACTCCTGATTCTCAAACTGTCAAAAATGATATTTTAAAAATGATTGATTTTGAAAACCAACAATCCTTTACTAAAGACATGGATATCGACCAAATGAATTTTGTTTCTCAAAGATATTTAGGTTATTCAACTATTATTTTAAATAATCCGACTATTGAAGATATTAAAGAATATCTTTTACAAGATATTCCTGTAGTTGTCCCAGCCAATGGTAAGACTCTGTATCAAGAAAACAAACATTTTAAGTCTGGTGGTCCTTATTATCACAATCTTACTATTTTAGGCTTTGATGACACCAAAAATCAATTTATAGTTCACGATGTTGGCACTCAATTTGGAGCTTATTTTAAATATTCTTATTCATTACTTATGGATAGTATTCACGATTTTCCAAAAAGCGGTCATAAAGAGGATATTAGTACAGGTTCTAAAAAAGTTTTAATTTTGTTAGAATAGATCAATGAAAAAAACAATTAGTTTATCTTTATTAATTATTTTTTCTGCCTTTTTTCTTTTTGGTTGTGCTAAAAAAGACCAACCAAAAGATACCAATATAAATTTAGAGGAAAATATCGTCCCCACTAGTACCACTATGACTACTATTAGTCCAACCAAAACCCAAACCCAAGATACTTTTGTTGCCATCAAAACCAAAGATGGTGAAATTGTTTTAAAACTTTATCAAGACCTTACTCCCAATACTGTGGCCAATTTTGTTTCCAAAGCCAATTCTGGTTTTTATAAAAATTTAATTTTCCATCGAGTTATTCCAGGCTTCATGGCCCAAGGTGGCGATCCTCTTGGTACTGGTACTGGTGGTGGTAATCAAAAATCAGAAATAAATAATATCCCTTTTAAAAGAGGGAGTATCGGTTTAGCTAGAGCCGGTAATATAGAAGTTAGCAATGATAGTCAATTTTTCATTTGCTTTAGTACTCAAGGTTGTCAACATTTAACTGGTGATTACGTTAATTTTGGTGAAGTTGTTTCTGGTTTAGACGTTTTAGATAAAATTGTTCAAGGAGATAAAATTTTAGATGTTGTAACCACCACTAAGTGAAAAAAATAATTTATATTTTAATTATTACTGTAATTCTTTTTGGTTTTTATAAACTATTATCTGTGCCTCCAAAATCAAATAATTCCGACACTAGTGTTAATACCCAAAGCGAAATTGATTCTAATGATTCTGATTTAATCTTTTATTGGGGAGAAGGTTGTCCTCATTGTGAAAACGTTAAAGAGTTCATTATTACTAATAATGTTGATCAAAAAGTAAAAATAAATCAAAAAGAAGTTTATAAAAATACCGATAATCAACAAGAATTACAAGCTGTTACTAGTCAATATTGCCCTGAAGTTATTACTAACGGAGGTATTGGTGTCCCATTGGCTTTTGATGTTCAAAACAAGACTTGTTTGTCTGGAGATACCCCTATCATCGATTTTTTAAAACAAAAAATCCAATAAATGGTTAAAGAAAAGAAAATTCACTTTACTTTCAAGACCTTTATCCGGCTTTTAATTTTTGGCCTAATAATTTATTTTTCTATAAATTGGTTTAGTAATAATAAAAAATCATCAGTTTTAGGAGATACTGATATTACTCTCTTTGATGAAGAAACCAAAAATAATTTTATACCTAATATTTATCAAAAACTTCCAGAAGGAAGTCGCTATCAATTAGAACATCTAAATGAAACTAAAATAGGTATTTTTTTTCAAGATAAGTTTAGTTTTTTACAATCTCAACTAAATGGTTTTCCTAATCGTCAAATCAAAGAAATTCAAAAAAGCATTATAAAAAATGTTTCGGATGATATGATAGAAAACATTGATAAAAACTAATATGACAGAAATTTCTGACCTAAATTCACGATTCCAAACCCTAAAAGAAAAACTCAAGTTCAATCAAAAATTATCTGATTTAAAAGATTTACAAACTAAATCCGAAGATCCCCATCTTTGGGATAATAAGGAATTAGCCGGAAGTATCCTCCAAGATATTTCTGAAATTCAAAAAACAATTCAAATCATTCAAGATGTTGAATCAGAAATCAGTTCTCTTCAAGAATTTGAATCTTTTTTTCAATCTAATCCTGACCCAGAACTTCAAATGGAAATGCAAAATCATTTATCCTTACTTTCAAAAAAAATTGATGATTTAGAACTCCAAACTTATTTATCTGGTAAATATGATTCAAAACATGCCATACTTTCCATTCATTCTGGCCAAGGTGGAACTGAAGCTATGGATTGGGCAGCTATGTTACAGCGTATGTATCTTCGCTTTTTCGAAAAAAAGAAATGGAAATATGAAGTTGTTGATTTTATTCCCGGAGAAGAAGCTGGTATTAAGTCAGTTTCTTTCAAAATTAGTCAATCTTTTGCTTTTGGTTTTCTTAAAAAAGAATCAGGAGTTCATCGTCTTGTTCGTCTTTCTCCTTTTAATGCTGACCAACTTCGTCAGACCTCTTTTGCCAAAGTTGAAGTCAGTCCTATTTTTGATAAAAATTCTGATTTTGAAATTGATTCTAAAGATATTGAATTTTCTGCCTACAGATCTGGTGGACATGGTGGTCAGAATGTTAACAAAGTTTCCACTGCTGTCAGACTAGTTCATAAACCTAGTGGCATTGCTGTTACTTGTCAAAGCCAGCGGGGTCAAGAACAAAATCGTGAATTAGCTTTACAAATGTTGACCTCAAAATTGTGGGCCATCGAACAGGAAAAACAAAGCCAAGAACAAAAAAATATTAAAGGTGACAATATTATTGCTGGATGGGGACATCAAATTAGATCTTATGTGCTTCATCCTTACAAAATGGTTAAAGATTTGCGAACTCGTTATGAGACTTCTGATACTACAAAAGTTTTAGATGGAGACCTTGACTCTTTTATTACTGCCGAATTAAAATCATAACATGCGTCGATTATTTAAACTTTTAATTACTCTTTTTATTATTTTCACAGTTGTTGGTATTTTGTCTTTTTTAAACGCTTCATTTAAGTTATCTAAAGAATTAGGCCAACCAACCAATTATTTAATTAAGACTATTTACAATGCTTCCCGATATAACCCTTACTTAAATAAAGATAAAATTAATTTTCTTATTTTAGGTTTAGATGAACGTGATGATGCCCTTGAAAAAACCGAAACTACTGATAGTATTATTTTTGCTTCACTTAATCTTAAAGATTATAAAATTAATACTATTTCCCTTCCTCGTGACCTTTGGTTTTATAATATTAATGCCAAGATTAATGAAATCTATCCTTTATCTCTTAAAGAGCCAAATAAATTTTCTTTTATTAAAAATAATTTCCAAAAACTAATTAATCAGGATATTGACCATGTTATTGTCATGACTACTGAAAACTTGATTGAGTTCGTTAAAATTATTGGCGGAGTTGATTTAACCCTAGAGCAAGGCTTTATTGATAAACAGTACCCTAACCCAGACTATATTAAAGATCCTTCATCAGGTGCTCCAATTTATAAAACTATTGAATTTAAATCAGGCCCCATTCATTTAGATGAATCCAATATTACTGAGTTCGTTCGTTCTCGTCATGGTGGTGAAACAGTAGCACAAGGAGGTACTGATTTGGCTCGTATTCAAAGGCAACAATTATTAATTGAAGCCATTATTGAAAAAATTAAAAATGAGACATCTTTTATCACTAATGAATCTCAAATTATTGATCTATACAATTTTTGGAACAAAGACTTAATTAAAGATATTACTGATGTTAATGCTCTCCAAATTACTTCTGCTATTAGTTCCAATTTTTCTAAAATAAGTCTCAATAAAATTGAACTTAAAATAGGGGAGACAGCAAAAGATGGAGTTATTTATCATCCAACTAAATTTATTAATAAACAATGGGTATTTATTCCTGTTGATGAAAATTACCAACAACTCCAAGATTTTATAAAAACCTCGATATCCCAATAGTATTTGTTTTATAAACTTGATTAGTTAATTTTTGTTATACTGAATTATTAGATTTTAAATTTAATATGGATATACCTAATCTAGCTCAAAATGATAATTTAGTTAAAAAAGTTTCTTATTCAAAAAAAACCACTATAATAATCATCGTTATTGTTACAGTTTTTGCCATAACTTCAGGATTTTGGATTTCTAGATTTTGGCCAAGTCAAACTGCTGTTTCTCTATCAGATTTAGAATCTAACACTGTTGGTAGTTCTGCTGTTGATGCTGAATCACTTAAAGTTGGTGTTATTTATGGCAATATTGAAAAAACTTTTCAAGATACCGCTACTGGTGTTATCGAAAAAGGCAACATTAATGGTGAGGGCACTCATATTTTAAATCGTGATGGTGGAGTTAGCCAAAGAGCTTCTCTTATTTCTTCCACTATTGATCTTGATCTTTTTGTTGGTAAAAAAGTTGAACTTAAGGGTGAAACTAATGCCTCCACAAAAACCGCTTGGTTAATTGATGTTGGTAATATAAAAATTCTTGAATAAAAATAAAAATGAAAATTGTTTTTGATACTGTCGATAAAAATTTTGGTGTTATTCACGCTTTAAAAGACATTAGTTTTGAAGTTAATCAAGGTGAATTCGTTTTTATTACCGGACATTCTGGTGCTGGTAAGTCAACTATTTTGAAATTAATTTTAAATCAATTAAAACCTAGTTCTGGACATATTTTAATTGATGATGTTGATATAGTTTTAGGTACTAAAGACCAAATTAATAATATTAGGCGCAAAATTGGTGTTATTTTCCAAGATTATCAACTTATTTTTGATAAATCAGTTGAAGAAAATATTGCTTTAAGTTTAGATATAGTTTCTTATCCTAAGAATCGTATTCAAGAAAAAATAGACGAGGTTATTAACCAAGTTGGCCTAGAAAGTCGTCGTTTTCTTTTCCCTTCACAACTTTCTGGTGGTGAACTTCAACGAGCTGCTTTAGCTAGAGCCTTAGCTATCGAACCTCAAATTATTTTAGCTGACGAACCAACTGGTAATTTAGATCCTGAAAATTCATGGAATTTAGTTAAACTCTTAAAAGATATCAATAATAATAGTAATACCACCATTATTATGACTACTCACAATAATGAAATAGTTGAAGCCCTTAATAAACGGAAAATAGAAATTTCCAATGGTGAAATTAAGAAAAAACCTCAAAAAAATACCAAAAAAATTATTTATTCTTCTTCAAAACATGAGCATAATTAAAACTACTTGGCATCATCTTCGCCGATCTCCTTTCCAAAGCCTTATTGCTCTAATGGTTATGATTTTTAGTTTTTTAGTTATTTCTGTTTTTATTATTGTTAATTCTGGACTTTCTCAAGTTTTGACTTATTTTGAAACCAAACCAGAAATCACTCTTTTTCTTAAAGACGGTCTAGATAAAGCTAGTATTGAAAATATTCAAAAAGACCTCTCCTCTTATACTGATATCAAAGAAATTAAATATATTTCTAAAGAAAAAGCTCTAGAAATTTACAAACAAGAAAATAAAGACAACCCTATGCTGACCGAAATGGTTACTGCTAGTATTCTACCTTCGTCATTTGAAGTTAGCGTTTCTAACCCTAATACTCTTGAACAGATTTATCAAAATTATGCTACTAAAAATGATGTTATTGATGAAATTATTTATCAAAAAGATATTATTAATTCACTTCTTGATTGGACTAATGCTATTCGTAAAACTGGTTTAGCCATTACCTTAATTATTGGTTTTATTTCATTTTTTACCATCTTTACCATTATTGGTATGAAAATTACCAATCGTAAAGAAGAAATACGTATTAGCCGTCTTTTAGGTGCTTCTCATCTTTATGTCAAAAAACCATTTTTACTTGAAGGCCTTTTTTACGGTATTGTTGGTAGTTTAGTTGGGTCTATTATTAGTTTTTCTTTTGTTATTATTTTTAGACAATCAATTAATTCATTTTTTCAGCCAGTTGAGTTTATTAATTATGATATTAGTTTCTATGGCCTTCTTTTACTTTCAGAATTATTTTTAGGTTGTTTCATTGGTCTTATTGCTAGCTGGATTGGTGTCAAAAGATATATTAAATTTTAATTTCGATGACTAAAAAATTTGTTTTTTTATTATTAATAATATCTTTTTTCGCTTTAAATTTTAATCTCATTTATGCTGACGAACAAGGAGATTTAGAAAATCAAAAAAATGAAATTTTAAAAAAATTAAGTGAACTTGGTACTGCTAAAAATACTCTTGCTAATCAAATAAAAATAATTGATTCTCAAGTTCAATTGACCTTACTAAAAATTACTCAGACTGAAAATTCTATTAAAACATTAGAGAAAGAAATAGGGGATCTTTCAGTAGAAATCGGTAAACTTGATGTCAAGCTTGATGATTTGTCAGTCGTTTATATCCATCAAATTATCCAAAATTATAAACTTCAAAAAAGAATTCCTGCCTTTGCTTTTATAGTTTCTTCCAATCTCAATAATTTTTTAGAGCAACGCAAATATATTACTACTTTACAAAACAATAGCCAAGATACCCTTTTAGATATGGAAACCGTTCGGACCAATTATGATCTTCAAAAACAAACTAAAGAAAAAAAACAAACTGAACTAGAAACTCTTCAAAAAACTTTAGCTAGTCAAAAAATCAATCTTAATAGCCAAAAAAACTCAAAAAATTCATTACTTGAAATAACTAAAAGCGATGAAAAAAAATATCAACAATTATTAATACAGGTTCAATCTAAATTAGCTTCATTTAATAATTCCAGTATTGGCTGTTTAAGTTCATCTCCAGGTGGCGGTAGTGATGGTAATTATTATAGTCAAATAGATCCTCGTTGGTGTAAACAATATATTGGTATGCAGACTACTTATACTATTGGTGGTGCTGGTTGTTATCTTACTAGTATGTCTATGGTTTATAAAAAAATCGGATTTGATATTACTCCTTCGGCTTATGCTGCTGATCCCAGTAAATTTACTTCTAGTGCTGATTTAATAGCACCAACTCCTCCGTCAGGTTATGTTTATAAAAAAACAAGTTATAACTCATCTATTGTAGACGATGAACTAAGAAGTGGCCGTTATGTTATTGCCGAAATTCCCATGAGTGGTAGCCCTTCCGGTAGACATTTTATAGTTTTAATTTCTGGTTCAAATGGTAATTATAAGATGCATGATCCTTGGCGTGGTGCTGATTTAAATTTCAATCAATATTATTCCACTAATTCAATCTTTAGTCTTCGTCTTATTACTAAATAAAAATCCCCCACTTAAAGTAGGGGATTTTTATTAACAATTTTAAATATTTTGTTGTTTTTAGCTTCTCCCTTTCATCAAAGGGAGATGTCTGGAGGACAGAGGGATTTTAGTAGCCTCGGGCGTATTTTCTAAATAAAAATCCACCTAAGCCTAAAGATAAAACTATTCCGGTTTTAATCAAAAGACCAGTATCTCCAGTATTTGGGATAGATACCCCATTACCGATAAAATAACTAGCATCATCTTTATCACATATTTCATCAACACAAACTTTAGCAGCATTAGTCTCTTTAGCTAAAGTTTTAACATATTCAGATTGGTCAATTTTAGCTCTAATTAAATAATCTTTAGATTCACCCACATTCAATTCATCAATAGTCCATTCCACTTTATTATTAGTTTCATCAAAATTTCCTGGAAAGAATATTAATTTTAAAAATGGAGGTAAATTATCAGTGACTTTAATATTTTTTAAATCTACATCACCGGTGTTTTCCACCAGAATTTTAAATTCAATTAAATCATTTTCATAAAAGACCCTTTGGGAAGCTGAAATATTATCTTGATATTCAGAATCACTAACTGATCTTAATTTTTTATCAATTGAAATTGTTTTTTTATCACTATCAGAATAAGAAGTGGCTCCCGCTCTTATTGGAAATAAGGACGAAAACAACACCGCCATAGCGGCAATTATCAATACAATAGATACAATTTTGTGTTCCACCTGCTTCATAAATTATATTAAAAAATAATTATAGGACATTATATCCAGACTTTATCTATTTGTCAAGTAAATTATATTAATCTTGTTAAAGTGATTATTATTGCTTATACTCGATAATATGAGTAAATTTTTAATAAAAGAATTATCCGTCTTTTTTCCTTGTTACAATGAAGCTAAAAATATTACCAACACTATCAATAAAGCTGTCCCAGTTTTGAAAAAAGTTGCTCAAAAATGGGAAATTATTTTAATTAATGACGGTTCTAAAGATGATACTGCCAAAGTTCTAGACGAGATTAAAAAGAAATATCCACTACAAATTAAGATCATTACTCACAATCCCAACCGTGGTTATGGTGCTGCTCTCAAAAGTGGTCTTTATAATTCTCAATATCCATGGATTGCCTTTACTGATTCTGATGGCCAATTCGATTTTTCCGAAATTACAAAATTTATTAAAAAACAACAAAATACTAAATCAGATTTAGTTATTGGTTACTATCTTTCTCGACAAGTTTCTCGCGGAGCTATTATTACCTCCAAAATTTGGGAATTAATTGTTTTTATCCTTTTTGGGCTTAAAGTTAGAGATATTGATTGTGGATTTAAGTTAATTAGTAAAAAAGTTGCCGATACTATTCCCAAACTTGAAGCAGAAAGAGGTGCTTTTATAAGTAGTGAATTGCTTATTAAAGCCAAAAAAGCCGGTTTCAAAATCACTGAAATCGGAGTTCATCATTATCCTCGAGTTGAGGGTCAAGCCACTGGCAGAAATATTAAAGTTATTATAAAAAGTTTTTCTGATCTTTTTCGTCTTTGGTTTAAAATCAATTTTATTCATGATTAAAAAGATTATTTCTAAATATTGGGTTTTGATAATTATTCTTTTACTAGGTGCTTTTCTTCGGCTTTACCAAATAGGTGATTATATGGAATTTTTAGGTGATCAAGGTAGGGATGTCACTATTATTAGAGATTTTCTTAAAAATGGTGATTTATTCTTTATCGGTCCTCAGACTAGTATCGGCAACATGTATCTTGGCCCATATTTTTATTATCTTATTGCTCCTTCTCTATGGCTAGCAAACTATAATCCAATAGGGCCTGCTATTTTTATTGCTTTGATCAATATTGCTACTATTTTTCTCATTTATTTTGTATCTAAACATTGGTTTAATCAGTCTACCGGACTTATTGCTTCTTTTATGTTTGCCACTTCTCCAGTTGTTATTAAATATTCCAATTTTATTTGGAATCCCAATATTATGCCCTTTTTTGCTCTTTTATTTATCTTTCTATTTTTTGAGGCCATATTCCACCAAAAATATCGTTATTTTATTTGGGCTACCCTCGCTTTTGTTATGGTCATCAACAGTCACTATTTAGGATTAGCTCTTCTACCTTTAGTTGGTTTATATTGGCTAATTCAATTTATTAAGTTTTTTAAAAACAAATCACCTCAAATTAAACCATTTTTAATCAATTCTTTAATTGCCTTATTTGTTTTTATAATTTCTCTTACCCCTCAAATACTTTTTGATATCAAACATCAGGGTCAAAATTTTCATGCCTTAGTTAATTTTTTTACTTATCGAGAAACTACCGTCAATATTAAAGCTTATAAAGCTATTCCCAAACTTATACCTTTATTTGATCAAGTAAATACTCGTCTTTTAGCCGGCAAAAATGAAACAGTTGGAATTATTGTTAGTATTGTCTTTATTATTGGATTATTTCTAATATTTTTAAAGAAAACACCAAAAAAAAACCGTTTCTTTTGGATTTCTTGCCTTTGGTATTTATCTGGTTTAGTTTCTTTAGCTCTCTATAAACAACATATCTATGATCACTATTTTGGGTTTTTATTTCCTGTTGTTTTTATATTGATGGCCTATCTTATCAATCGTATAAAATGCTTAGGCATACCTTTATTGATTTTAATCATAATTTTTTCTTTACTTCAAAACCCATTTCGTTGGAGTGGAGTTAAACAATTAGATACTACCAATCAGATTGTTGATTCTATTTTAGAAAAAGCTGATGATCAAAGCTTCAATTTTGCTCTATTAGCCAAACAAAATTATGATCCACCATATCGCTATATTATTACCCAAAAAAATGGCAAAATAGTTGATCTTCACAATCAAATCTCTGATCAGCTTTTTGTTGTTTGTGAGCCATTTCAGATTGATTGTAATCCTATTAATAATCCAGAATGGTCTGTTGCTGCCTTTGGTTGGGCAAAAATAGATCAGCAATGGGAAATAAACGGCATAAAAATTTTTAGACTGATTCATAATCTAGATGGCAAAAAAGAATAAAATTAAGTTTTTTTTACAATCTAATTTATTTTTAATAATCATTATTTCTCTCTTTACTTTGTTTTTTTCTTTATTAAAACTTAGTAAGGGTTATACCTTTGAATGGGATCAAGCCGACGATGCCAGTAAAGTTTTTTCTATTATTAGCCAAAAAAAACCTCTTCTTATAGGTCCCCGAGTTAGTAATGATAATGGTTTTTTTGTTGGACCATATCATTATTATTTTCTTTTACCTTTCTTTTTATTAACTAAAGGAGACCCTGTCGCTGGCAGTTATGCTGTTATTTTTATTAATCTTTTAACCACAATAGTCTCTTTTCTTTTAATTAAAAAGATTTTTAATCCCAAAACTGCTTTTATCGCTTCCCTTTTACTTTCTATTTGTTTAGGTAAAACGTGTTGGAATGTTATGTATAGTCCTCTTATCGCCATTTCTGTTTTTTATGTTTGTTATCAAATTATCAATAATAAGTTTAAATTTCCCTTAGCTATGTTTATTGCTGGATTTATTTCCACTATTCACTTAGTTCCTGCCTCTTTAGTTCCAATAATTATACTTTCTTTCTTTTTAGCGCCTCAAAAACCCAAACTTAAAGAAATATTTTTAGGTATTTTATTTTTTATAATTCCCTTTATTCCTCTAATTATTTTTGATATTAGACATGATTTTTTAAACTTAAATAAATTATTATTAATGGTTTTTGGTAGAAACAATATTACTATTTCGACTATTCCACCACTTTGGTTGCGTTCATTTTGGCGTAGCCTTAATATTTTTAGTTTTTTCCCAAAAACTTTTGGCAGAATTTTTTCTTTACTTATACTAATAATTAGCCCATTTTTATTTAAAAATCCCAAAATTAAAATTTTAGTTTTTGTTTGGATTGTTTTACCCCTTTTGGTTCTATCACAATATCATGGTGCTATTTCAGAATATTATTACGACTTAGTAATTTATTTATTACCTTTATTTTTAAGCTTAATTTTAATCAAAATGATAAAAAAAGTTTGGATTTTATATTTAATCCTTTTTATTATATTTTTATTTTCTATTTGTCAAATTAATTCCATTAAACCTTCTTTAGTTAGTCTTCAAGATAAAAAAGCCATTGTTAGTTATTTAATCAATCAAAAACAAGATCAGCCCTTTAATCTCTCTTATGAAACTGGAGTTGGTCTTGATTTTGGTTTTAATTACCTTTTTAGTTATTTAAACCATCTTCCTCAAAATGTACCCAATGCTCATTTATATACTCTTTTTACTGACAATACCCTTCCTCAAAATAGTAATATTGTCTTTAAACAAAGTATCTACTCCTTAGTTAGGAAATAAATTAAGTTAAAATAGTATTATAAATTATGAATAAAGGTATCTCCATTGTCATTCCTTGCTACAACGAAGAAAACAATTTAAAAAATAATGTTCTCCAAGAAGTTTATGATTTTCTTAAGACCCAAAAATTTAATTGGGAAGTAATTATTTGTAACGATGAATCAACTGATAATAGCCTTAAATTAGTTCACGATTTTGTTTCTAAACATCCTAATTTTAGAGTTCTTGATTTACCCCATGGTGGTAAACCTTCAGCCGTTTGGGGAGGTATCAAACAAGCCAAATATCCAATAGTTCTTTTTACTGATATGGATCAATCCACTCCGTTAACAGAATTAACAAAATTGTTACCTTATTTTGATCAAGGGTTTGATGTAGTCATTGGTTCTCGTGGAGTTGTTCGTGAAGGTAATTCATTTTTACGTCGAATTGGTGCTCCTATTTTTCTTTTTTTTCGCCGTTTAGTTTTACTTAGAAATATTATTGATACTCAATGTGGTTTCAAGGCTATTAAGACTGATTTAGCTAAAAAAATTTTTCCTAAACTTCAGTTTTTTAAAGATAAAACTGATAACAAAGGTTGGCGAGTTTCTGCTTTTGATGTTGAACTTCTTTTTATGATTCAAAAATGGGGTTACAAAATTAAAGAAGTCCCTGTTAAATGGCATGATGAAGATACCAGTTTAACTAAAGGTGACGCTGTCGCTCGTTATAAAAAAGAATCAATTCAAATGATTCAAGAAATTATCAGGATTAAGACCAATGATCTTAAAGGTTTTTATGATAAAAAAATATAAATTTTTTATTAAAATAATAGTTATTATTCTTATTATTGGAGTTTTTTTTCTAACTCGTCTCCAAAATCTAACTTCAATTCCTGTTTTTGGTGACGAAGCAATTTATATTCGTTGGGCACAAGTTATTAAAAGTGTTGAAACATTAAGATTTATTCCTCAAACCGACGGCAAACAACCACTTTTTATGTGGGTTACTGCCATTATTTTTAAATTTATTTCTGATCCACTTATTGCTGGTCGCTTTGTTTCTATTTTGGCTGGTTTAGGTATTATGTTGGGAATTTTTTTAACTACTTCTATTATTGTTTCATTTTCTAAAAAAGAATCTAATCCTTTTAAATTCATTTTTTTATCCATTAAAGAAAATTTTTATTTAGCAATATTTTCCAGTTTAATTTATATTTTTCTCCCATTTTCTTTTTTCTTTGATAGATTAGCGGTTCCCGATAATATGTTGTCTTTATTTGGTATTTGGTCACTTTTCTTTTCCTTATTATTAGCTAAATTTAAAAGGTTAGATTTAACCTTTATTTTGGGTGTCATTTTAGGATTAGCCTGGTTAACCAAATCTCCAGCAGTTTATTTTATTGTCCTTTCCGTTTTTACTTATTTAGTTTTTAATTTAAAAAATTTAAAAACAATTTATTTACCTGTAATTTCGGTAATTATTTCTTTTATTATCTATAATATTCTTCGGCTTGGACCTCAATTTCAAATGATTGCTATTAGAAATAAAGATTATATTTGGCCATTATCAGAAATTTTAAAACATCCATTTGATCCTCTTAAGCCTCATCTCCTTGATACTATTTCTATTTATTGGCAATATATTTCTGTCTCTATTTTATTCTTCAGTATTTTGGGTTTAATTTTATTAATTATTAAAAACAAAAAACATCTTAAATTTGACCTTAAATACCTAGTTTTAACTTCTTGGTGGATATTACCTTTAATTTCCAATTGTATTTTTGCTAAAGTCTTTACTGCTAGATATATTCTTTTTACCCTTCCACCATTAATTATTTTAATTACTTTATTACTGTCAAATTTTTTTTCTAAAAATATTTTCAAAATTTTATTTTTAGTATTACTATCAATTCCTAATTTTATTTTTATAAAAAATCTTTCTCTTAACCCGTTTAATGTCAAATTATTAGGTACAGAAACAGGTTATTTACAAAGTTGGACTTCAGGCTGGGGAATTAAAGAATCAGCCGATTTTCTAAAAGTTAGGTCACTTGAAGCCAATGTTATCGTCGGCACTGAAGGTAATTTTGGTACTCTCCCTGATGGTCTTCAAATCTATACCAATCAAGTTAATCAATTAACTATTATTGGCCTTGGTCTAGGTTTTACTCAAATTCCCCAAAACCTTATTAATGCCAAAAATTATGGTGATGAAGTTTATCTTCTTATCAATAAGTCTCGTTTTAAAATTGATTCCATTGATCAATCAAAATTAACCTTAATTAAATCTTTTTCCAAGCCAGATCAAGACGAACTACTCTTATATCAGCTATAATCTTTTATGTCTATAAATTTTAAAACTATTATTAAAAATAAACTTTTCTGGCCGATTTTGACTTTTATTTTAATAATTCCCGCTTTTTCATTTCTTCTGAAATCCGGTTATTATAATATGCATGACGATATGCAATTAATTCGTCAATTGGAAATGGAAAAATGTCTTCAAGATGGCCAAATCCCTTGTCGTTGGACACCAGATTTAGGTTATGGATATGGGTATCCGCTTTTTAATTTTTATCCACCTATGCCCTATATTGTTGGTCAAGTTTATCGGACTATTGGTTTTTCTTTCATTAATTCTGTCAAAGCTACTGCTATTACTCAAATAATTCTTTCAGCCGCTTTTATTTATCTTTTATCTTCATCTATTTTTGGTCCTATTGGTGGGTTTCTTTCATCTCTTTTTTATACCTATGCTCCATACCACGCTCTCAATATTTACGTTAGAGGAGCTATGAATGAAGCGTGGGCAGCTGTCTTTTTTCCTCTTATTTTTTATTTTTCTCGTCGCTTAATTTTAGAAAACAAATTTAAATATATTTTAGGATTATCTCTTGGTTTTGCTGGTCTCTTGCTTTCTCATAATCCAATGGCTCTAACTTTTATCCCTATTCTATTTGTTTGGATTTTGTTTTGGCTTTTTACTAAATATAAAAAACCATTTTCTTTGTTTTTAAAAAAACAGATTTCTGTATTTGTAAAATTAGTTTTATCAGGGATTTTTACTGCCGGTTTAACTGCCTTTTATACTCTTCCAGTTCTTTTTGAATCGAAATATGTTCAAATCGATTCCATGTTTACCGGTTATTATCATTTTTCTATTCACTTTGCCACGCTTTATGAACTTTTCATTAGAAGTTTTTGGGGTGATGGTGCTTCTGTTTGGGGCCCCAATGATGATATGTCGTTTGCTATTGGTTATCTTCATTGGATAATTCCACTTTTAATTTTAGTTTTAATTGGATTTTTAATTGTTAAAAATAAAAAAAATATTGCCAAAATTAATCCTAAGATTTGGTTATTGATCTTATTGATTTTTATGGGGTTAGGAACAGTTTTTATGACCCACAATAAATCCACTTTCATTTGGTTGCTTTTTCCTATTATTCAAAAAATTCAATTTCCGTGGCGATTTCTAAATCATTCTGTTTTTTTATTTTCACTTTCTATTGGTGGATTAATAATGGTTTTGCCAAGTTTTATTTCTCAAAAAGTAAAAATTAGTTTCATTTCTTTAATAATTATTCTTCTTTTTGCTCTAAATATTTCTCATTTTACTCCCATTCATTATGGTCCGATTACTGATGACCAAAAATTTTCAGGAAAAGCTTGGACTAATCAAATTACTTCTGGTATCTATGACTATCTTCCTAAGACTGCTCGAATTGCCGCCCAAAGGGCTGCTAACCCTTTTGTTGATGAAATTAGCCCAACTAACTCTATTTATCAATTAAATGACCAAAAACAAGGGACTGATTGGATGTTTTTTACTATTAATCTTAATCAATCATCTCAAATTACTTTATCGCAATTGGCTTTTCCTAAATTTATTATTACTGATAATGGTAAAGAAATTAATTACCAAATTGAACCAGAACTTGGTCGTTTAGTGGTAGATTTATCAGCCGGAAATCATCAAATTTTTGTCAAGTTTACTAACACTCCAATTCGAATAATTTCTAATTATTTATCATTAATTTCTTGGCTTATTGTTTTATTTATTTTTTCTAAACCTCTATGGAAACGATTGATCTTGAAGAAATAAAACAGCTTACTACAAAAAATGTTTTATTTTTGTCTCTTAGAAATATTGGTATTCAAACAATTTCTGTTGTTGGTTTTTTTATTCTTACAATTTTACTTGGCACTGGTGAAGTTGGTTTGTTTGCTATAGTTGCCGAATCAGTTAGTATTTTAGGTTATTTTTCTGATATTGGTTTAGCAGCTGCCCTAATTCAAAAAAAGGATAGTATAAAAAAATCTGAATTACAAACCACCTTTGTTATTCAACAAATTTTAGTTTTTTTATGCTTAATTACCATTTCAATTGTTTTTACTAAAATCGTTCAGGTTAAAAATTATGGCTCTAAAGAAATTTGGATTTTTATTTCCCTTTGTTTTTCTTTTTTTGTTGCTTCCCTAAAAACTATTCCCTCAGTTTTATTAGAGAGAAAATTAGATTTTAAAGTTATTTCTACTATCGATATTGTTGAAAA
>JAQTUF010000019.1 GCA_028710865.1 Candidatus Shapirobacteria bacterium
TTATTCGATTCTAACTTGGTGGTTTACAATTTTTATCATTGGGGTCTTAGCTTTACCTTTTATTTTTACCCTTTTTAATAAATTTTGGGATAAAGGTTATATCTTTTCCAAGATTTTTTCTCTTATTACTCTTACTTATTTAATCCTTATTTTAGGGATTTTTAAAATATTACCTTTTACCCTACTGTCTCTAGTTTTTCTTGGAACAGTATTTTTATTTTTAAATCTTCTTTTCCTTCGGCAAAAAAAAAGAATTTCGTTATTCATAGAGATGATTAAGAAAAATTATAAAATTTTTCTTTTTCAAGAATTACTATTTTTAATTTTACTGACAGTTTGGTCTTTTGTTCGTGGTTTCGCTCCAAATATTGAGGGATTAGAAAAATACATGGATTGGGGGTTTATTAATTCTGCTCTGCGATCTCATTTTTTACCACCTCAAGATATGTGGTTTGCTGGTCTTTCTATCAACTATTACTATTTTGGCCATCTTATTTTTGCCCTAATCACTAAACTTTCTCAGATATCTTCCACTATCACTTACAACCTAAGTATAGCCACCGTTTTTTCACTTACATTCTTAAGTTCTTTTTCTCTTGCTTCTAATATTGTTTTTTCTTTTTTCAAAAAAATTAAATTCCAAAAAATTGTTTTAGCTGGGTTAATTTCTGCCGTTGTACTTACTTTTGGAGGTAATTTGCATTCAGTTTATAAAATAATTAAATTAAATTTTGGCCAAAACAACAATCATTTGAACTTCAGTCAAGAAGCTTTAACGAAATCTATTGACAGTTATTGGTACCCCGATGCTACTCGTTTTATTGGACATGATCCTGATACTAAAGACAAAACTATTCATGAATTTCCTATCTATAGTTTTGTAGTCGCCGATCTTCATGGTCACATGAATGATATTCCTATTGTTCTATTTTTTCTTGCTACTCTTTTTACTTTAATTACAGCCTCACCTATCAAAGTAAATTGGTTATCTAGTTTACTTTTTGGCTTTATTCTATCTGTTTGTTATATGACTAATGCTTGGGATTTTGCCGTTTATGGTTTGTTTTTTGCTGTCTTTACTTTCCTTATCAATTTTAGTCGTGATGGTCCGAATAGTCTCATAAAGACTATTCTCAATGGGGGCTTAGTTATTATTTTTTGGTATCTCTTTTCTTTGCCATTCTCACTCAATTTTGTCCCAATGATGGAAGGAATTAGATTTTCTGATTCACATACGAATTTCTATCAGTTATTTATTTTATATGGAGGTTTCTGGATAATATCTCTTCCCTTTTTTATCTATTTTATAATTAAGCGTCCAAAACATCATTCAGATTATTTCATTTTTTCCCTAGTTTTAGTTGCTACTATTTTAGTCTTAATTCCTGAAATTTTTTATATCAAAGATATTTACATCTATGAATATCGTCGAGCCAATACCATGTTTAAACTTGTTTATCAGGCGTTTATTTTATATTCCCTCTCTTCAGGATATTTTCTTATCCGTTTTTCTCATTTTTTAAAACATAAGATTTTAGAATTTTTATACAAGATAATTTTCTCAATTATTTTAGTTATTCACCTTTTTTACCCTTATTTTGCCATCAAATCCTTTTATGGCTCCAAATCTTATTTGGGACTCAATGGACTCAATTATTTAAAAGATTTTTATCCTGATAATTTTAATGCCATTAATTGGATTAATAAAAACATTTCCGGTCAGCCAGTTATGCTAGAAGCAGTTGGAGATAGTTATACTACCTTCAATCAAATTTCTTCAGCCACAGGTCTTCCTACTATAGAGGGATGGATTGTTCATGAATGGCTTTGGCGTGGAGGCTATGATCAACCATCAAAGCGCCAACAAGAAGTTACTACAATTTATGAATCATCTGATTTAGAAGAAATTAAAAAAATTCTTGAAAAGTATCAAGTCAAATATCTTTTTGTTGGTTCTAAAGAATACGAAAAATATCCCAAATTAGATAAAAATAAATTTGAAAAAATTGGGGGAGAAGTTGTTTTTGAGTCTGGTAAAACTACTATTTACCGATTATAGTAGTCTTACATGTTAGATATCCTTTCCGGTCTCAATCCTCAACAACGAGAAGCTGTCACCTATATCAAATCTCCACTTTTAGTTTTAGCTGGTGCAGGATCAGGTAAAACTAGAGTCCTGACTCATCGAGCTGCTTATTTTATTCAACAAAAATTAGCTACTCCTGAGCAAATTTTACTTTTAACTTTTACCAATAAAGCTGCCGATGAAATGAGGCAAAGAATGGATAAATTATTAGCAGGCTCGCCCGCCCAAACTGCGAAGCTGTTGGCGGGGACCTTTCATTCTTTTTGTTGCCGTATTCTCAGATCAGATGGTTTAAATATTGGCATCCCTCAAAACTTTGTTATCTATGATACTAATGACCAAGAAAATCTTATAAAGAATTCCCTAAAAGATTTAAATTTAACTACTAAAGAATTCAAACCATCTAGTATTTTGTATTATATCGAATCAGCTAAAAATTCTTTTCAGTCTCCTCAAGAGATGGCTAGTCAATCTCATGGTTTTTGGCAAGATTATGCTGCCAAAATTTACAAAGATTATCAAAAAAAACTGGAAAAATTTCATGCTTTAGATTTTAATGATCTACTTTTTAAAACTGTTCAATTATTTTTAGATCATCCTAAAATTTTAGAAAAATATCAGGATAAATATCGTTTTATTTTAGTTGATGAATACCAGGATACTAATCAAATTCAATATCTTTTAACTAAACTTTTAGCCAAAAAATATCAACAGATCACTGCTGTCGGAGATGCTTCTCAATCAATCTATGGTTGGCGAGGAGCCGATTTTAAAAATCTCATGAATTTTGTTAATGATTTTAAAAATACTAAGATTGTTAATCTTGAACAGAATTATCGTTCTACCCAAAATATTTTAGAAGCAGCCAATTCTGTTATTTCCAAAAATAATTCTCATCCTGTTTTAAAACTTTTTACTGATAAAAAATCAAATGATTTGATTAAAATTTATGAAGCTAATTCAGAAATTGATGAAGCCGAATTTATTGCTCAAAAAATAAAATTCATTCAAGATAATATGCAAATTCCTCTTAATCAAATTGCTGTTTTATATCGGATGAATGCTCAATCTCGGGTTATTGAAGAGGCATTTTTAAAATTTGGTATTCCTTATGTTCTCATCGGTGGCACTAGATTTTATGAAAGAGCTGAAATAAAAGATATCTTATCTATGTTACGTTTTGCTACCAATCGCTTGGATAAAATTTCTCAAGATAGACTGGACAAAATTTTTGGTAAAAGACGTAAAGCAGTTTTTCTTGAACACTTAAACAATTTAGAGATAAAAAAACTCAATTCGCTTCAGGTATTAGAATCGTTAATTACTAACTCTGGTTATTTAGATCGTTATAATCCCAAAGACGAAGATGATCAAAAACGGATAGAAAATATCAAAGAATTAAAATCGGTTGCTACTACTTTCCCTGAAATTCATGATTTTTTGGAAAATATTTCTTTAGTTCAACAAGAATATTCACTTCAAGAAAAGAACAAGAAAAAAGAAAAACGCAATGGTGTTAGACTTATGACTCTTCATGGCGCCAAGGGGTTGGAATTTGAAGTTGTTTTTTTGGTTGGATTAGAAGAGGGGATTCTTCCTCATTCTCGTTGTTTTATTGAAGAATCAGAAATTGAAGAAGAACGCCGTCTTTGTTATGTTGGTATTACTCGAGCCAAAGACTATCTTTATATTTCTTATACCGATCGTCGTCTTTTTTTTGGTAAAAGTTCTCTTAATGAACCTAGTCGGTTCTTATTAGATATTCCCAATAATTTGGTAGAATTAGAGGAAACATTAGAAACTATTCGCGATTATCGTCGTCCAAAAAACAGTGATGATGGTGATCTAGTTTACGACCCCGATGTTTATTAAAACAATCATGCCAACTAGAATTCTTACAGACAAAGATCAAAAAATTTATAATTCGGTAGTTGTTCATCCGGTTCAAACTTGGGAATGGGGCGAGTTTCAAAAATCACAGAGTCATCAAATTTTTCGCTTTGGGGTTTTCGACGACAAAGACAAAATAAAATCAGCTTACACCATCAGTTTTCACAAAGTTCCCAAAACCAAATATTCTATCGGAACAATTTTGCGTGGCCCAAAGGTTAATGAAGAAATGTTAAAAAATATCAAGAAAGTTGCTCTCGAAAACAACGCTATTTTTGTTAAATTCGAACCAGATATTTCTAACCTTGATTCGTCGATGCAATTTTCTAACATGCTTGTTTCACCCAAAGTTGCTTTTTATCCACATACTTTTTTAATTGATTTAAATAAATCAGAAGATAAAATTTTAGAATTAATGCACTCTAAAACTCGTTATAATATTAAAATTGCTAATCGTCATGGAGTCGAAGTTAAAGAAATGACCAATGACAAAGGTTTTGAAATTTATCTCAAACTTCTTTTTGATACCACCAAGCGTCAAGGTTTTTATCTCCACACCCAAAAATATCATCGTGATTTATGGAAAACTCTAAAAACTACCGATATTCCCCATATTATGTTGGCATACTATCAAGGTAAGGTTTTATCTGCTTTTATGTTGTTCAAATCAAAAGATCAACTTTTTTATCCTTATGGGGCTTCGCTTGATATCCATCGTGAAGTTATGGCCCCAACTTTGCTTATGTGGGAATCAATTAAATTAGGAAAAAAGTTAAAATGTAAAACTTTTGATATGTGGGGTTGTCTTGGTCCTGAAGCTAACGAAACAGATAATGGTTTTGGTTTTCACCGCTTTAAACAAGGATTTGGAGGGGAACTTTTCCAATATATCGGTACTTATGATTTTGTAATTAATTCAACACTTTACAAAATTTACAACTTAATCGATAGGTATCGTTGGCAGTTTCTTCGTTTTAAAGCTAAAATCTTAAGGAAATAAAAAAGGTGTCTACACAAAAAGTCTAAAAAATAGACACCTTTAAATTATTATATTTCTAAACAACACCCTCTCAAGCAAATTCCATCAGGATGACTCATTTTTACTTGAGGTTGTAAAAAATATTGATAAACATCTTCATTTTGTTTTTTTAACTCTTCCAAAAATGTGTCATATAAAATAACAAACACTGTTTGTAGATTTGTATCATCGACTTCAAATTTATTTACGCCAATTTCATATCTAGGTTCTTTCGAAATCTTCTCGATCGTGAATTTTAAACCTACTAAATCTTCTTCTATGTCAGAGGGTTCATCGATATCAGGAATTGCTTTAATGATAATGGTTTTCAAAATAATTTCTCCTTTACTTTAAAGTGCTTTTTGTAACAAAGTATATCACGAACAAGTTCTAAACTTTTCCCAAAATAGGTTAAAATAGCTTATGTCTGCAAGTAAAATTTCTCCAAAAAGTCTTGACCATATTGCCAAACTTGCTCGAATCCAATTAAATGAAAAAGAAAAAAAAACTTTTTTACCTCAAATTGAATCAGTTATTGAATATTTTGATATCCTTAATCAAGTAAACACTGATGGGGTAAAACCTACCTTTAGGGTCAATGAACAATCAAATGTCTTTCATGAAGACAAAATAAAAGAATCTCTTCCAGTAAAAGAAGCTATTTTTCAGGCTACTCGTATTAAAGATAATTATTTTGTTGTTACCGCCACTATCAAAAAATAATATGGATTTCCAAAAACTTACCATTAATCAGCTGAGACAAGGTCTCGTTGATAAAAAATTTACAACCACCCAAATCGTTCAATTTTTTTTAGATCGTATAAAAAACATTGATCCTCAAATAAAAACTTTTATCACTATTACTGATGAATTTGCCTTATATCAGGCAAAAAATATTGATATAAAAATTCAAAAAGGGGAACTAGTCGGTAAACTTGCTGGCTCAGTTATGGCCGTTAAAGATATTTTTTTAACTAAAGGTATTCAAACTACTGCCGCTTCCCAAGTTTTAAAAGGTTATATTCCGGCATATTCCTCCACCGTTTATCAACGACTTATTGATGAAGATGCCATTTGTATTGGTAAAGTCAACACTGACCCTTTTGCTTTTGGTGGTTCCACTGAAAATTCTGGGTTTTTTACTACTAAAAATCCTTGGGATTTAACTCGTATCCCTGGCGGTTCATCCGGTGGTTCAGCCGCTGCTCTTGCTGCTGGTTTATGTACCTTTGCTCTTGGTACTGACACTGGTGGCTCTATTCGTCTACCAGCTTCTTTATGTGGCGTTTCTGGTATTAAACCTACCTATGGACTTAATTCTCGTTATGGTATCACTGCTATGGCCTCATCTTTTGATTGTCCTGGTGTTTTTGCCAACTATATTCAAGATATTGCCACCTTAACTCAAATTACTGCTGGCAAAGACGCTTATGATGCTACATCCTCGGAAAAATCTATTCCCGATTATGTTTCTCTCTTAGAAAAAACCAATATTAAAGGTCTAAAAATTGGTCTTCCAAAGGAATATTTTACTGACGATATCAACCCTGAAGTTAAAGAAAAAGTTATGGCCGCTGCCAAAGTCTTTGAAAATTGTGGAGCTATCGTTAAACAAGTTTCCCTCCCTAACACTAACCTTGGTATTGCTGTTTATTATATTCTCGTCCCTTCTGAAATCTCTGCTAATATGGCTCGTTATGATGGTATTCGTTTTGGGCAATCAGATACTAGTGCCACAGACATAATTCCTTACTATATGAAAACCAGGGGTAAATTTATGGAGCCAGAAGTTAAACGTCGTATTATGATTGGAACTTACGCCTTATCTTCTGGATATTATGATGCCTATTACACTAAAGCTGCCAAAGTCCGTACCTTAATCAAAAAAGAATTTACTGATGTTTTATCTGATGTTGACGTTATCTTAGCTCCAGTTTCTGCTACAACTGCCTGGAAAATTGGCGAAAAAATTAACGACCCTCTTAAAATGTATTTAGTTGATGCTTATACAGTTTGTATCAATGTCGCTGGTGTTCCTTCAATTGCCCTACCTTGTGGTTTTGATTCCCAAAATCTTCCCATTGGTTTTCAAATTATTGGTAATTTATTTGAAGAATCCAAAATCCTCTCTATTGCTCACCAATATCAACAATTTACTGATTACCACTTACAAAGCCCTAAATTATGAAAATAATTCCCATCATCGGTCTTGAAGTCCATGTAGAACTAAAAACTAATACTAAAATGTTTTGTAATTGCTCTGCTCAGCATTTTCATATCGATCCTAACACTCACACTTGTCCTGTTTGTCTTGGTCTTCCTGGCGCCCTCCCAGTCCCTAATAAAACTGCTTGTCAGTGGTGTATCAAAATCGGATTAGCTCTTGGGTGTACTCCCAATTTAACTTCATTTTTTGAACGCAAAAATTATTTCTATCCAGATTTGGCTAAAGGCTATCAAATTACTCAATTTGAAAAACCTTTTGTTATCAATGGCAAAATCACTATCGATGGTCAAGAAATTCGTATCAATCGAGCTCATATGGAAGAAGATACTGGGAAATCAGTTCACATCTCTGAAGCCGGTCAAGATTTAACTCTTATTGATTACAATCGATGTGGCGTACCTTTAGTTGAAATTGTTTCCGAGCCCGATATTACTTCCCCTGAAATGGCCAAAAATTATTTACTCAAAATCCAACAAATTATTCGATATTTAGGCGTTTCTGATGCCGACATTGAAAAGGGTAGTATGCGCTGTGAGCCAACTATTAATTTAAAAATTAAAGAAGATGGTAAAGAATTTTTCACTCCACTTGCTGAAATCAAAAATGTTGCTTCTCTTACCGGAGTTCTCAATGCACTTAATTTTGAAATTAATCGCCAGACAAAAGAATTTATTAAAACTAGAGAAGAAAAATCTAAAACTAACAAAACCACTCGTGGTTGGGATGCTGCCAAAAACAAAACTTTCTTACAGCGCGAAAAAGAAGGTTCATCTGATTATCGTTATTTCCCCGAGCCCGATATTCCCCATATTACTTTTACCCAAAATGAGATTGAGGATATCAGGAAAACCCTTCCCGAACTCCCCGATCAAAAAGTGCAGAGATATAAAAAAGATTTTGGGCTCAACGATTATGATGCCAATCTAATTACTCAAGATATAAAAATTGCAGAAGTATTTGATTATTCAGTTAAAGTTTTTGGTAATAATAAAGAAAATATTAAAAAATTTGTAAATTTATTTAATGGTGAGTTTAGAAGGGAAGAAATAGATATCAATAAAGTTAAACCAGATAATTGGTTAAAAGTAATTACAATGTTGAATAATGATTCTTTATCATCAACATCTTCAAAAGTAGTTTTCACTGAAACATATAAAACTAGCCAAGATCCTATTGAAATTGCTAAGTCTAAAGGGTTAATTCAAGTATCTAATAGTGGTGAAATCGAAAAAATCGCCAAGGAAGTTTTGGAACAAAATCCCAAAGCAGTTGAGGATTACAAAAAGAATCCAAATTCAATTGGCTTTTTGATTGGTCAGCTTATGAAAGCCTCCCATGGATCGGCAAATCCAACTATTGCCAAAACTGTCTTAGAAAAATTATTAAAGTAATTTTTTAAAAGTGGTATTCTTAATTTATATAAGGAGGTGATTATTATGTGTTATAAAAAATTATTGTCCTATTTTTCCAAGCATCCTGTGTGCAATGCCCTTTCCCATGCTTTAGCTGGTATTGGTGTTGGTATTTTAATTACCTATCCTTTCGTTGGTTCTCATCCGCTTAGGTGGGGAGCATTTTTTCTTGTTGTAGGCCTCATAGGTCATCTTTATGCCTATTTTGCCAAAAAATAGCTTATCTCAATAAGTTCACCAATTCATTTAATTTTTGAATAGTTGTTATCCCGTCAATTTTTTCATCGTCTTGATTTCTATTCAACCAAAAAACTTTAAATCCTCCAAAATCTCTTAATTTTTCTACCACTTCTTTCCTATCATCAATTACTATTGATCCTTTCGGTAGTTTTTTTAAAGAGTTTTTTTCTAATTTTCTTCTTAAAATAAAAATTAATTCTTTATCCAATAAATCAACCAAAGCTAATATCTTTTTACCTTGATAATCTTCAAAACCTTCGGAAAAAATCCCTAATCGATATTTTTTTGATAATTTTTTTAATACTTCTCTAACTTCAGGGAATAAAGCCTCTTTGTAATATTTTCCCTCAATAAATGGATTTATTTTTTTGCTTTCGTCAACTTTAAAGACTTTATAGATAAATTCCATTAATTCATTTGGATGATAATCACTATATTTCTCCAATTTAGTTTTGTATTTTTCTTTCGCATCAACAATCTTTTCAAAAGAAGATCCTATTGTGTCGGCTATTTTTTGGTAGAAGTTTTTAGCCATTGGATGGACATCTATTAAAGTGTCATCAATATCAAATAAAATTATCTTTTTACCCATGCCCATATTCTACCTTAAATCTAGTCAGCTTTTTAAGTTAAAATAGGGTAGTGAGTAAGTTTGATATCGAATACAAAAAACTAAATCTGGAG
>JAQTUF010000009.1 GCA_028710865.1 Candidatus Shapirobacteria bacterium
AATAAGGTCTATTAACAAACCTAATATTTTTAAAACCATTGGAGATCAAAAGATTTTTTAAAGATTTTTTGTCAAAAAAGTACATATGTCTGGGTACTTCTAAAGCATAAGAATATTTACCAAACACCTTGTATTCCCAATATCCAAAATTTGGAACCTTTAAATAAAAACACCCATTCTTCTTTAAAAACATTTTTATTTCATTTAAAAACTTTTTTAGATCATAGACATGTTCTAAAACGTGGTTTGCTGTCACAACATCAAAACTATTTTTTTTAAAACTAGCTTTTTTCAATGTAGTAAAACTAATTTCTCCAAAAACATTTTCTTTTACAAAAGCTTTAGCGCTCTTATTTATTTCCAACCCACGAACACTGTAGCCATTTTTTTTAAAAAAAGATATTAAATCCCCAGTGCCACAACCAACATCCAAGATGTGCTTTACCTTTACCCCTTTTCTTATTTCAGATAAATAAATCCTGTTTGAAATCAAAGATATTACCTTTGTAAGGTTATCAATCAAACCATTAGATACAGAATAAAATCTTTCGCCATAAAATTTATTTAAGTCTTTTTCTTTTAAGACAGGATTTAGATAAACAAAATCACAGTTTTTACACCTAACCAAGGAAAATAACCCATTATTACCAAAACGATAATCTTTTGATTTAAAAACTTTTTTATTTTTTGTACCACCACAAACCGGACAAAACCTATTCACTAAGTTCATAAAACTAATGAGCCAAAAAACTCACCCAGCTTTTCTTCGCTATGTCTCAGTCTCATATTCGACTTTTCGATACTAGCAATATCAGTTTTTACCACCTCAACTCCTTTAAGCCTATCCAATTTAACCAAAGACGAGTTTTCTAGTTTATAAAAAGAAAAGGCTTTTTTTAATAATTTTTTATCCAATTTTTCCAAATCTGCTACAGCTATCAAATCAAACGGTTTTTTATTTTTCAAATATTTAGCAAAAATCTTTATATAAGAACCTACCGTTGCCTTCTTTATTTCATTTCCTGTCGCAAAAATATTAGCAATAAAAACTTTTTTTGCCTTACTTCCATTGTAAGCTTCAGCCACTCCTTTAGGTAAAAAATTAGGAAGTACCGAGCCATAAGTCGTTCCAGGACAAATAACAATCAAATCAGCATTCTTTAGAATTTCTTTTGCTTTTTCATTTGCTTTTACCGTTGGATCCAACCAAATGTCTTCAATCACATCCAAAGACATTCTCAAATCATCTACAAAATTCTCTCCTTTATATTCTTTCCCACTTATTGTTCTAAAACAAACATTTGAAGGAACTAAACTTACTGGCACCACTTCTCCATATAACCTTGCCCCTGTTAAATCAGCAAAAAGCTCATCAACTTCACCTAAATTACCCTCTTTTTCCGACAAAAATTGGAAAAATGTATTACCAAAATTTCTTCCTCGACCATCTCTATACCTCAACATTTCTTCCCAAAGTTTTTTTTGAGGGCCATCTTTCCATAATGAAATTAGCGATCTCCAATAATCAGAAAAAGCCAACACATTACCTCGTTCATCAGTCCGAATCCTTCCACTATCCCCACCACTGTCAAAAGTGGTTACAATCGATTTGATATTAGTAAAACCAGCCGTTATTAAACCTTGATTTATTATTGGCATGGCCGTTCCACCACCCACTGTGCACACCTTTATTTCTCTATTCATAAGGTGATTAGATTATAACAAGATATAAATAACTATTCATCAAAGCGTTAAAAGCTAGCTTATATCAAGATACCAATTTCATGTCGAAGACATACAGTGCGATACAAGTTAACTTATAACAAGATATAAATAACTATTCATCAAAGCGTTACAAGAAACTTTTCTGTTTCTTATAACAAAAACCCCCTTGTCTTGGTAAACTACATATATGTTTTCTTTATTCAAAGAAATCAAAGCTATTCATAAATGGCGTGAATTACTTTGGCAAATGACTGCTCGCGAAGTCAAATCCCGCTACAAACAATCAGTTCTTGGCTATTTTTGGGTAATTCTCAACCCTTTAGCCCAAATGCTTGTTATGAGTTTTGCCTTCTCCATTATTCTGCGTATTCCCACCAATGCCGCCGCCAATATTCCTTACTCAATCTTTCTTTTTGTTGGACTTCTTCCTTGGATTCTTTTTAACAACTCTCTTGCATCAGCCACCGATTCGCTTGTTAGTTCTAGCGGTCTAATCACTAAAATTTATTTTCCCAGAACCATATTAGTTTTATCCACCATCATTGCCAAAATAATAGACTTCTTTTTCTCTATCCTAGTTTTAGTTGTCTATATGATTATTTATAGTATTCCCATTAGTTGGAATATTCTTTGGGTCATTCCAATATTTTTTATACAACAAATTTTTACCCTCGGTCTCTCTCTCTTCTTTTCCGCTGCCAACCTTCTCTATCGGGATATTAAGTATCTTCTCAACATGATTATTCTTCTTTGGTTCTATGCCACCCCAATTATCTACCCAGCCGACATAGTTCCCGAAAAATACAAAATCATTTTCCAAGTTAATCCCATGGCTGTCTTTATCAACGCCTATCGTCAAACCATTCTTGGTGGGGGAGCTCCAAAATATTCCAGTCTTCTTGTTGGACTACTAGTCTCTCTTATTATTCTATTCATTGGCTTTAGTTATTTTAAATCCCGCGAAAAAATCTTTGCTGATAACATCTAAATATGTCTATTTTGAAAATTGATCATCAACCAACACTAGATGAAACAAAGATATTAACCCAAGAATATCCTGACTATATAAAACTTTCTGCCGATATCAAACAAAAGATCCTTTATGGGGGCAGTCGCCTGCATTATGACTGTGAACAAATATTAATCTCCAAGGAAAACTCAAAAGATGAAGATATTTGGAGTGGAGGAGTTAATCTAAAAACAAAAAAAATAGAATATACTGCAGTAGCTAATATTAAACCTTCTCAAAACAATTCTGGATTAGAAATCCTAGATCTAAAGATTAGAGAAGAATTTAAAAATATAGTTAAAAACTATTTTCCAGATTATGAATAATAAACTATATCAAGAATATATGAACTTAATAAGCGACTCCTACAGAGGTATCTACGAGTTAGTTGAACCAAAAATTGGCAACAATAGTTTTTTTGTCAAAAATTACCTAAAAAACATTACCTTAATTACCAATAAATATCCTCAATACAGAAAAAGTTTAAAATTAAAAGAAATTTCTTCTCTTAAAACAGATCCTAGAATAAAAGCAGAAATATTATTAGATAATAATAGAATTATTCAAAGCTTTATAAATAAAAATATTTAAGTATGGACAAAAACATCGTAATAAAATTCGATCACGTTACTAAACAATTCAGTAAACTAAATCACAAAACTTTCAAAGAATTTATTCCGGCTCTTTTTAAAGGCGAAAAAACCAAAGAAAGCTTTACCGCCTTAGACGATATTAGTTTTGAAATTAAAAAAGGGGAGACTATTGGCATTATCGGCCCCAATGGGTCAGGTAAGTCTACTATCCTCAAGCTCATTGCCAAGGTTATGGCTCCCACATCAGGCAAAGTTACTGTCCATGGTTCTGTCTCACCCCTTATCGAACTTGGTGCTGGTTTTCATCCCGAACTTACCGGCCGAGAAAACATCTTTTTAAACGGTTCCATCCTAGGTTTATCCCAAAAAGAAATTGCCGCCAACTTCAATAACATCGTCAATTTTTCTGAGCTAAAAGAATTTATTGACCAACCAATCAAACATTATTCTTCTGGAATGTATATGCGTTTAGCCTTTGCTGTCGCCGTCCATACTCACCCAGAAATATTACTGATTGACGAAATCCTAGCTGTCGGCGACACCACCTTCCAAGCCAAATGCTTCGCCAAAATGGAAGAGTTTCAAAAATCAAAAGACGTTACCATTATTTTCGTCAGCCACTCCATAGAAAAAGTTAAACAGTTCTGTCAAAAATCTATTTATATCGACCATTCAAAACTCATTACTTTCGGCCCAACCAATAAAACAATAGAAAATTATACTAAAAATGTTTGAAACAGACTACGATCTAAAAAAAATTCAAAAAATAAAAACCACTAGGACTAATATTAATATGTATATAACCCCAAGATATACTGATCACTATATAAATAATGAATATGAAAAATATTCAATAAACTTAATTAAAAATTTAATTAAACAAAATCAAACTTTTGTAGATTTAGGTGCACATTATGGTTATTACTCATTAATAATAAATAAATTACAAAAAAATAATAAAATTATTGCAATTGAAGCCGTAGAAGAAAATTTTAAAATTCTTAAAAAGAACTTTAATTTAAACAAAATAAATAATTGTAAATTAATAAATGCAGCTGCATCTGATTGTAATGGTCAAAAAAAATTTTATATTTCAGAAGCCTCAGACTCTTCAGGATTCATTAATAATCCACTCGCCAAGAATAAAAAAATAATTAAAATAAAAACAATCAATATTGCCGATTTACTCAAAAAAAAAGATGTAGGACTAATCAAAATCGACGTTGAGGGACATGAAGTACCAGTACTAAAAAATATTATCAAGTTAAATGAATTTAAAAACACTAATTTTATTATTGAATTCAATCCTAAATGTCAAATAGCATCTAAACATGAACCTAAAGAAATGTTAAACCTTATAAAAAAAGCAAATTATGATGTCTTCTTGATTATTGATGAAAACAAACAAAAAAAAGCAAGTAATATTACTAATGAATCAGATATATCTATATATAAAATAACTAATGACTTGAATAGTTGGAAAAAAATAATAAATAACAAAGCCAGTGTAAATATAATTTCTACACCTATAAATAAGTTTAAACTTATATCTTTTTTCTCACACTCATCCCAACTAGCAGGGGCTGAAAGATCAATGTTAGAGTTAATAAAAGAACTAAAAGATAAAAACATTTTTTCTCATGTTGTTTTACCAGAAGAAGGCCCATTACAAGATGAATTAGATAAATTAACTGTTCCTTACGATATAGTAAATTTAAGTTGGTGGACAAAAAATGGATTAAACAATAACGGAATATCTTTAAAAAATTTAATTAATTTTATCCCCAAACTATCTGAAATTAATCCAAGCTTAATTTATTCAAATACCATGGCCTCACCTTGGGGAGCAATTGCTGCCAATTGTTTAAATAAACCACATATTTGGCACATCAGAGAATATGGTAATTTAGACCATGGCATGGATTTTCAACTGAAATTTCCAGAATTGATCAATTTTATTGAAAAAAATTCAAATTTAATAATAACCAATTCAAAATCCGTTTCAAGACATATATCAAAATACTTGCAAAAAGAAAAACCGAAAGTTGTTTACAACTATGTAGAAATTAATAAAAAATTATTAAAAGAAAAAATAAAAAATCCATTCTTATCTAAAAGTTCAATAAAAATAATAATTTGTGGGAATATTCAACCAGGAAAAAATCAGTTAGAAGGGGTAAAACTTGTTAATGAATTAGTAAAACAAAAAATAAATACCGAATTATTGATATTGGGAGGGATAAACCACCAAAAATATTTCGAAGAAATTAAAAAATATATTAAAAACAACAAAATATGGAAAAACATTCACATTCATGATTTTGTCAAAAATCCTTATCCTTACATTAAAAAATCAGATATAATTCTCATTCCTTCAATTAAAGAAGCTTTTGGAAGAACTGCAGTAGAAGGAATGATTCTCAAAAAAATAGTAATTGCTAACTCTAATGGTGGAACTAAAGAAATAATTACTAATAATAAAACTGGTTTTGTTTACAAGAATGGAGATATTAAGTCGCTTGTCTCAATTATAAAAAAAGTTAAGAACCTTAAAACAAAAACACAAATATCTGAAAGTGGCTTTATTTCTCTTAAAAAAATCAACACCCCAAAAACATATGGATACAAAATAGCTAAATATATCCAAAGCACTATTAAAGAAAAAAACAAGAGTGGTATTGACCCGTTTTTACAAAAAAGTTTAAATGAATTAGGAAATTTAGAAAAATTTAATGGAAATTATGACTATAAAATAATTGAAGAAAATAAAAAACTCAAAACAGATTTAGAAAAAATACAGAATTCAAAAACTTATAAAGTTTGGCAAAAGTTTAATAAGATAAAGAAAAAAATTTTAGGTAAGAAAAAAGAATGAACAGACAAACCTTAAAAGCTTCCGTTATTATTCTAAACTACTTCGGTGAACAAATAATAGAAGAAACTATTAAGTCAATCATTAATCTTAATTTTCCTAAAGATAAGTTTGAGTTAATTATTGTTGATAACAATTCTCAAGATAAAAGCCGGAAGATCATTAAGGAATATGAAAAAAAATATTCGAACATAAAATCTCTATTCCTCAAAAAAAATCTTGGTTTTGCTGGCGGCAATAATCCTGGAATTAGAATAGCTAAAGGAGAATATGTGATTCTCTTAAACAACGATTGTATTGTCGATAAAAACTGGCTCAAAGAGTTAGTAAACCTGGCGGATAAAAATCCAAAAATTTTTTCCATCAGTTCAAAACTCAAAAAATATCCACCAACTCTTAACTTAATTCAAAATGCTGGCAGTATTGTTTTTCAAGATGGATATGGCCGAGACATTGGCAGTATTATCACTGCCGACAGAGAACAATTTTATGAAAAAGATATCGGTCAGTTTGACCAAGAAAAAGAGGTATATTCTTCTTGTGGAGCAGCAGCTCTCTATAGAAAATCTATTCTTAAAAAAATAGGTCTACTAGATGAAAACTTTTTTATGTACTATGAAGATACTGAAATCAGCGAAAGAGCTAGGCTTTGTGGATATTTAAATTACTACTGCTCGAAGGCTATTGTTTATCATTACCATGCCAAATCTAGTAGCGAATGGTCTCCATTTTTCATCTTTCACACCGAAAAAGGCCGGCTTCTCCACGTTTTTTATCACTTTCCCACTAAAATATTTATCAAAGAATATTTTATATTTTTATTCAAATCAAAAGTCAGATTAATTAAAAATCTTCTAAAAATGCAACACTCCACTAAAAAGGATTGGCAATATATTCGCGCCTGTTTATCTATGATCAGAGATTTCCCAAAAATCCAAAAAACCAGAAACAAATATCACCAACTTTATTCCCAAAAGAGAATAAAAGAAAATTATCAAAAAATATTATCAGGTTATTGGTATTTCAATTGATGAAAAAAACCGCTGTTGTTTATGACAAATGGCTATCATCACTTGGTGGAGGGGAAGTGGTTGCCTGCAATATAGCTAAAACGCTTCTAGAAAATAATTATCAGACAACCTTCATTAGTGGACATAAGGTCGACCCAAAATTAATCATCAAAAAACTAGGAATCGATATTTCTAAAGCCAATTTTTTAGACATTTGGAATGATGAAATACGAATAAAAGAAATAACTAAAGGAAAAGATATTTTTATTAATGCCAGTTTTATGGACTACACCACCAGTCTAGCTAAAAAAAATATTTTTTATACATCCTTTCCTACTCCATCGTATAAAGGTATAAAAGGTAGATTAATAATAAACATAATTATTCCAATTCTTCTTCTTTTTGTGAAATCAAGAGAAGATTTGTCTCCCAAAAGAAATGAAATATTTCAATATGGCCACTCACTTAAAAAAATTAGTCAAGATAAAAAAATTGCTTTCTCTGAATTAAACAAAAAACAAAAATATCATCTCAAATGGATATTTTTTCTAAGGAACTTTTCCAAATCAAATCTAAAGAAATTATCTTGGAAAACAGAAAACGCCAAAGTCATCAGTCAAACTATCAAAGTCGATCACTTTCATAATATTGTTAAAATTCATCAAATTATAAGACCTCTAAGTAAAACTTGTTATTTATCCATAAATAATAAAAACACAAATCAAAATAACATCTTATTTCTAATAGAACCCAAATTACTTCCATACAACTTAATAGATTTTTATTCACAATCTTTTTATCAAAAATTAAATAACCGTCTGAGAGCTGGTATTTTTGGTAATCTAGTTGAAAGAATGAAAAATTTTGATATTGTCTTTGCTAATTCTAAATTTACTCAAGAATGGGTTAAAAATTATTGGAAAAGAAATTCAATTATTCTATATCCACCAGTACCATTTATCGGAATAAATCCAAAAATCAAAAAACAAAATAAGATATGCTCTGTTGGTCGATTTTTTACCCTTGGCCACAGCAAAAAACAGGAGATAATGATCCAAGCTTTCAAAAAAATGGTTAATAATGGACTAAAAAATTGGGAGCTTCACTTAGCTGGCGGCTTAGGTGATGAGCCTAGTAGTCTTGAATATGCCCAAAAAATCCAAAAATCAGCATCCGGATATCCAATTTACTTTCATTTCAACCAACCAAGAAAATTTATTGAAAATTTGTATCAATCTTCTAAGATTTATTGGCACGCCGCCGGATTCGGAGAAAATGAATCAAAAAATCCAATTAAATTTGAACACTTTGGTATCGCTCCTATTGAAGCCATATCTGCTGGATGTATCCCTATTATTTATAATGGGGGCGGATTACCTGATAGTATTAAAATTGTTGGTTTAAACCAAAAACTTCATCTTTTTTCTTCGATTGATGAGTTAACTCAAAACACTAAAAAAATTATAGATCAAGAAGTCAGACTAAATTTCAAAAACATCTCTAAAAAAATCCAAAACAATTTCAGTCAACAGGCTTTTGCTAGAAATTTGAAAAAATATTTATGAAAAAAAAACTAAATCTTATTTTAACAGGTATACTTTTATCACTTTTTTCTTTTTTAATTTATACCCTAAGTGATAGTTTTTTTCCGACTACCGACTCTGTTTCTAATAATTTTACTGCCGCAAATATTATTCACAATAAAAGTTTAGATTTAACTAATTTAAAAAAAGATTTAATAAATAAAGGAATTATTGATATATCAGTCTCCAGCCCCAAAAACCAAAAAATATACTCCAGAACTCCGATATTAAACGGTATATTATCGGTTCCTTTCTTTTATTTATCAGATAAACTATATAAAATTGAATCACCATCAAATAACTTTATTCTAAACTCTGATTACTACCAAATAATCGGCAAAAGATATGCCTCCCTAATTTCAGCCATTTCAGTTTTTATCGTATTCTTTTGTTTTTTAAATTTCTCTCAAAATTTCAAATTATCTTTATGGGGATCTATAACCTATGCTTTCGGTAGTTTTATTTTTTCTACCGCATCACAAGCAAACTGGCAACACGCATTATCGGCCTTATTAATTTCTCTTGTCTATTTTTTTCTAATAAAATATTTTCAAAATAACAAAAATAAATATTTGGTTCCTATTCCTTTTATTCTTTTAATTGCCTACCTTGCCAGGCCAATTTTCATTACATATATTATTGCCTTAATAATTTTATTAATTTTTTATAAAAAATATAAAGAATCACTTTGGTCAACCGGAATTATCGTCATCGGAATCATCAGCTACCGTCTAATTTGTAATTCTATTGGCATTCCCGATGGCTACTCCAACGTAATCGTTGATTCTCTCAAGAACATAAACATATTTTATTCCTTAAAGGTATTTATCAGTTTATTAATTAGTCCCAACTGCGGTCTTTTCATCTTTCATCCAGTTTTCATTTTCAGTTTTATAGGTATTTTTTATCTTGTCAAAAATACGATCAATAAAAAATATAATTTTCTAAAATTTCCTATCATTTTATTTTCAATTCTTAATATTATCTTTATATTTGGCCTTAATACTATTTGGTACTATTGGCCAGGTGGCGTATCTTGGGGGCCAAGACTACTTACAGAAGCAATTATTCCTCTACTTTTTTTATCCATCTATTATTTCTCCAACCTAAAAACACACATAAAATTAAATCAAATTATCTTTATAATCCTACTCCTAATCAGTACCTTCAATTCAATAGTTTGTATCTTTTGTAATACCGGGGAATGGAACGCAAAATATTGGAATAATAGAACATTCTTTGCAGGGACTTGGGAATACCAACCATCAATGATAAATTTTTATATTTTTAATAAAAGATCCTTTTTTACCAAAAAACTCACGTTTCAGAACCAACAACTCCTTCTAAGAACTAAAACTTACTTACTCCACATACCAGAAAAAAGAATAAAAATTATTTACGATCACACTGATATATTAAAAACTAATTAATCTGATAAATATTCTCAGAAACATTTTTTATTTTCTTTTCTTTTATTAAAGTATCAAACATTTGTTGGTAGATTAACTTGTCTTCATCAACTATAAACTCTTTATTAAATTTTATAAAAGAAACATTTCTTACATTTAATTCCGACAAAAACTGATCATAATCAATATTAGCTACATCTTCATTTAATCTCTTAAACATATCCATATTTTCCGGTAAGTCATAACCACCATGTCCATTAACCAAACTACAACTATGCTCCAATGACGAAAGTAAAATTGTAGTCATATACCCCAAACCATCAACAATATTACCCCTCACCCCAAATAAATGAATATAAGGTATTTCAATCAACACTTTATTATTACAATTACTCTTTAAATAAGTATAATCATTAGTCATATAAACCTTTGAAGATGAAGTAATATTTTTTGGAAAATATTCTATTAAAAAAAACATAAAAATTAATCCAATCAAAACTCTACTTTTTTTCACAGTAATCAATTTGTTTAGATAGAGCAAACAAAAATATAAAACTCCCAGATATACCAAAAAACTCCATCTTGCTAAAGCTCTTATCGAATCAAAAAAAGGAACATACTTTAACAAAAACGAATAGGGAAGTGGAATATGAACATAAACCCCATTAAAATTTAATCTCGGACCCAATGAAAACACTAACCCAATAATTAAAATCAAAGTACTAAAAATTGAATACTTATTTAATTCAAAAGAAAAAAACTTTTTTGACTTAATTTTATTAAAACCGAAGGCTCCTAAAATAAATAAAATAAAAAACAAAAACCCAATAAATTGACCTCTTTCTCCAACTACATGCTTATCCGACTTATTCCATAAAGTTAAAAGTTTCGATTGGTGTAAAACAGACCTAATACTACTAGTAAATACATAATCACTTAAATGAGCCGAATATAAAATATATTCATGAATATCTCTTGTAACTTGATACTGTTTTTGAACATCAACGTATGATTTTATAAAAACACCATCCAATATAAAAAAGGTTAATAAAATTAATAGAATTTTTAATAAAACCTTACTTTTTTTAGAATAAAAAAAATCAACCAATGTCCAAATACAAATAGTACAAAGCAAAAAGACCGACAAATACACACTTGCTAAAAATTGTAACGCTAAAAATAATCCCGATATTATCGAATTCTTAACTAAATGATCTGATTTTCTTAGCAAAAAATATAAAGAAAAAAAGAAAGGCCAATAGGTTAACATTTGAAAATGTCCAAATTGGGTATAAAAAAACGGTGAAAAAATAAAAAATATACTACCCAAAAAAGCCGTTAATTTGTTTTTAAAAATACACTTCCAAAAAAAATACAAAGCTATATAATTCAAAACAAAATTTATTAAAAACGAAATATTAAAAACCATAACAGTATTTTTAATAAAAAACGAAAAAGGCAAAGCAATTATAGTTTGAGGTAAAAACGTGTCAGAAAACAGTAAAGTATTTGTAAAAGGATAAAAGGTATTTGTATTAAAAAAATTCACCAAATCTAAATTCTTTAAATGCCCAATGTTTTGATACATGGCCCAAATAATATAAGGATAATCAAACCAATCAACTAAGTTTCTTCCAAAATCAACAAATAAAGATCTAAAACAAAACAATAAAAGCAATAAGAAAACTCCAAAATAAAAATAACCGGAATTAAACAATTTTTTCATTTATGCTTAAATATATCCAAAACATTTAAATTAATAAACCAATATCTTATATTAACTCAAATTCGCCAAAAATCATCACTAGTTTCTGACCAGAATATCCCAAAAAATCATTAAATGGAATTTCCTCTAAAATTATGTAATTTTTATTTTTTAAATTATTAATACAATCAAGATACTGACTATTTAACCCTTCTTTCGTTGTAATAGTAACAAATCTTATTTTACTTCCATTATCATGGTATCGCCTTAATTTCAAACCAATTTTACTGTTATACTCTAAATTAGAAACTAAGTCACCATTAGCTCTAAAATCAATATTCAAAACGGGAAGATTATTAAAATCAGACAACACATAATAAGCCAGATTGGGGATTGCACAATTTAAATAAACATTTGGTTGATACCGTTCCATATCATCAACATTAATCGATATTTCATTTTTATTTAAGTTTTTAATTTCTTCAGGATAAGTAACTCTATTATAAAAATATCCGGAACGAAAACTTATATCATAAGCTAAACTCATATTTACTATCCTCTTACCTTGAATTACCATTATTATGGTAATTGACGCTATTATTAAATATTTCCAAGATGTTTTTAATCGAACAAAAAACATCAATAATAATAAACCTCCTAAAAATTCTAAAAGTAGTCCATAACGAAGATACCCAAAAGTAAAACTCCAACATAGATAAGTAATCAAATAAAAAACTGAAAATTTTACAATTTCTTTATCTTTCCTATACCAAGCCCAAAACAAGATCACAACCGATGTTATGAAATAAATACTAATTTTATAATCAGTAAATAAATCATGCACCTCTCCTAATTTAATCGGATTTTTAGCTGAATAAAACCAATAAAAAAGTTTTTCTAAAAACCCAATTCCACCAAAACCCTGAGAAAAATTTTCATCAATAAAATATTCAGAATTAAAAATACCATTATAAAAAGGAAATACTGGATTACCAGTTACTCTAAAATTATTGAACATCCAAGGTATTAATAAAGAAATAGAAATTACCCCAACCAATAAAAACTTAAATAGTTTTTGCTTAATTGTCTGCTTTTTATCTTTTAATAAAGTTAAAAATAAATAACCAAAATAGGGCAATAAAAAATACCAAGTCGTCATCTTACCTAAAAGTAAAAAGGCCATCATCACTGCCGACATTAATAAATTAATCAGTTTTTTCTTTTTTTCATACTTTAATAAAAAATACCAAACCAACAACATCAAAAAAGCTACTTCAATATCTATATAATAAGTTGATATCTGTAAAAAAGCTTCAAAAGACAAAAACATACTTACAAATACTAATCCGAACCACCATCTGCCTAAAACTTTAACTTTAGGATTATACAAACGAAAAATTTTATACAAGACAATAATTGATAAATATAAAAATATCAAAGAACCAATTGTCCCAATTCTATAACCGAAAACCTGCATTAAAATATAACCAAAAATTTCTAATATCGATGAAAAGTTATAAATACCAGTTGGATAAAACTCAAACTGATTATTTTGCCAATTTAAACCTTTAAAACCCAAATATAAATGATAATTTAACGAATCAAAAGAAACATCAGGAATTAAAAATCTATTTAAAAACAAAGCGAGGGGAATTAATAAACCTAAAACTAAAACAACGACATTAAAAAACTTAATTAATCTTTTTAAGTATTGCACGGCTATTTATTCCGAATTGAAACAATTTATAATCTGCTAACCTAAACCCAGATAAACCAGCTAATTTAAAGATTTCTTGTTTACTGTAATATTTTTTATGATCTCTTATTTCTCCCTCAGAAATAATATGTAATTTATAAGCCAAAAATTCTAAAATGTTTTTTCCAAATGAGGTTGGAGTGGTTAAAACAACTAAGCCATCTTTTTTTAAAACCCTATTAAATTCTTCAAAAAGTTTAATAACTAACTTTTCTGGAATATGCTCTAAAACTGCTAGTAAAAATACCTTATCAAAAACCTCTTTTTTAAAAGACAAAACCCCAGAAAATTTCTGTTTGATAAATTCCAAATTTTCATTCTCAGTATTTTTAACATCATAATCAATTCCAATCCCTTTGCCTATTTTTTTAGAAACCGATTTTAAAAAATAACCCTGTGAACCACAACCAAAATCCAAAATAATATCATTTTTCTCTACTAATTTTATAACTTTTTGCAACCGCAAAAAAGCTATTGTTTTATCAAAGAAATTAAAATTTCCGGTGTCCATTAATCAATAAACTTATATTTTAATAAAACCCAAAAAGCTTCAAAAAAATCTTTAAGTCTGATTTTTTTACCTTGATTAACATGCCTAGGATTATATGAAATCGGTACTTCATAAATTTTTATTCCACTTTTAGCCACTTTTGCTGTCACCTCAGGGCAAAATTCAAATCGCTTTGATTTTAATTTTATTTTTCTCAAAAGTTTAGTATCAAACATTTTATAACAAGTAGGTTCATCGGTAATTCTAGTACCATATACAACATTAGCCATCACTGTCAATAATAAACCTCCCATGTAAAAACTTAATCCTGAATATTGAACATTCTCTTTATTTAAACGTCTTGACCCATAAACTACTCTTACATCGTCAAATTTCAACATTTTATCTATCATTTTTTTAAAATCATTTGGGTTATACTCTAAATCCCCATCCTGAATCACCACCACATCTCCAGTCATTTTTTTAAACCCAGTTCTTAATGCACAACTTTTTCCCTTATTTTTTTTGTGACTTATTACCAATACTCCATACTCTTTTTTTAATTTATTTAAAACCACCCTAGAAGAATCAGACGACCCATCATTAATTAAAATAATCTCTTTTTTAATTTTTCCCAAATCAACAGATAAAACCCTTTCAACTATCTTTCTTACAGTCTTTTCTTCATTATAAATCGGAATCACAATTGATATTTTTTTAATTACTTTCATAGATTACTAATTTTATCCTAATTTAAACTAAAAAAATATCACTTCTAAGTGAGATAGTATTAAGGTAAAATTAAAAGAGTGAAAAACAAAATTCTATTTATTATTTTCCTTGCTTTATCTGTAATAATTCTCTTTAAAGAAAGTAGCTCTACCATTCAATATCGATCACAATGCGAAGATGACCAACAATTTACCATTTTACTTCAAAAAAATAAATTTCCTCAAGAACAAAATTATCAAAGACTGCTGGCTAAAGAAAAAATTAATCTATTTTTCACCGCCAAGTACAATAATTTAGGAACCATTGCTATATTTTTTGATAATCATCAAAAAATAAATAACGATTGGGTCTGGTTCAGAATCAAAGAAAAAGGTTCGAACAATTGGTATTATCAAAACAAATACAATACCGATCAATTCAATCCAGATTTCTGGTTTACTTTTGGTTTTCCTATAATCAATGATTCTAAAAACAAAGAATATGAAATAGAAATTGAATCAATCTCTGGTACTCCCACCGATTCAATTTCTTTACATTCAAAATCAAAAAATTTTTTAGCCAAATATTCTTTTTCTAAAAGTTATCTTAAACAAAATCCTACCCAGATTTTGTATTTAATAAAAAATAAGTTTAAATACTATTTAAGTTACGTACCTAAATCTGATATTAGAAGAATAATTATTAACAGTATAGTACCCCTATTGATATTTCTTTTTATAGAATTTAAAATATTTTCCTCATTAAAACATTTTTTGAAGAGATTTGGGAAAAAATCATGGCTAAATAACGCCATAAACATCTTATATCCAATAATAATTTTCTCATTGACGTTTATCATTTCAGGCTATTTCTCTACCATCGGAGCAGATTCTCACCACGACGGTATTATGCTTAAACCAGCACTCGATGTCAGCCAAGGACAAATGCTATTTAAAGACACTTTTACTCAATATGGAGCCTTGTCCACTATCATTCAATCAGTTGCCATAAAACTATTTGGTGAATATTTAATAGTTATTCGACTAACCACAGCTTTTTTCTATGCTCTAATTTCCGTAGTTCTATATTTCATCTGGTCAAAATTCTTAAATAAACATTTAACTTTTTTAAGCTGCTTAATTTGGATACTCTTAGCTCCATATTATTTAATGACTTTTCTACCATGGTCGTCAGTGTATGCATTATTCTTCCAATGTTTAGCTATATTATTTTTCCAAAAATACGCTCAAAATAATAAAACCAAAAACTTAATAATGGTCGGCGTTATGTCTGCTTTAACTTTTTGGTGTAAACAAAACGTTGGTCTCTATACCATCATGGGAGGACTTATATCCCTATTTATAATCAAGCAAATCAAAAAAACAAAAAGCAAAATATTAATCAAAAATATAATACTTTATACGGTTGGAGGAATAATAATCTCTCTTCCAATATTTTTTTGGATAATTTATAACGGAGCATTTAGTGACTGGTGGAAACAGTCAATTGAATTTTCTTATAAATTCATCTCCGACAGAAGCTCAATTAGTTTTATAGAAAAAATGTTTACCGGATCATTCAGTGCCATTTCTGTTTGGGCTATCACACCAATCATCACTTTTTACACAGTAATCAAAGAATTTTACACTACTAAAAAAAATCTCTCATTAATTATTCTGATTATATTCGGGCTTTTTTCATGGTTACAATATTACCCAGTCAGCTGTGTAAGGCATACCTATTGGGCCATAAGTCCTCTAATTGGAGTTCTCACTTATTTCTTTTTCAAACCTAAATTAAACAAAAATCACTCTTTAAAACTCAAACAGATTATAGGAGTTTTACTTATAATTACATATACCCTAATCGTTGGACCAGACATTAATAAACGAATTCAATCAGGAATTGAATTATATCAATCCAATTATATTATTCTCAATAAACCCAAAGTACTGAAAAATATAAAATTATCAAATTCTGAAGCAAATTATTATTCACAAACATATGAGAACATTGAAAAATATATGGAACAAAACCCAAACTCTAACTTTATAAATATCAGCCCCAACGCATTATATTTGACATTCTTTAAATCAAAAAATTTTCATCCAATGTATGTCAATTGGGAAGTTTCGTCTATATATCCTGATTTAATTCAAATCAGAGATAATTATGTAAAAGAAAACCAACCACTGATAATAACTATGTGGGATATACCCACGGGCTACTGTCGCCTAAATAATCAAGATCCAGAAGCAACAACCTTCTTAATTGCCCCCTGCGATAAAATAGATTAAAAAGTACAAAGATATTTCTCAATCGTTTTCTTTATATAAATCATTCTATTTAAATCTATTCCCGGCCACACTCCCAACCAAAAAGCATTATTCATAATCAAATCAGATTGTTCCATTTTGCCCACAATTTTAAAATTATCCCTAATTTTTATATAAGCCGGATGATGAAGTAAATTTCCTGCAAACACATTTCTAGTTCCTATTTTATTTTCTTCCAAATATTGAGTTAATTCATTCCTACTAAAAGGCGCTATTTCTTTTACTACTAATGGAAATCCAAAAGGGGACAAATCTACCTTTTTATCCTCCTTCATTAAAATAAAATATTTTTCATATTTTTTGAAAAAAGTATATAAAACTTTATAATTTTCCTTTCTCTTTTTTATAAATTCAGACAACTTTTTTAATTGAGCTACCCCAATTGCTGCTTGAAAATCAGTCAATTTCAGATTATAGCCAACTTCTGAATATATATATTTATGATCATAACCATAAGGTAGTTCTCCTAACTTCCACTTAAACCTCTTTCCACAAGTATCATCCTTACCAGTTCCACACCAACAATCTCTACCCCAATCTCTAAAACGTCTAACTGCTTTATGAATCAAAGGGTTATTAGTAGTTATCGCTCCACCTTCACCCATGGTAATGTGGTGGGCCGGATAAAAACTAAATGTTGAGATATCACCAAAAGTTCCCAAAAGTTTATCATTATACTTTGATCCCAAAGCATCACAACAATCTTCGATCAACCACAAATCATATTTTTTAACCAATTTCATTATTTCAGTCAAATCAAAAGGTTTTCCTAAAGTGTGAGCAATCATAATTAATTTAGTTTTTTTAGTTATTGCTTTCTCTATTTTTGAAACATCAATATTTAAAGTATCAATTTCCGCATCAATAATTATTGGTCTTAAACCATACTGAATACCAGGATTTATCGTTGTTGGAAAAGATACTGCCGTAGTAATGAACTCATCTCCTGGTTTAAGTCTTTTTTTTCCAAAAATTTCTGAGGTTAAAGCCACCAAAGCCAATAAATTAGCTGAAGATCCAGAATTAACCAGTGACACATATTTCATCCCTAAAAATTTTTTAAATTCTTCTTCAAACTTCAAAGAAAATTCACCTTCTGTCCACCAGCCATCTTTTGCCACCTTGATCGCATTATTTATTTCCTCCTTATCAAAAACTTTACCTGAAACAGGAATATAAGTCTCACCTGGTATAAATTTTTTATTCATTAAATTAATTCTTAAAATTTATTTTTTTTCCACAATATATACGGGCCTGTTTTTTGTTTCCTCAACAATTACCTGAATATATTTTCCAATTATACTTAATGCCATCAAATTCAATCCACCAAAAAATACCACTGCCAACAGTATAGGAATTGAGGCATTGATTGGATTTCCAAAAATAAACACTGTAAATAAATAACCAATAATAAACAAAAATGACAATAAAGTAATTATTAAACCCAAGTAAACAATTAAATCTAATGGTAAATATGAAAATCCGAAGATACCTCGTTCAGAGTGTTTTAAATAATCAAAAAAACTATAAGAACTCTTACCATTTTTTCTGTCAAGTCTACTATAAGAAATATAAGTTTTCTTAAAACCAACCCACATGATTAAACCCCGTCCAAAACGATATTTTTCTGGTAATTTTTTTAAAGCATCGATTACATTTCTACTTATCAAACCAAAGCCAGTTACATTAATTGGTACATCTATGTTTGATATTTTTCCAAATAACTTATAAAAAGACCTCCGCATAAAAGTCATAAACAGAGAGTCTTGCGTCCCTTTATACTGACCCAAAACAATATCATAGCCTTCCTTCCATTTTTCCATTAATTTTGGAATTAACTCGGGAGGATCTTGTAAATCACAAGGTAATAAAATTACAGCACACCCATCAGAATTATCAATAGCCGCTTGAGTCGATGCTTCTGGTCCAAAATTTCGCGATAAAAAAACACTTTTTACTTTTTTATCTTTTTCTATAATATTATTTATTCTATCTCTAGTTTTATCTGTACTTCCGTTATCAACAAATAAAAAATCAAATTTATAATTTTTTATTTTATCAATTATTTTTTTAGTTTCTTCATACATTTCCAAAACATTTTTTTCTTCATTAAAACAAGGAATACTTATCGTTATTAATTTAAATTTATTCATATTTGTTCAACATCTTTTTTAAATAACTAAACAGTTGTTTATGATCTTTAATTACCAAGTCAGCTTCTTTTAATAATTCTTTACTGAGTGTAGTCTGTATAGCTATACAAAACATACCAGCTTTTTTTGCAGAATTAACCCCGAGACTTGCATTTTCTATAACTATACATTCATTTACCGGAATATTTAATTTTTTTGCAGCAAAAAGCCATGGGGTAGAGAATCTTTTATCAGAAACAATTTTATTATTTTCATCCAAACTATCAGCAGTTACCATTACATCAAAAAAATCCTTTATTTCTGGAATACTATTAGTAACCCTTAATAAGGTAGAACCTGTTACCAACCCAATCCTGATACCCTTTTTCTTTAAAAAAGATAAGATAGAACAAACATTGTTATATAATTCAACTTTATTATTTTTCTTTAAAAGAATTTTATACTGCTTATTTTTTTCACTGACCAATTCCTCTACCGTTACATTCTTTATTTTATATTTTTTAAGAAAAAATAAACTGATCTCTTCAGGTTTTAATCCCTCATTTATATACCAATCATTATCATCAATAAAAAAATTGAAACTAGCACAAGCATTTTTCCAAGCTGTTACATTGTAAATAGGATCCACGATAACCCCATCGTAATCAAAAAGAACTAGTTTTATTTTACTTTTCTTCATAGCTTATTGTATTTATCCTTCAAAATACTTCTCTTATCAAGAGTATCAATACTTTGTTTATAATAATTATATAAATATACAAGTGAATCTTCTATTTTTGTAAAATTAATATTATTAAACTCAGCAACAAGCCTTTTATTATTACACGTATATTCTTTATTTAAACCTTTTTTTTGAACATTTATTTTTAAAGAATATTTATCTAAATTATTAATTTTTTTAGCAATAGATAAAAGACTAATTCTTTTCCCTGTGCCAATATTATATATATTAAACTTTGGATTCGTATTTATAAAAAAATCTAAAATTTTTACAAAATCATCAATATACAAATAATCAAAATAAGCATCTTGGATCATATTTAAAGGCTGTTTGTATATATATTTACAAATAATATTAGAAATGAATTTCACTCTATAGTCTTCATATTTTCCAAAAATACCAAATAATCTAAGACAATAAATATTAGACGAATTCTCTATATATTTAGAACAGATGTATTTATAAAAACCATAATTATCTTTTGGAATTTTTAGATCAAATTTTGATTCTCTAACCTCTTTAATGTCACTTGATTTATCATATTCAGCGCCAGAACCTAAAGATATTATTTTTTTAACCTTATCTTTATTTTTGATAATATTAAAAAACATTTTTAAATTATCTTTAAACATATTGTCTACATTCAAATCACTTCTTAAACCACCAATATTTGCACAATGAATTACAATATCAATTTTATTTTCCTCAAAAAAATTATCGACAGTCTCCGTATCTAAAAGATCTAAAGAATCATGAGAAGGAGCAATTATATTATATTTCTCTTTTCTTTGTTCAAGAATATTTTTTCCAATAAAACCACTTCCACCTGTTAATAAAATATTCAACTTTTTCATAAAGAAAAGTTTATGTTCAACTTTTTCAACAATTTATTATAGTCTTTGATTATTTCCTTTGTTAAAGGAATTCCATTTTTTATTCTGTTCTTATAAAAAGACTTTTCTCTATCTCCAGCAATCATTACTTTGCTAAAACCACTTGCTGGAATAATTGATCTCAATTCATCAGCTATACATTTCATCCTTTTTTTATAGATTTTAATAGGTTGAAACCTTTTTATATCAATGGCCATAAAAAAATGACTTAAACGTCTTCTTTGGCTATCAAGAGGGAACATATGAGGTATATTTGGACCATATGGCATCCCACTCATTAAACTAGTCATCATCTCAATCATTAGTGCAATGCCATATCCCTTATAATTACCAAAATGAATTAATCGTTCTGCCAATTTTGGATCGGTTGTTTCGTTTCCATTTTTATCAACAGCTAAACCTGATTCAAGTTTTTTATTCTGTCTCTTAAACATCATAAGTTTATTTAAGCTCATAACAGTTGTCGCCATATCTAAACAAAAAGGAGATTCACCTTCCATGGGTGCAGTAAAACAAAAAGCATTAGTACCTAAAAATGGCTCTTTACCTCCATAAGGAACTACTAAAGAATCAACATTTGTAAATGAGTAACTAACCATATTTTCTCTTGCCGCCATAAGACCATAAATTGCAGCAGCCCCAAAATGAGAAGAATTTTTCACAACCACAACTCCTGTCCCATTTTCTTTTGCCATTTTTATTGCATTTTCCATCGCTTTCGCTCCAGCAGTTATTCCAAATGTATTATCAGCATCTAAAACCATAGTCGTTAAAGAAGTTTTTTTAATCTTAATTCTAGGATTTGAGTTAATTCTTCCTGATAAAACCCCATTCACATAATGAGGAACTAATCTTATTCCATGTGAATCAACACCTCGTAAAGAAGATTCAACTAAACCATTAACTACTGGTATATAAATATCAGTTTTAACATTTATAGAATCAAATATTTTACATATAATATTTTTTATCTCTTCTTCTTTAATTATTTCCTTCATCTATGTTTTTAACGGTTTAATAAATAAATTCTTATACAATTCTTTTCTTGTTAAAAACGGATACATATCTTCAAGTGGACTTGAATGCAATTTCCCATCTGAACCTACTTTTGATTTTATTTTTGGAATCAATTCTTGACTAGGGGACATCATAACTTCACACAAACATGGACCATTTACATCTAAAATTTTTTCTAATTTTTTCTCTAAATTATCTTGATTTTTAATTTGCACAAAAGGAATACCATAGGCTTTTGATATCTTACCTATACTTGGGAAACTAACCCCATTAGTTTTGTCAGTTCCAAATAATCTATTAAAAAAATTATTCTGAGTAATTCTTATAGCGAGATAACCATTGTTATTTATTAAAAATATTTTTACAGGAATTTTATGATATATAATCGTTTGAAGTTCTTGAATATTCATTTGAATACTCCCATCCCCAGTTATTAAAACAATATTTTTTTTAGGATCAGAAAAATATGCTCCTATCGCAGCTGGAAGGTCATATCCCATTGAAGCACAACCAATATTAATACCCAATCTCTGCCCTTTCTTTATTTTCAAAGATTGGCACGTTCCCGTAAAAGCAGTTCCATTGCCAGTAATAATCACAGTATTTTTATTTAATCTATTAGAAAGTTTTTCTATAAAATAATAATAGTTAACATATTTACCTTTTTTACTATATTCAGGCAACACAACTGGATATTTTTTTTGCCATAATTTACACTGATTAACCCATAAAGAAAAAGAAGGAATTTTTTTTGAATTAACCGATTTAATTAATTTAGATAAAAATAAATTAACATCACAATTTATTTTTATATCTGGTAAAAAGGAAGGTTTATTTAATTCATTTTTATCAATATCTACCATAACTTTTTTAGCCTCTCTTGCAAAATTTTGATATTCATAACCTATTTCCCAAATTGACATCCTACATCCCAAAACAATAAGAAGATCTGAATTTTGAATAGTAAAATTTCCACCTCTATTTCCATAAAGACCAAATCTACCCGCATATAATGGGTGATTTTCCCACATCAAATCATGAGAAGAAAGAGAAGTTACAACTGGAATTTTAAGTTTATTTATAAATCTATAAAATTCATTGCATGAAGAAGACAATCTTATACCGAAACCAGCAACAATAACAGGTCTCTTTGCTTTTGCAATTAAATTGCAAACATTTTTAATATCACTATTTATTTTTGGTAATTCAATCATTCCTGAATCATCTTTAGATTCGTAACTCTTAAGTTTTAATGGTTCAATCATTGCAGATTGAACATCTAATGGAATATCTATCCATACAGGACCAGGCCTACCCTCTTTAGTTAAAAACCAAGCTTTCTCTAAACAGTATCTAATATCTTTTGGATTCCAAACAGTGACTGCATATTTAGTTACAGACTTAACCATTTTAACAATATCGATTTCTTGAACACCAAATTGTCTTACTTTTGGAAATCTATGCAAAGACGTAGATGTTTTAACTTGACCAGAAATAAAAAACATTGGGATTGAATCAAGCCACCCACCGATCAAACCAGTAAGAGTGTTTGTTCCTCCTGGTCCAGTTGTAACATGACAAACCCCAACTTTATTATTCATCCGAGCATAAGATTCTGCAGCAATAGCACATGCCTGTTCATGATGATTACAAACAAATTTAATAGATTTTTCCTTACCAATAGAATCATTAAGATGCATAGAACCACCACCAGTAACCATAAAAATGTGTTTTACACCTTTACTCTTTAAAAAAGAGACTACATAGTCTGAAAGTTTAATCATTTTTGTTTAATTGAAAATAATAAACTTTTATTAAATATTTTTATATTTTCAAACTGATCTAATTGTTTAGAAACAAAAATATTTCCTACACCAAAAACTTCTTTTTGATTTAAATCTTGTACTTTGTCTTCAAGAAAAACATAAATAATATTACTATTAGTACAATCAATCTCTCGGTTTAAAACATTAGAATTACAATAACTCATTTGTAAAATAGAACTTCCAATAATTTTTTTTTCTGACCTAACAATAGTATCTTCTTCAAAATAAAAATTTTTATACTTTTTAACACTACTTGTCATTTTATTCTTCCCTTCATAGCCTTGACCTTCACGCCCATAAGAGTCTTTTAACCTTACTAAATCCTTTTTATTAGGCGGAGTTTCTATTTCCATAATAAAAACATCATCGGAAACAGCCTTTGAAGTATGGAAAACTCCACTTTCTAAGATTAAACCATCCATAGTGTTTAAATCAAACCATTCAGAGAGAGTTGAACTTAATACCTTACCAGATAAAACTACCAAAGAAGTTTTTTTATTTGGGTGACAATGTACTGAAGTTTCATTATTTTTTTTTAAATGTAATATCCAAATAGCTACAAAATCGTTCTCAAATAAAAGATATTCATATCCCCATGGTTTTTTTACAACTATATTTTTATAATCAAAAGTATCTCTATTTTCACATTCAGTTGTTTTTTGTTTCGATAGATTATGTCTATCCAACTCTGAAACATAAACTCTTTTTATCATTTAAGGATAACTATTAGTAATATTTTTTAGATAACTCTATTATTTTTTCAAGAAAAACAGGTAAATCTTGTGGCCTACGAGAAGTAATTATGTTCTTATCAACAACAACCGGTTGGTCTATATATATAGCCCCAGCATTTTTTAAATCATCAACCATACTTGGATAACATGTAGCTTTAACTCCTTTTAATATTCCAGAGGAAATTAAAACCCAAGGCCCATGACATATACTAGCCACTATTTTATTTTTCAAATACATTCCTTTAATAAAAACTAAAACTTCTTGTATTTGTCGAATTTTATCAGGGGCAACATGCCCACCAGGGACGATTACAATATCATAATTTTTTACATCCAAATCTTTAACATTAATTGGCTTATTTAATTTCAACAATGCAGAAATCGGAAAATTAAACTTACCACTTACACCTAAACCATCATCAGTAGCAATATCTACATTAAAATTATCTGCTAACAATCTATAGAAAGGATAAATTACCTCTGGTTCTTCAAATCCAGAACTTGTTATTATAACTGCTTTTTTTAATTGATTTTTCATTTTTTTATTAACCAATATCTTTTATTTTCCTCAGAAAGTTTCTTTAAGTATTCATATTCTCTATCATTATCTAAACATTGCCAAAAATCATCATGTTTAAAAACATTCAATTCCGATATTTTTGACAATGTTTTAAAAACATCAGACTCTAAAGTACATTCATTATAACCATTAAGATAATTAAATATTTTTTTATTAAAAACCATATAACCACCATTAACATAACCACGCATAGCTGATAGTTTTGAAACAGAAACATAATCAACCACTCGATTTTCATTTATGACAAATTCACCATATCTAAAAGGAGGACAAACACCAGTAATAGTAGCTATTTTATTTTCACTGTTATGAAATTTCAACAATTTATTAATATCAACGTTTGATAAACAATCAGAGTAAGTAACCATAAAATCGTCATCATTAATATAGTTTTTACATCTAAATATTCTTGAACCTGTATGAGCCTCGTCCCCAGTGTTAACCAAAGTCACTTTCCAATTTTCTTCTTGATTTAAATTAAAATAATTCAAATTGTTTGATTTTCCCAAGACAAATTCTACATCATTAGTATATAAACTATATCTTAAAAAATAGTCACGGATTTTGTCCCCATCTTTTCCTAAAGCCAAAACAAATTCATCAAAACCAAAAAGGGAATATCTCTTCATGATATGCCATATCAATGGTTTATTATCAATAAAAACTAACCCCTTAGGGATATAATTAAGTTGGTTTTTAAGTCGAATACCATCCCCACCACAAAGAATTATTAATTTCATATAAATCTATCATACCAATCCATAATTCTTTTTGCCGTAGTTTTTATACTCTCTTCATTCTTCCAGCCAAGTCTTTTAATTTTTTCATAACTCAAAGACTGATAGGGGATCTCATTTTTGGCAATATTCAAAACTTTATAAGGAACTTTTTCTCTCAAAACTTTCCCTATTTCCTCAATTAATTCAATTACTGACAATGTATCATTCGATCCAAAATTAAAAGCTTCACCTTTAACTTCATTTATTTTCTCTGCCAGCATTAGATAACCTTTAACCACATCTTTAACATATAAATAATCTCTCACCGCTTTACCATCACTCCTAAGCTCTAAAGTCTCATCATTAATAATAGATTTCATAATCCCTGGTATTATTCGGGAAAAATTATTATCACCCTCACCATAAATATTGCCAAAACGAGTTATCACTACTGGCACATCGTAAGTCTTGGAATACATATTCGAAATTAAATCTGTTGCCGATTTTGATACATCATAAGGATGATCACCCCTCAATGGATCCACTTCTGTATAGGTGTATTTACCCACATCTAATTTTCCATAAGCTTTGTCTGAAGAAGCTACCACTATCGACTTTATTTTCGGATAAAGTCTAGCACTTTCTAATATATTGGTTGTTCCCATCACATTTGATTCCAAAGTTCGTCTAGGATTAGCATAAGCCGTAGTAACAATCGCCTGAGCCGCCAAATGAAAAATATAATCAACTTCAAATTTAGTTACCAAATCAAAAACTTTCAAAAAATCACCAATATCTATATTCACTACAATAACTTTTTTATCTAATTCTCTAACTTTGAAATAAGACTTAGGATCAGTGTATTCACAAGTAGTTATCACATTAGCCCCTAAACCAACCAATTCTTCAACTAAATGAGACCCAACAAAACCGGTTCCTCCTGTCACCAACACGTTTTTATTTACAAAAAAACTTTTATTTATTTCCATATTTTCCATGGAGGATTCGGTTCACTCCACCAAGTATTTAAATCTTTTAATTCTTTGTTAGTATCCATACAAGCCCAAAAACCATTGTGTTGATACAAAGATAACTGTTTATCTTTTGCCAATTTTTGTAAGGCCGGATGTTCAGTTTCACCAGGTTTTAAATATTTAAAAAAATCTTTACTAAAAATCATATACCCACCATTTATCCAATCATTCATTACTGGCTTTTCACTAAACTCCTTTATTCTCTTCTTCGAATCAACTAATATTACTCCAAATTTAGACCTAGGATGAATCCCAACTATTGTCCCAATTGTTTTTTGTTTTTTATGAAATTCCAATTCTTTTTTAACATTTAGGTCACTAACTCCATCACCATAAGTCACCATAAATAATTTATCTTCTCGGGGTATATACTTTTTACATTTTAAAATTCTCTCACCTGGCAAAGTCTCTAATCCCGTATCCACAAAAGTTATTTTAAAATCATCAAATTCCTCCCTGTTTTCCATATGATATTCACACTCAAAGTCTTTAGTAGATAAAGTAAAATCTGAAGTCAAAGCCTTCTGGTTTAAAAAAAATTGTTTTATATAATCACCCTTATATCCCAAAGCTAAAATAAATTCATTAAACCCATAGTGAGCGTACATTTTCATAATATGCCACAAAATTGGTTTATTACCCACATATACCATCGGTTTTGGTTTAAATTCCGTTTCTTCCTTAAGTCTCGTACCCTGACCTCCACAAAGTATAATTACTTTCATGGCTCATGATAGCATATTTTCTACCTCTCTACAGGTATCATTTGATATTTTCCCAAGGATATTCTTCATGTCCAAAATGGCCATATTTAGCCGTCTTTTTGTATATTGGTCTTTTTAAATCAAATTTTTCAATAATTCCTTTAACCGATAAATCCATCAAATCCCAAGCAAAATCTTCAATTTCTTTTATATCTTTTTTGTGTGTTCCAAAAGTTTCAATCGATTTGGAAATCGGATCTCTTACTCCAATCGCATAAGCCAACTGCACCTCACATCTGTCAACCAAACCAGCAGCTACCACGTTTTTAGCCACATAACGGGCAGCATAAGCTGCACTTCGGTCAACTTTTGTAGGATCTTTACCGGAAAAACAGCCACCACCAATCCGACCCATGCCCCCATAAGTATCAACCACAATTTTTCTACCAGTCACTCCCGTATCACTTGCTGGTCCACCAATTTCCCATATCCCTGTACCATTTAAAATAACTTCATCTATAGAAATTTTGTTCAGTTTATATTTTTCTAAAATAGGAACTACTGCCAAATTATACAAATCACTTTTTACTTTATTAATTTCATTTTTACCAGAAAAAGGCTTAGCTAAAATAATTTTTTCAACTCTAACAGGTTTTCCATTCTCATAAATTACGCTTACCTCCGCCTTACCATCTGGTCTAAGATAATCCAATTCTTTTAATTGTAATTCATCCATTTTTCTCGTCAGTTCATGAGACAAAACGATTGGCAGTGGCATTAACTGAGGGGTTTCATTACAAGCATAACCAAACATCATCCCTTGATCTCCGGCACCATCATTATCGGCTCCAACAGCGATATCTTTTGATTGTTGATGAACCAAAATTTCGATATCAGCATTCTCATCAAAATTCAATTCCGGAATTGTATAACCAATTTCTTTAATTACCGACTTAGCTATTTTTTTGTAATCCAATTGCTGGTTGCAAGTAACTTCTCCAGCCATAATCACTTTATTAGTAGTGACTAATGTCTCCAAAGCTACTCGAGCATTTTTATCAACACTCAAGGCTGCATCTAAAACTGCATCTGAAATCTGATCACAAACTTTATCTGGATGACCAGCTCCAACCGATTCTGACGTAAAAAGAGAATAATTCATATTTTTCCTTCAATTAATTAATAAAGGCTTGTCTTCCTTATCGGAAATTGCACCGTGATCCCGCAGCTGCGAAACTCGGTTGCTAACCCCACTATTGTGAGATTCTCTTGACAATTAACTTAATTTAACAAAACAAATCTACCGGGTCAATAATCATAATGTTAAAATGGAAAATCAAATGAATAAAAGACAAATCATCATAAGTGGATCAATCGCTATTGATCGAATTATGAACTTTTCTGATCATTATAAAGATTTAATTAAACCAGATAAGATTCATGTATTATCAATAAGTATTTTTCTAGATAAACTTAAAAACACTCACGGAGGAGTTGGAGCAAATATAGCCTATTCCTTGGCTTTATTAGGAGAAAAACCCATTCTCATAGGATCAGTCGGACCAGATGCTAAGGAATATATTCAAAAACTTAATAAAGTTGGAATCAACACCAACTCAATTTTTTTTAGCCAACTCCCCACCGCTTCTTTTAATGTAATTACCGATCTCGACGACAATCAAATCGGCGGATTTTATCCAGGGGCTATGTTTGATAATAAAAAATCATCTTTTAAAAATTGGAAAGACCAAAATGCTTTCTTCGTTATCTCACCCGACGATCCAAAACTTATGAACCGGCTTATCAATGAATGTCAAAAATATAAATTAAAAATGCTTTATGATTTTGGTCAACAAGTCACTAATTCATCATCGGAATTTTTAGAAAAAGGTGTTAAGGCAGCCGAAATTATTATCGCTAACGATTATGAAATGTCAGTTCTTTCAGATAAAATAAAACTGACATTAAACCAAATTAAGAAAATAGTTCCAATTTGTATCACCACACTCGGAGCCAAGGGTTCCATAATAGAAGGTAAAAACGTTAAAAATCCAATTAATATAAAACCGGTCAAACCAGAAAAAATTTTAGATCCAACAGGAGCGGGTGATGCCTTCAGATCAGGCTTTCTATATGGTTATATCCGAAATCTAAATTTAAAAGTTTGTGGACAAATTGGATCTTTACTTGCTACATATGCTATAGAAACTTATGGCACTCAGGAACATTTTTTTACCAAAGAAGAATTTGTAAAACGTTTTTATAAAAATTATAATAAGAAATTAAACATCTAATCAAAATGAAAGACAAAACTGATTTCAAAATTAAAGACATATCTCTTGCAAAATGGGGAAGGAATGAAATAAAACTAGCTGAAAAAGAAATGCCTGGGCTCATGAGTTTACGTCAAGAATTTTCCAAAATAAAACCGCTTAAAGGAGCCAGAATTGCTGGGTCTCTTCATATGACTATTCAAACTGCAGTATTAATAGAAACACTTCAATCCCTTGGAGCAGAAGTTCGCTGGGCATCATGTAATATTTTTTCTACTCAAGACCATGCCGCCGCCGCCATTGCAGCAACTGGTACTCCTGTATTTGCCTGGAAAGGAGAAACCGAAAAAGAATATTGGTGGTGCACTGAACAAACCTTAAAATTTAAAAATGATCTAGGACCAAATATGTTATTAGATGATGGGGGAGATTTAACCTATCTAGTTCATAAAAAACATCCAAAATTACTAAAAAACATTAAAGGAGTATCTGAAGAAACAACCACGGGAGTCCATCACCTTTACCAAATGTTTGAAAAAAAAGAATTAAAGATTCCCGCTATTAATGTTAACGATAGTGTCACTAAATCAAAATTTGACAACCTCTATGGTTGTCGAGAATCCCTTTGTGACGGTATAAAACGAGCTACTGATATTATGTTGTCTGGGAAAATTGCTGTTGTCGCTGGCTATGGTGATGTTGGCAAAGGATGTGCCCAATCTCTTAAGAGTTATCATTGCCAAGTCTTAATTACCGAAATTGATCCTATATGTGCCCTCCAGGCGACCATGGAAGGGTTTAAAGTCATCACCATGGAAGAAGCTATAAAATCAGCCGACATTTTCGTCACCGCCACTGGCTGTAAAGATATTATTACTATAGATCATATGAAAAAAATGAAAGATACAGCCATTGTTTGTAATATTGGCCATTTTGATGTTGAAATTCAAATTGATCAACTTAACAAATTTCCAAAAATCAAAAAGGAAGAAATTAAACCTCAAGTCGATCTTTACACATTCCCGGATGGCCATCGCATTATAGTCCTAGCAGAAGGAAGATTAGTTAATCTTGGGTGTGCAACTGGTCATCCATCATTTGTTATGTCTACTTCATTTACCAATCAAGTATTGGCCCAAATTGAACTTTTCACCAAAAAATACCAAGTTGGAGTACATCGACTTCCAAAATATCTAGACGAAAAAGTTGCCTCTCTCCACCTAAAACCCTTAGGGATAACCTTGACAAAACTCTCATCAGACCAAGCAAAATACTTAAACATCCCCAAAAATGGCCCATTTAAACCAGAACACTACAGATACTAAAACAAAAACATTAAAGATATTTTTTTATTTCTTTACTTTTCTGGTCTTATCCCTTTCTTCTCTAGATTCCTTTTTTTACCTCGGTTTTACCCAAAAACATTTTTTTATAAATCTCCAATCACTAATTTTCTTTTACTTAATATTTGTCACTTTATTATCTATATTTAAACTTTATCTTTTTTCAAAAAAGATCCTAAAGTTTAATAGAATATTTTTATCAATAACATTGATAATATCCCTAGTCTTGGCTATTTTAGAAAAAACCAATTATCCTAATTTCGTTTTTTCTCATTTTCATCTCAACTTTTTAATATTATTTTATTTACCTCTCATTAGTCTTTCCATTTTTCTTTTCCATGATTTCAAGTGGACCAAGACAAAGACTTTACTCATTACTGTCCCCTTATTTACAGTCTATCTAAGTCAATATGTTTCCTTTGGAAGATTTTTTGATTTCAAACTTCTCGAATTTAATTCTCTGATTTACAATTTACCCAATTTCAAAACCATAGTAATCAATTATATCCTTTGGTTATCCCTTCTTTTATTTTTTATAGGCATTTTCAAAAAAAGATACCAATCTTTTATTGGATACTTAATATTATTCTTTCTTTTTTCCATAACCAATCGCTATAAGAGCGACATGCTAGGAGCTCCATTTACTATCAACGACATCCATTTGATAGGGGAGTTGAGTCATCTTATCCCTAATATTCTGAGAGGTACTAGTCTAAAAAAAGAACTAATTCTAGGAATTATAGGAATTATTATTCTTTTTTATTTCCTCAAAAAGAAATTTAATCAAAACAATCCTCCGATTAAAAATAAAATAATTTTACTAATTATCCCTACTCTAATATTTTCCTTCCCAATACTTTTTCCGACCCAGTATCAACAGGGAACTAATAAAATTAAAATTGAAAACTATATTCCCAATCCAATTGATAGTTGTTATGTAAATGGTAATTTATTCTGTTTTTATAATGACCTAAGAAACCTAAGAACTCCACCACCTCCAGATTATAATCAGAAAAAAATTGACCAAATCTATTCCCAATTAACAACAGAAGATTCACAAGAAAAAAAAGAAGAAAAACCTAATATAATTGTCATTCTTTCTGAAGCTTTTTGGGATCCAACCCTCTTGCCTCATGTAACATATGTTCCCGATCCAATTCCCAACATTCGTCAGGATATTAAATCCACTTTTATTTCCCCGTCTTTTGGAGGAGGAACAGCCAATGTTGAGTTTGAACTTTTAACCGGACTCAGTAACTACTTTCTAAGCGGTATTTCTCCCTATAGTCAATCCATTCGAAAACCTATGCCTTCTCTTTTTACTCTTTTCAAAGATCAAGGCTATCTAACCACCACTATCCATCCCTTCCGTGCTTCTTTCTACAACAGAAAAAGCGTTTATAAAAACTTCGGGCTAGATAATTTCATTTCCAGTGGAAACATGAAAGATGCACAATATGCTGGCCCTTTTATCTCCGATGCCTATTTTGACCAACAAATTGTCAATCAACTAAATTCCAGTGATCAACCCCAACTTATTTTCGGTATATCTATGCAAAACCATGTTGTTTTCACCCCTAACCGTTATTCCGATCATCCAATTAAAATTAAAAGTAATCTAAGTCAAAATGATCAAGATATTCTCCAAAGTTATGTTGACGGCCTCCATCTAACCGATTTAGACTACATTCAACTCAAGGAAAATCTTGAAAAAATCAATAAACCAACTATTCTTATCCTTTTTGGAGATCATTTGACCTCACTAGGTGATGGGAGGGATATCTATCAAAGAGCTGGCTTGGATATCGGCGATCAAAACAAAATGCACAGCACCCTCGTAGCGACCTGGTCTAATTTTAATCAAAAATTCGATTTACCTCCCCAAATCAGCCCTAACTTTTTATCCTTAGAGATCTTAAAATTAGCCGGGATTCAACCTAAATATCAATTTTCATTTTTAAATTCCCTAAAAAACACCGACCATGTTTTAAATAAAGATATCCCTACCAAAATGAATTCGGAACAATTAAATAACTATAAATTAGTTCAATACGACCTAATTTACGGCAAACAATACGGACTCAAATAAGCAATGTTATAATCAGTAACTGCACCTTAAGAGAACATTTTTGAATTTGAAAGGAGAAGCACTATGGAAAAGAAAAAGAGAAAAGTAATAACCCCTATTGGAGAGATGGTCATCGCCATAATTGTCATCGTCATCATCGCCGTAGTCGCCACTCTAATAACCAGATAAAATTTTTAACCCACAAAATTCTCAATAAAAATTCAAATCTCTTCACCGGCTTTAAAACCAACCTTTATAAAAAAGATTGTTTTAGAGCCGAAATTTTATCTTCCAACACTAATATAATCAAAACCCTTTTTCTTTATTTCCTCAACCCTAAAGATATTTCTTCCGTCGACTATATTTGGACATTTCATTACCTTCTTAACCTCGTCCAAATCAACTTCTCTAAACTCCGGCCACTCAGTTACAATTACCAAACATTCCGTCCCTTCAACCGATTTTATTAAATTGTCTTCATATTTCACTACATCACCCAAAATTTTCTTGGCCGACTCCTTAGCAATCGGATCAAAAACTTTTACTTTTACTCCTCGATCCAGTAATTGCTTTATCACTGCTAACGATGGTGCCTCCCTAATATCATCTGTATGAGGTTTAAATGCCAATCCCCAGATAGTAATGTTTTTTCCATGTAAATCCAATCCCAACAACCTTTGAATTTTCGATAATAAAGACTGTTTCTGAGCATCATTAGTAGTTTCTGCCGCCTCCAATATTGGAAAACGAACATTGTTTTCCTGGGATATCTGAATTAATCCTTTGACATCTTTTGGAAAACACGATCCACCATAACCAACCCCAGCGTGTAAAAAGGCTTTCCTCCCAATTCTTTCATCCAACATCATTCCATGGGCTACTTCCTCAACATCAGCACCTATTTTTTCACAAATATTAGCCACCGAATTTATAAAGGAAATCTCCGTTGCCAAAAAAGCATTAGAGGCATATTTAATTAGTTCAGCTGTTTTAATATTAGTCAAAACAAACTCAGTCTTTAAGCCCCCATATAAATCCATCACGATTTTTTCTGCTTTTTTTGAACCATTTCCAATCACTACCCGATCAGGATTTAAGGAATCGTATACTGCCGATCCTTCCCTTAAAAATTCAGGGTTAGAAACTATATCAAAATCACCTTTGTAATAATTTTTAATAATCCTCTCTACACTTTCCCCAGTTCCAATTGGTACCGTTGATTTATTTACAATTACCTTATACCCATTCATATTTTTACCAATTGCCTCAGCTGCTGACCTAATATAAGTCAAATTTACTCCTCCATCTGGTAAAGAAGGAGTCCCCACAGCAATAAAGACAACTTCAGACTCCTTAATCGCCTTGGATGAATTAGTGGTAAAAGATAATCTCTTTTGTTTGCAATTTTCCTTCACCAACTCTTCCAAACCTTGCTCATATATCGGAATAATCCCTTTATTTAACTTTTTTACCCGATCTTTATCTATATCCACTCCAATTACCTGATTACCCATCTCTGCCAGACAGGTACCTGTTACTAAACCTACATAACCAACTCCAATTACTGCTATTTTCTTCATAATGTCTAAATTATATAAAAACTTTTACCAAGAAGCCAATGTCATATAAGTAAAAATTCCAAAGAACAAAATCACCACCGCCAACACCGCTTTTCTCCACCATGATGGTCTCAATTCCTTCGGTAAAGTTTTTTGATTTAACCACCAAAGTGCCCCGGTATAAACAAACATAGTTATTGCATTCAAAAACGCACTGATAGTTACTAGCTGCAGTGGTTGGTCAAAACCCACCAATAAAATTAAAATTCCTAAAACAATCTGAGTCCACAAAAAAATATAATAAAACTTAGACATCTTTTTTACTCCAAAAACCTTTTCATTCAAAATCACCAAATTTTCCGAATTTATTCTGGCTGTCGCATCCATTACCGATAGTTGAGTAAAGAAAAGCATAATTGATACCAATACCAAAAATATAATTCCAATCACTGGCAAAGTTGAAACTCCGATATTAGCCGCCTCTTCAAACAAAAAATTTATCCCAGAAGAACCACCAAACTTTCCATAAACTGTTGAAAATGCTAATAGAGCTAATAATAAAATCGTTGTTGCTCCTGTCAACCAAAAAACTAACAAATGCTCTAAATTCACTTTCTTCCACCAAACTTTAAATCTTGATAAATTATCCTTATTAATTTCAAAAGTTTTTCCCTCCAAACTAAAATTCTGATCTCCTTTTCTCAAAAGAGAAGTTATCTTACCACCATATTTACCCATACCATACTCTTTTTCCCTAATATAAAAAGATTGAGCCAAATTCAAATTTCCACCTGCTCCAGAATAAGCAAAAGCTCCCAAAAAAGTCATCAAAGATAACCCTGCTGGAATAAACAAAAAGCCCTCACCTTTACCTATTAGACCATTCATTAAACTCTGCCAATCAGCTCCTTTGGCTAAGAATATTGTCAATAGCAATACCGCCGGCACTCCAATATAAATCACCATCTTTTGTAATTTTTCCTGAGTCTTGTAAACTTTTCCAAAAGTTAAAACCGAACCAATCATTAACAACATTAGTATCGCTACTAACCCAGCACTTTTTATTCCCAAAACGGCCGCCAGAACCGTTGCTGATGACAATACAATTCCTGGCCACATCCACGGGATCATTGTCGACAAAATAAACCAAATAGGGGATAACCGTCCTAACTTTCGAGCTAAACCTACAAAGACACTTTCCCCGGTCACCAAGGTATATCTTTCCACTTCCATATTTATAAAAAACTGAAAAGTTATTCCAATAACTGCCGCCCAAATTATTCCCAAACCAAAATTTGCTGATAAATAAGGCCATAAAATCAATTCACCACTACCCAAACCCATTCCCAACAAAATAAAACTCGGCCCCACCATTTTTCTAAATTTAGGTGCCTCCGGCAAAATACCTTTTCCAATTTCTTTAATTAGCTTCATCCATCTACATTATAATCAGAAAAAACAATTCAAAACAACTAAGCTAACTAACCAATCTTATTCTATTTCGACAACTTTAGCCTTAATTTCATTATTTCCAACCCTATATACAATATCCTCATTTATATTTTTTCCCAAAGAAGCTACTCCTAAAGGATCCTTATCAGAGACAAAAAAGACTCTACTAAAAGCGTCTTCTTTCTTTTCCGTTAATGGCATATCGTTTTCATAGCGATACCTATCTTTTTCTGGAACTACCATTGTTCGTTGAACTTCATCTCCAAAATCAAGCGAAAAAATTCCCCCTAGCTTAACTTTCTTAATATTATTTATATTCTCCAACTTACAAGATTATACCAAAGCACAGGGGAAAATTCAACTACCCTTAACTTTTAGCATTCGATTTTTGATGCCATTTCCAAGCACTATCAATTATCACCTGTAAATCGGCATATTTTGGACTCCACCTCAACACCTCTTTAGCTTTTTTTGAATCAGCCACCAACTCCGGAGGATCCCCAGGCCTTCTATCAGCCTCAGTCACTTTAAAATCTATTCCAGTAACTTTTTTGGCCATATCAATCACTTCTCTAACTGAAAAACCATTTCCGTTACCTAAATTAAAACGATCACTTTGATTTTTATCCATCAAATACTTCAATGCCAATACATGAGCCTGAGCTAAATCAATTACATGAATATAATCTCGAACACAAGTTCCATCCGGAGTAGGGTAGTCAGTTCCAAAAATTTTAATATCCTCCCTCTTACCAATAGCTGCATCCAAAATAAGGGGAATCAAGTGTGACTCTGGACTGTGATTTTCACCAATTTCTCCGTCCAAATCTGCACCACAAGCATTAAAATATCTCAAAGCTACCGATTTTAACTCATAAGCATTGTCATAATCAGATAATATTTTTTCCACCATTAATTTTGCCTGTCCATAAGGGTTTATCGGGTTTTGAGGATGTTTTTCATCTATCGGTATATATTCAGGGTTACCAAAAGTTGCTGCGGTTGAAGAAAAAATAATCTTTTTTACATTATTCTCCAACATCACCTGAAATAAATTAAGAGTATTCTCTAAATTATTTTGATAATATTTCTGCGGATCTTTAACCGATTCTCCCACCTCTATAAAAGCAGCAAAATGCATCACTGCCTCAATTGGATATTTTTTAAAAACTTCTCTTATTTGTTCGATATCACTTAGATCTCCTTCAAAAAATTCTCCCCACTTAACTGCTTCTTTATGACCTTTAACTAAGCTATCAAAAATAACCGTTTTATACCCTTCTTTATTTAATTCTTTATTAATATGGGAGCCAATATATCCTGCCCCTCCGACGACTAAAATCATAATTAAATATTTAACAAACTTATAACTTTTTAATTAAAACACACTATTTTACTATTTTTTGTCAATTTTCTTAAAATCAGGAGTCAAAGTAACCAATCCACCTATCAAACAATTCAATACCGCTAAAATACCACCGAAAGTAGAAGTCAATAAAATCCCCTCGGCCACACCCCCGACCTTCAAAAAGAAAAATAAATACAATTGCTCTCTGGCTCCAAAACCAGCAATTGAAATTGGCAACAACAAAATCACCGAAATCACCGGGATATAAACCAATATCGAAAATAAACTCAAATTTGCCCCAAAATACCAACTTATAAACCAAAGTTGAAGTACCCAACCAAACTCACTCACTACCGACAACAAAAGACCCTTCACTATTTGTCCCAAATTTTTTCTATTAACCAATTCTCCCACCGGAATTAACTTATTAAGGACTTTCCATCTTTTAAAAATCTTCCATCTAAAGATAGTTTTATTAATGTCAAAAAAATAAATGAAAATATAGAAAGATAAACAACCCAAAACTAAAAGACCAATCAACACCAAAAGAAAATCAGGAACAAAAATACCTTTGGATCTAGCCACAAATACAAAAATAAAACCTACAAACATATAAGTTGACATCCCTATAAACCTATCCAAAAAAACCGATCCTAATAATTTCGTTTTTGAAATCTCCGGATACTTATTATCAATAATCAACCATTTGACCACATCAGTTCCCGCCATACTTGGCACAAACAATCCATAAAAAGAAGCCGCCCAACTAGACTTGGCAAAATTCAAAAAATCACTAAATTTTGGTTTTTTAATTAAAAGTAAACTCCAACGATAAGAAATAAGAAAAACAAAAAAAATCGAAATAAAAATATTTAAAATTACAAACCATATTTTCACTCCTGCCAACTGAGAAAGTAAATTTAGAACGTCAAATTTTCTAAAGGCTAGATAAATTAATACTGATGAAAAAATCAATTTAAATATTCTGGAGGCGAAAATCTTTTTAACCGTCTTAAACATAAACTAAAATAGAATACCACGTATAATAAACCCATGAGCAAATTTCTGCTTATTAGTCATATTTTTCCACCCGCAGTCGATGGAGGATCAAAAGTAGTTTGGAAGCTCGGCCAATTTTTCCAACAAAATAATCATCAAACTCTTTATCTTTCTTCCGACTGTTCTAGTACCGACGATTTTACTAAATCAAAATATCAAAAATCCAAAATCCCTAAAAATTATCAATCCAATGTTCTAAAACTTCCTGTTTATCACCACCTTCGTCGCCCCTTAAAATTTATAAATCTCTTTCTTCCGAAAAAATCTTATCTTTACGGACTATTAAAAGTCTCTCAAAAAGGACCCATCTTTAAAATAATTCCATTTATAAAAATAACTTCTAAAATTATTAAATTTAAACCGGATTACATCATCGCCGGACCCCTTCCCACCACCACCATTCTCTATGCCCGTTTTTTTAAGTTTTTAACTAATTTAATAAATCATCAATCAACTAAATTACTAATCAATGCTTCTTTTCACCAGACCGATCCCGACTTTCACGCTTTACCCCTAATCAAAACTCTCCAAAAAACTGATTTTATTTGGACTCTGACCCAATATGAAACTGATTATTTTGTTCAAAAATATAAAATCAATCCTCAAAAAATAATTCTAGCCGGCAATGGAGTCGATTCTAATTTCATCATTTCAAAAATAAAAGAAAAATCCAACCAAAAACCAAATATCTTGTTTATCGGCAATCTTTGTTCCCATAAACGAGTCGATTTACTTATCAAAAGTTTCTCTCAAATAAAATCCAATGCCTCTCTAATAATAGTTGGTCAAAAAACTCTCTTTTACCCTGAAATCCAAAAAATATATCAATCCTTAAATTCCAAAATCAAAAAACATATGGAATTCAAATTCAATGTTTTTGATAAAAAAGAATTAATTAATTTAATTGATAATTCTCTATTTCTAGTTCTCCCTTCCATTCAGGAAAGTTTTGGTCTGGTTCTAATTGAATCCTGGGCTAGAGGAAAGGCGGTTTTAACTACCGATATTCCACCCCTCCAAGAATTGGTCCAAAAAAGTCACGGCGGTCTCAACTTCAAAATTGATGATCAAGAAGATCTTCAAAAACAAATTCAAAAACTAATTAATAATTCAAAACTTCGTACTGAATTCGGTCAAAACGGTTTAAATTACGTTAAAAATCATTATACTTGGGACCTAGTCGGTCAAAAAATATGGCAAAAAATATCTCCATAATCACCATCGTTCTTCTTATTCTTGTGGCTCTATATATAATTTTCAATTTATTCTTCAAAAAAGACTATCAAAACACAAATTTAAAGCTAAACGGCCACGATTATCAAATCGAAATTGCCCAAACTATTACCCAAAAAAGCCAAGGTCTTTCCCATCGGGACCAACTCTGCTCCAACTGTGGTATGATTTTTCTCTTTAATTATCAATCAACTCTCCCTTTTTGGATGAAAGACACACTCTTTCCTTTGGATTTAATCTGGATTGATTCCGACGGTAAAATAGTTGATATTCAAACCGCCACTGAAACTAATTCTCAAAAAATTTACAAAAATTCTTCACCGGCTCAATATGTCCTCGAAATCAACGCCGGCGATTGTCAAAAAATTGGCCTTAAAACAGGGGATATAGTAGACTTATCCAATATCAAATGAATCAAATAAATTTTTCCATTATCATTCCCAACCATAATGGTGCCAAATTTTTACCCAAATGTCTTGACTCTCTTCAAAAAGCCATCAACAACTGTCCTAATTCAAAATTTGAAATTGTCATTGTTGACAACAATTCCCAGGACAACAGTTTACAAATAGTCCAAAACTTTAATTTTAAAGATTTAAAAATAATCAGAAAGTCAAAAAATCTTGGTTTTGCTTCAGCAATCAATCTTGGTATTAAAAAATCAAAATACGACTTTGTTATTCCTTGTAATAATGACCTCCATCTGAAAACAAATTGGTTTAAACTAATTTCCCAAACCATCAAAGAAAATAAAGATCCAAAAATTATCACTTTCTTTGGTACTGTTCTCGACAAAGAGGGAACCCACTATGAATCCCAAGGATTAAAATTTTTTATTCAAGGAAAAGCCCAAAATATTTCCAATGGCAAAACATTTTCTTCTAAAGATATAAAAAACCATAACTCTAATAAATTAATATGGGGTGCCTCCGCTGCCCTAGTTGTTTATCAAAAAGATATTCTTCAAAAAGTTGGTCTCTTTGATAACGATTTTTTTGCTTACGAAGAAGATGTCGATTTATCCCTACGTCTTCACAAACTTGGTTTTAAAACTCTCTACATTCCTCAAGCAATTTGTTATCACCTCGGCGGCGGTACCAGCAACACTATGGGAAACTTCCGTCAAAAAATGGATTTTAAAAATTGGATTTATATCATTATCAAAAACTATTCCACTAAAGAATTTTGGGTAAATCTACCAGCAATCTTTATTGAAAGACTGCGCAATTTTTCCTTTTTAGTCAAAAATACTTCTCCCAAGGA
>JAQTUF010000020.1 GCA_028710865.1 Candidatus Shapirobacteria bacterium
AAGTCACGATTCCAAGGAAAATATTTAGACTAAACATTCCTGCTAATTTAGAATTACTCAGTATGTTTATATCCTGACTAGCAAATTTAATACAGATTAAAGCCAAACAAAAAAAAGTAAGAATTGTCGTAATCCAAAAATAATCCCACGCTCTCCTTGAATATTTTTCTATAGGATTTTTACTATCATTTTTGGTCTTTTTCATTTTAATTTAGTAAATTACGTTACTTAATATAATATACCTATTGTTCCGTATTTTGAATATGTAATTCTACTATTAGTGCGTTTATCTCTAGTGCGATTATTTGGACAATTTGGTCAATGTTAAGTAAAACTAAATTCCAAAATATCCTCGGAGACAATATTAGAAAAATAAGAACCAATAAGGGGATAACTCAAGATGAACTAGCTAGTAAATGCGGTTTTTATAGGACATATATTAATCTTATTGAAACTTCAAAAAGACTTCCTTCATCATTATCACTTTATAAAATAGCTTTCGCCTTAGAAGTGGCAGTTGATGAACTATATCCAAAAACTGTCTAGATTGATTGAAAAACAGTAATTTTGCGGGATAATAAGGATAATATAAGTATAAAAATTTAATGAAAATATCATTTATTATTGGTGGTTTACCAATGAGTCCTCTTTCCACCCTAGAGGAAATAAGAGCCGCAGGAAAAAGACCAGTAAAGATTAATAAAATCGAGTTAATAAAAGATGTGCCAGGATTACTGACTTTTTCTGATGAAAGTTACTGGAAAATAAAATGTTTAGAAATTAACACAGAATTTGAAAAGGAAATTATAAGAGCTAGACGTATGTTGGGGATTCCTGATAATGGGTTAACTTATTCTGAATATCTTGAATCTTACAGCCCTTTCACTTTGAGTGACAACTCTGATATTGGAATCAAAATCAATAATGAAATCCAATCAATATTGGAAAAATTTAACTGTGACGACTATGTAAAAAATCAATTAAAAAGTATTTTGTTGGCAAATATAGTTTTACCAACTGAATCTGACGGGCGGGAAAGAAACGGAATATCCGTGTATTCAATTTTTAATGAAGAAGACCTTAATAGTCAAAATTATGATTTGAGTGAAAAAGCCGTGTTTATTAAAATAACCTCTTCGGTAAAGTCAGAAGCAATCATCAATTTTATTGAAAATAACGGAGATAAATTCAATACTCTACTAAGTAATTTACCAAAAAGTCGCGGATATACAGACCTATCAGAAGAAAAAATAGCAATATTAGGAATGAAGAAAAATAACCCTAAAACAAATTATAACGATATGGCAGCAAAATGGGCAAAACTATGCACTAATGAAAATAATTTTAAAAACAAAGATATAAAAACTGTCGGGGCATTTGGTCAATATTACAGAAGAACAGTTGCGGACTTGTTTTGTAAAAAAAAGTAACAAAAAACTCCCTGAAAAAATGTAACCGAATAATGCCATAAATATGGCAATATATTGAGTATGAAAGATGCTCAATATAAAAATAAAAAGTATTTTCAGACTACATCACTAGCCCTTGCTGGAGCAATTAACATCTATTATCCAGTAGTTGAAGTTGATAAAACCAATCCCAAAGAAAGTGTTTTTATTTTTCCAGACTCAAACGAACTCCAAACTATAGTCCAGACTTTTTGGGATAGAACTCTATCCGTTTCTCCTATGGAATATTTCCAAAGTTTAAAGGAAGTTAAAACACGTCTTTATTCATAACCTATGAAACTCAAAAATCAAAATAAATATCAAATAATGAACTTATTAAGAGCCCAAGAAAAAGCCATAAAACAGAAGTGTTACGACTGTGTTTGCCAACAGAAAGGATTTGATTGTGAAGATTCCCAATGCCCACTTTATCCATTTCGTCCTTGGTCTAAGAAATTTCCCAAAGCTACAAAAACATTAAAAATTTAACAAGGAGATATATGGTGAAATATACCAAAAAATTATTAAACAACATTTCTAACGGTCCTAGCATACTAAAAAAGAGACTTTACGCACTTATAAAAGAATCAAAACAAATTGAAAGAAATTTAGAAAATTCTCTTAGACAAACAAATAATAGGAAAATAATTATGGCGGCGGTTGAACGCTATCAAAAAAGGCAAGAAAAACTGATATGTGACCTAGTTATGGAAACATTTCCGTTTGCTGATAGTTCAAAAATAAAAGTATGAAAATTGAAGTTAATTTCAACCTCATAGGTGTCGTCCCAGTACCGAGAAGTATTTTTACCTTAATAAACCAAGGAGTTCTTACTCAGTCAGACTTATTTTGGTATATGGTTTTTATCACCCAAGCCGAGTTTGGTCATATGTATACGACAGTCGGAGTTGTGACGGCAGGAGACAAAGTTATCGCTGAACAATTAAATTGTGACCCGACAACCGTCAATAAAAAGAGAAATAAACTCATTAAAATTGGTCTTTTGAAGAATCATAAAGAGGGGACTCAGATAAGTAATTATCAAATGTTCACCCCAAATAAAAAAAGTGGAGTAGTCCCTATCACAACAGCCGCAATTAAAGACAATGGTCAAGAAGCAGCATCAAAACTATTCCTTAATGAAGACGATTTCTTGAAAAAACGCCAAGAATTAATTGAAAGACAAAGTCATAAATTAACCCAAAACTTATGAGTTGGTGTTTATTTATTTTCTTTAATTTATTTTATTTCTCTAATTACTAAGTATCTATAATTATATGTTGGTCAATAATCCTAAGACAGAAATCAAAAAGGATACGATTGGTGAAGAAGAGGAAATTAACAACATATTGTCTGACTTGGCTGATGTAGTAATTGATGATTATTTACATCGAGTCGCTACCCGATGCTATACTGAAATCAAATCAACATCAAAAAATGATATTAAATAAAGCCATAATTGCCACTAGATTTAGTAATGAAAAACAAAGAGGGAATACTAGCACTGAGGTACAGCTCGAAAGCTGTAAAGCCTATTGTGAGCGTAACAAGCTAGAAATAGTCAGTATTAAAAAATGGGAAGCTGAATCGGCTGATGCTGGTAATGTAAAACGATTACTGGAATTAATAGCTTTTTGTAAAGAAAATAAAAGCAAAGCAGACACTCTCGTTGTTTTTAAGCTTGACCGTTTTGCAAGAGATAGCCAGGAACATTATTATTTGAAGTCTGAAATAACTAAACTTGGTTTCAAGTTGAGAAGTGCCACAGAACCAATTGACGATACAGAAACAGGACAATTAATGGAGGGAATATTAGCTGCAATTGCTCAATTTGACAACTCAGTCAGGAAACAACGAGTCAAACTAGCCCAAGAAAAACTCCTAGAAAATGGCGTTTTCCCTTGGAAAGTCGCTACAGGGTATATCAACCAAACAGACAAAGATAATAGGGCAACGGTATCAATAATTGATGAAAAATGCTTTGACGATATAAAATCTGTTTTTGAAAAATTTTCTACTGGCAATTACACCATCAATTCACTCTCAAAGGTATTTGAAGACAAATTAGTTTATGACCATAAAGGCAAAAGGATTCGTTTTTACCCACAATTCATACAAAAAATTCTAAATACAAAATATTATGCTGGTATCTTAATAGCACCAAATTGGTGTCACCAAAAAGAATATGATGGTAAACATATCCCAATGGTAAATCTAAACGTTTATAATAAATGTCAGGAAATTATGAAAAAAGGTAAATTGAAAGGCATCAGACACATTACCGAAAATGACACTTTTCCGTTAAGAGATAGATTGTATTGTGGTGTCTGTGGAAATAAAATGACCGCAGCTTGGTGTGGACATAAAGAAAACAAAACTCCACTTTATTATTGTCATAATTCAAAATGTTCAGTTGGTAAAAAATCTGTGTCAAAAACAGAATTTGAAGAACAATTCATTGATTTTTTTTCAAAGCTAAAAATTAAAGAAAAATATTTGAAACGCTTTGAAGAAATATTGTTAAAAAAATACGAGCAGAGAAAGGGAGAATTTGAAAACGAAACCAACAAAATAAATAAAATACTAGTTTCTTTAGAAAAAAATAAGAACAGAATTATGGACTTAATCGAGGATGGAACATACGACAAAGAGGATGGAAAAGAAAGACTAGATAAAATCAAAGATGAGATTAATCAAACAAAATTAAAACTATCTTCTAGCATCGGAGAAGAGTTCAAAATTGAGTATTTAATTAACCACGCCAAAAAAATACTTCTAACATTGAGTGACTTTTGGGAATCTGCCGATTATTCCACTAAATTAAATATACAAAGAAAGTTTTTCCCAGACGGAATTATTTATACTTTTCCAGGATTTTCTAACACCAAATTATCCCCAATTTTAGAGAGTTTGGAAGTTATAGCTGCTGAAAATAAAAATATGTTGCCCTGCATGGATTCGAACCACAATACTCAGCTCCAAAGGCTGATGTCCTACCATTAGACGACAGGGCAATATTCAAAAGCGAGCTTTTGTCGAGTGCCGATGGAGGGACTTGAACCCCCACGCCTTGCGGCATACGCACCTCAAGCGTACGTGTATACCAATTTCACCACATCGGCATTTTTTAGGTTTCGGGTGGCCGCTGAGGGACTTGGACCCCCGACATCTTCGATGTAAACGAAGCGCTCTACCAACTGAGCTAAACGGCCCAAAAAAAATGAGCGGGAAACGGGATTCGAACCCGCGACCTTCTCCTTGGCAAGGAGACGCTCCACCAATTGAGCTATTCCCGCATGTTTACAAGTTCTTATTTTGAAAGTACTTTAATGTGCCTAGGGTCAGACTCGCCCCGCTGCTGCGGGGTTTCAGACCAGTGCCGCTAACCCACACTTTTCAACTTTAAAATTATGTGCCGAGGGTCAGACTCGAACTGACATCCCAGGTTTTTCAGACCAGTGCCGTGACCATCTTGGCTACCTCGGCTTTTAAAGTGCTTCTATTATATCAATTTTCCCAAAAAAATAATTATTTATTTCTCCAATTCTCGCAATTTTATCTCCGGATTTGTTTTATATCCAACCAACAAAACTTTACCATTCAAATCATCGATCTCAAAAACCCTATCAAGGCAATGTTCTCGTACCTGATCGTCGGAAATAGACAAAACATCACCCACCATAATTTCTTCTTTGTAAACATCAGTTTTCCAATCTATTGGTCTAGTTTCAATATTGGAAAAATTTACATTCCCTGAAAAAGAAATATTTCGATAATAATCATTCCCAAACAAATTATTTTCTCTTTGAAAATCTATCGGATTGTATTTTAAAAAAAATAAAAGTTCTATATAAGCAACCGACCGACTATTATCAATCACAAACTTTTTATCGCTATTAGCCACAACAAAGTCTGCTAATTTCTCATAACCAAAATTCCATGCCCTATTTCTTTCCGCCGGCAACAAAACAAAATATGATCGCCAAAGCAAAATTAAAGAATACAAAAACACCAAAAATAAAAACAGAATAAAAGTTTTCGATTTAATTTTTACTAAAATTTTATCCATTCCCAAAGAAATAATCAAAATATAAGGCAATAAAAGTAATAATGATCTTTGCGTTGAATAATTAGTATTTGCCAATGCCGCTGGAATCGGAGATATCAATGCCAAAAAAAATAAATATTTATAAATAGGTTTCTTCCAATTTTTATAAATAGCATAAAAACCTGCAATCCAGGGGATAAACATCCAAAAATAAAAAACCGATAATTCCGGTATTGATCTTTGTAAATCAAAATCCTGTCCATTAAAAAGATTCGACGGTAAAAAATAGGATATATATTGACTCCAAAAGTTACTGGAAAAACTACTATTCTTTACCCAAAAAGAGGGAGTAAACAATAATATTAAGTTAGGAATCTGAATAATTACAGATATTATTAATGGTCTTAATATTTTTTTAAATGGCACTTTTTTAAAATAGAAAATGAAGAAAATAAGACCCATAACCAAAGGTGCCAAATAACGTTGACTATGCCCGGCATAAGTCGACAATGAAATCAAACTAAAAGACAAAAGTGGATTTTTATAAAGCAAAATTCCCCAAGAAATCAAAGCAAAAGCAAAAGTAGTTTCATAACCAATTCTGGCATTAAATACAGTCCAAGGACTAATAACAAACAAAAAAACTGATAACAACGGAAGATAAGACTTTTTATAAACCTCACTCTTCTTCCAAAAAACAAAAATAGCAACAGCAATAGACAACATTGATAAAACCGATAAAATTCTAACCGAAAAAGAATCTAACCCTAATAATTTAATCGGAATTGTTTGTAAATAAACAAACAAGCCTGGAGTATAAGATCCAAAAAATTTAAAATATACCGGTAAAAATTTTCCCCAATGATCACGAAAATTATAAAGGATTGAATAAGCGTCATACCCAACCACAGTCTCATCACTATAAACCCCAAGGGGTATATCCCCAAGCTTATAAGTAAATACTAAAAACGCAAAAAACAAAACTAAAACTAATTTACTTTTTTCGGAAAATCGAAGCCAAGCCATAAAAAAATGATATTAATAAAAAAGGATATAAACAAAAATTACCATAACGATTATTAGACCCGATTACTGTTATTACCAACAATGGTAAAAATAAACCCACCCCTAAAATCCAATAATATTTTTCTTTTAATAAATAAAAAAAACCAATCATAATTAAAGGAACAAACAACATAAAAATGGGTCTAAAAACAAAAACCGAAAAAAAATTATCCTGTAAAACATAAATTAAACGACTCTCAGGACGTTTTTCCAAAATATTTGCCAAACGATAGAAACGCGGCGGATATTCATTCATCCTTTGTTGCTGATCAATTAATTCAACTTCTGACTGTTTTAATAATCCAATATTCTGAGCCAAAACTACCTGAATTACTATTAAAATTAAAACTAATGGTAATAATAAATATTTCATTGAATCGGTGCCAGGGGAGGGATTTGAACCCACACGTCTTGCGACACACCGTTCTGAGCGATGCTTGTATACCAATTTCAACACCCTGGCAACATCATATTCTACCCTAAAATACCTATATATTGTAAAATAAACTATGAAACGAAGCACACTTTTATTTTTAATAAAAGGTCAACAAGTTTTACTTGCCATGAAAAAAAGAAGTTTCGGTATAAATAAATGGAATGGTGTCGGCGGTAAACCAAATAAAAACGAAAAAATTAAATATACTGCTATTCGCGAAACTCAAGAAGAAATCAATGTCACACCTAAAAATATAAAACATCTAGCCACTATTAATTTTTACTACAAAAATAAACCAGAATGGAACCAACAAGTTTGGGTTTATATCACCACTAATTGGAATGGAGAACCATCAGAAACCGAAGAGATGAAGCCACAATGGTTTGATCAAAATAAATTACCATTTAAATCTATGTGGCCCGACGACCCATTTTGGCTACCACTAATTCTTTCTGGTAAAAAGGTCAAAGCCAGTTTCACTATTGACGAAAACGACAAAATTTTAAATAAAACAATTAATGAAATCTAATATATCTAAAAAAGAAATCGAATCTGGAAAAGAAATAATTAAACTTTTACAAGAAAAAAATCCCAGACTCCTCCCTCATCAACTTAAAGAAATTATTTCTGAATATCAAAGATTCTCCTTATCTTTAGAAAAATATGGTCTATGGATTTCTCCAAAAACCAAATCCAAAAAATTCAAACAAAAATACAGTAAAATTATGCTTCTTTTTTCTGGTGTCACTGCCGGTGGTAAAGATGCTATCCGCGAAGAAATCGAAATTTTAGCTCCTAATCTTTTTAAAAAAACTATTACTGGTACATCTCGTCCTCCAAGAGAAGGGGAAATAGAGGGTAAAGATTATTTCTTTTTCAAAGATACTAAAACTTTTCGATCCTCCATCAAAAATCAAGAATTTTTAGAATATATTAAACGCGGCAACCATCTTTATGGCCTTCCTAAAAAAAGCTTAAACGATGCCCTTCAACATCAATCACCAATTGTTTATTCACAAATCGAAATGAGTGGCTGGTCAAAAACTGAAAAATATTTAAACACTATCACTCAAAACCAAGTTTTCACTCTCAAAGTTTTTGTTCTTCCTGATATGAACTTTTCTGAATATCAAAATTGGTTGATCCAAAAAAGAACTAATGAAGACATTGATATTCGTCTTGCCAAAACCGGCTGGGAACTAAAAAAAGCCCCAAAAAAAGCCGATTTTATTGTCACTAATCGTATTCGTGAAGATAAAAAATCACTCAATCTTACCGCCAAAACTATTATCAATCAAATAGCTGAATTAATCGACTTTCCTGATTTTCCAAGTTTTCCTCCAGAATTCACTATTGATTCAAAACTTAAAAAAACAAAAGATATCAACTCCATTCTCTCTTTCCACGATTCAATTTAACAACCTCTGAGCGGGGTACGGGAGTCGAACCCGTCTTTCAACCTTGGAAGGGTCGTGTTGAACCGCTCAACTAACCCCGCAAATAAACTTAAGTATTCTACCAAAAAACATTTAAATGTTACACTTTTATTAAAAGATTAATTCAAAAAATGGGGCTAGAACCTCTACACATATTCTATATAACAACCTTATTTATTATTCCAATAATTTTTGGAATCAAAAAAGCTAGTCAACTTAGTGTAGCTAACACAATTGGCCATCTTATAGAACTAACCATTTCTCTTATATTATTTATCATTTGTATCGAGTACTTCCTAGAAATAAACAATTCAGATCCACAAAAAATCCTATCAGCCACGTATTTTATCCCTTTATCTGCTATTTTTACAGCTTCATTAGCTAATGTAACCAAACACACTGCATTGATTTTCGACCACTATCTATCAACAAAGCCAATAAAAATATCAATATTATTGATCTTAATATTACTTGTAATAACAATAAGCCATTCTGGATACAGATATTTCAGACTAGGACAAAACACTTTTAATATTGGGACTTATCACATAAAAATCAAATAAAGTCGGGGATACAGGATTCGAACCTGCAACCTCATGCTCCCAAAGCATGCAC
>JAQTUF010000002.1 GCA_028710865.1 Candidatus Shapirobacteria bacterium
TGCGGGCCTGATGGGATTCGAACCCACGATCTTCCGCGTGACAGGCGGATGTGCTAGACCGCTGCACCACAAGCCCTTGGTCTAATTACTTTGATACTATACCAAAACTTTATACTATAAACAACGTTTGTAATATTTCAAGATAATAATAATGTGGAACATAAAATTTTATAATTTTATATAATTAATTATGGCTAAAATATATACTAATTCTCAAATTGCTGAAATCCTCCAAAATATCGCTACTGCCTACGAAATCAAAAAGAAAAACATTTTTCGAATCAAATCATATCAAGATGCTGCCGAAACTATTCTCACTTATCCAAAATCAATCCAAAAACTTTTTAAAAAAAATCCAAAATTAGTTGATAATATACCTGGTATTGGTCCCAATATTTTTAAAAAAATTACTTATCTACTAGACAAAAATAAACTTCATCCCGATATTATCAAAGCTTTTAAAAATATTCACCCCAGCGTTTTTACTTTTACCAAAGTCAATGGTATTGGACCCAAAACTGCCTCCATTTTGACCAAAAAATTAAAGTTTTCTAAAAAACCTATTAATGCTCTTAACCAACTAATTAAATATGCCCAAAATGGGAAAATAGAAAATTGGCCTAATTTTGGAAAAAAATCTCAAAATTCTATTTTGGAAAATACTTTAGCCTTTTTAGGTCAATCACACCGAATGAATTATAAAGAGGCCAAAATTACTGCTAATAAAATTATTAAATATTTAAATCAAAAATTTCCCAAAATTGAGTTTATTGCTCTTGGTAGTCTTCGTCGTCAAACCACTACAGTTGGAGATATTGATATTGCCGCCAAATCCAATAATTCTCAAAAAATTCTCACTTGTTTTATCAACTATCCCGACAATATCCAAACTATTGATATTGGTCCTAAAAAAGCCTCTATTAAAATTTATTCCGACACTAGAGTTGATATTATGGTTCAACCACCCAAAAACTTTAGTTCTTTAGTTCAACATTTTACGGGTTCACGTCAACATAATATTTTACTTCGAAAACATGCTTTATCCCTTGGTTTATCTGTTTCTGAATATGGTATAAAAAACCTAAAAACAGGTAAAACATACACTTTCTCTAATGAAAAAAAACTCTATAAATTTTTAAAACTTTGCTACATTAAACCACAATATAGAACCGGAGAAAATGAAATCGAAACCGCTAAAAAATGTTATAATAAAAAGTTAAAGCTTAAACATAAACTATGATCTATATTCTCGCTATTGTTGTTATTTTAGCCTTATTTTTACTAACTTTTTATAACAAACTTAAACGTTTCCAAATCCAAATTGGTGCCTCTATTCAAGAAATTGGTAATCAACTTAAACGTCAAGCCAATTTAATTCCTAATCTAATTGATTCAGTCAAAGGCTATATGAAACACGAAAAGGGAATATTCGAAGATTTAACCAATGCTCGAAAAAGTATTGATGAGGCCATCAATACTCAAAGTGGCAAAAAAATTGATCAAGCCCAAAGCTTAATCAATAAAACAATTAGTTCATTAAAAGTAATTATGGAAAGTAACCCTCAAATCCAAGCCTCAGGATTAGTCAATAACCTTATGGATGAACTTCGTGATACTGCTGATAAACTCATGTATTCTCGTCGAACTCTAATTGACTTAACCGCTGATTATAATGTCTCTATTGTTACCATTCCTGGTGTTTGGGTAGCTTCTCTTTTTGGATTTAAAAAAGAAAAAGGATTAGATACCCCTACTGAGGCTGAACAACTTAAGGTCAATAGTGAAGAAATGAAAAATCCTAAAGTAAATCTCTAATCAACTATGATTAATGTCTATGAGCAAATCACTAGAAACAAAATAAGGTCAGGTGTCATTATTAGTCTTTTTACTATATTTGTTATTTTAGTTGCCTATTTAATCACTTATTCCTTTAATCTAGACAGTTCTTTTTTAATTATGGCCTTCATTTTTTCTATTTTTTCTGCCAGCGCCAGTTATTTTTGGGGAGATAAATTAGTTCTAAGCCTTAATCAAGCTAGAAATGCCACTAGAAAAGAATTCTTTAATTTTTACACTGTTACTGAAAATCTAAGCTTGGCAAATCAAACCCCAGTTCCTAAAATCTACGTCATAGATAGTCCTGCTCTCAATGCTTTTGCTACTGGTCGTGACCCTCAACATGCCGTCATTTGTGCCACCACTGGTCTTTTAGAAAAATTAAATCGAAGTGAACTAGAAGCTGTCATTGCCCATGAACTTTCTCATATTAAAAATTATGATATCCGATTAATGACTATTGTTAGTATTTTAATTGGAACCCTATCCATCTTAATTAATATAGCTGCCCGCAGCACTTTTTTTGGTCGTCGCCGCGATAATAATAACAACAGTGGAGCCATTCTAGCCATTATTGGATTAATTCTCATTATTTTTGCCCCGCTTATTGCTCAATTAATTCAATTAGCCATCTCTCGTAGACGTGAATATTTTGCCGATGCCTCTGGAGTAAAACTCACTCGTCAACCACAAAGCCTTATTGATGCCCTAACCAAAATTTCCCAAGATTCCAATAAATTAGAAACTGCTTCTACTGCCACTGCTTCTCTTTATATTACTAATCCATTCAAAGGCAATAAACTTGCTAGTATGTTTTCGACTCATCCCCCGATTGAAGACAGAATTAAAGCACTTAAGCAAATGCTTTAATTGATAAAATCTATTATGTCCAATTTTGTTCACTTACATGTTCATACTGAATATTCACTCTTAGACGGGCTAACTAATATCAAAAAATTGGTTAATACTGTCAAAGAAATGGGAATGAATTCTATTGCCATCACTGACCATGGCAATATGTACGGTGCTATTGAATTTTATAAAGCCTGTAAAAAAGCTGACATTAAACCAATTATCGGTTGTGAAATGTATTTAGCCAATAATGGCCGACTTGATAAATCAGCTGCTAATAGGCGGAATCAACATCTAATTTTATTGGCTAAAAATATCCAAGGCTATAAAAATCTCATGAAAATGACCAGTATTGCTAGTACCGAAGGTTATTACTATAAACCTCGTATTGATTGGGAAACCCTAACTAAATATCACAACGGCCTAATTTGTAGTAGTGCCTGTATTGAAGGAGAAATAGCTCAACTTATATTAAATGACAATTATGAAAAAGCTAAATCTAGAGCCAAAGACTTTCAAAACCTATTTGGTCAAGATTATTATCTTGAAATTATGCGATATCCAAAACTTAAAAAACAAGATTTAGCTAACGAAGGTATTATAAAAATCAGTCGAGAATTAGGAATTCCTTTAATTGCTACCAATGATGCTCATTATCTTAAAAGAGAAGATGCTTTTGCTCAAGATGTTTTACTCATGATTAACACCCAAACCACTATTAACGATTCCAAAAGAATGAGTATGTTAACTGCTGGGGATGATTTTTACATCAAGTCACCAGAAGAAATGAGTCAACAATTTGCCGATTTTCCAGATGCTCTAGAAAACACTCAAAAAATTGCTGATAAATGTAATCTAGAAATTGAATTAGGTAAGTGGTATTTTCCCAAATTCAAACTACCACCTAAAAAAACTGATGAAGAAGTTTTAAAAGAATTGGTCTACCAAGAAGCTAAAAATCACTATGGAGAATTAACTAAAGAAATAACTGATCGTTTAGAATATGAACTCAATATCATTTGTTCTAAAGGATATGCTGCTTACTTTTTAATTATGCGTGATTTTATCCAATGGACCGAAAAAAATGACACTCCTACTAACACTAGGGGATCCGCCGCTGGCTGCTTAGTTGCTTTTGTTTTAGAAATTACTTCAGTTGATCCTCTTATTTATCAACTTCCTTTTGAAAGATTTTTAAACAAAGATCGTCCTTCTCCTCCCGATATTGATCTAGATATTTCTGATACTAAAAGACAGGATATGCTTTATCACATCATTGACCAGTATGGCAAAGATGCTGTTGCTCAAATCTGTACTTTTGGTCGAATGATGGCCAAAGGTGCTGTCCGTGATACTGCTCGAGTTTTAGGTTATGAATATACTGTCGGAGATAAAATTAGTAAATTAATTCCCATGGGTTCCCAAGGATTCCCCATGTCCATTGATAAAGCTATTGCCACCACCCCTGAACTAAAAACCCTTTATACTTCTGACCCTGATTCAAAAAAAATAATTGATGCTGCCAAACAGATTGAAGGCTGCGCTCGTCATATCAGTGTTCATGCCTGTGCTATTGTTATTTCTCCTACTACCATTAATGATTTTTCACCTACTCAATTAGAAACCGGTGGGGATAAAATTATTACTCAATATGAAATGCATGCTTGTGAAGATGTTGGTCTTATAAAATTTGATATTCTAGGAATTAGAAATTTATCCTTTTTAGGAGAAGCTGTTGTTAATGTTCGTCGAACTAAAAAAATTGATATTAATTTAAGAAAATTACCTCTAGATGACACCAAAACTTTTGACATGCTTTCTCGAGGCGACACTATGGGTGTCTTCCAATTAGCTGGTGAGGGAATGACTAAATGGATTAAAGAATTAAAACCAAATCGAGTTGAAGATCTTATGGCTATGGTAGCTCTTTATCGTCCCGGGCCAATGGCTATTATCCCAGAATATATCGCTCGTAAAAACGACCCTTCAAAAATAACTTTTTTTGACCCTAAAATGGAAAAAATCTTAGAAAAATCTTATGGTCTTTTAGTTTACCAAGATGACTGTTTATACACCGCTATTGAATTGGCTGGTTATAGTTGGATTGAAGTTGATAAATTTAGAAAAGCTATTGGTAAAAAAATTCCAGAAGAAATGGCTGCCCAAAAAGAAAAATTTATTAATGGTTGCATTAAGAATGGCTATACCAAAACCAAAGCCAAAGAAATCTTTGGACTTATTGAACCATTTACTAGTTACGGTTTTAACAAAGCCCATGCTGCCTCATATGGTATGTTGGCTTATCGTACCGCCTATATGAAAGCTAATTACCCAGTTGAATACATGTGTGCTCTTTTAACTGCTGAATCAGGTGATACTGAAAAAATAACCGACGGTGTTCAAGAATGCCGAAAAATGGGAATAATAGTTGGACCTCCAAATATAAATAAATCTCAAAAAGGATTTGAAATTGAAGATAACCCAGATTCTTTAGAAAAAATAGCTATTCGTTTTGGTTTAAGTGCTGTTAAAAATGTTGGAGAAGCCGCCATTGAAAACATCTTAAATGAAAGAAAATTAAATGGCCCATTTATCAGTTTTAATGATTTTTGTCTTCGGGTTGATACTCAAAAGATCAACAAAAGAGTTTTAGAAAGTTTAATCAAAGTTGGTGCCATGGATCAATTTGGAGAAAGAAATGCTATTTTAATGTCACTTGAAAAAATTCGTTCTGATTGTGAAAAATTAAACATCAAAAAAAATAATGGTCAGTTTGGTCTTTTTGATAACCCCAATGATACTGTTGAATCAAAAATAATTGCTCCACTAGATGAATTTATTCAAACAGAACCCATGTCTGAACACCAACGTTTAACCTTAGAAAAGGAATTATTAGGTGTCTTTGTTACTGAAAATCCTTTAGCTAAAATTTTAAAACCCTTCGAAACTTTAGATTTTCCTAAAATTAATCAAATAATTAATAAAAATCCCAATTCCAATGTTAAATTAGCTGCCGTCATTACTAAATTTAAAATAATCAGAACTAAAAAAAATAATTCCAAAATGGCTTTTGCTACTTTAGCTGATGGTACAGGACAAATTGAAAGTGTCATTTTCCCAAAAATTTTTGATGAAGTTGAAAAAATTATTTCCGAAAATAAACCCTTTCTTATTGAAGGTAAAATCAATCTTCGAGAAGGAGAAATTTCCATTCTTATTGATAATATTAGTGAAAAAATTCCTGAAAACACTAACAAATATGATTTTGTTATTAACGTTCCCCAAAGCACTAGTCAAAAACAGTTAATGCAACTTAATAAATTACTCAAAGATAATCCAAATGGACATCGAGGTTTAATAATACTTCCAAATGGAAAAAATTTACCTTTAAGCTATGGAGTTAATTTTACCAATGAACTAAAAGAACAAATTGACAACCTATTGATTAAAGAGAGTTAGCTTGCTAGACTACCAAAGTTTCTTTTGATATAATTTCAAAGCAAAAATTCAATAAAATATGTCACTACAATTTAAATACCAAGATCAAATTTTTTCTGTTGGCGATACCGTCAAGGTCAACTATAAAATAAAAGAAAAAGATAAAGAAAGAATTCAAGCTTTCGATGGTATTATTTTAGCCATTCAAGGTCTTGGAGAAAATAAAAATTTCGTTGTTCAAAAAGCCGCTTCAGGAGATGTTAAAGTTGAAAGAATTTTTCCAATTAACTCTCCTTGGATTGAAAGCATAAAAAGACTTAGAACTCCAAAGACCAAAATCAGACGTGCTAAGCTCTATTATCTTCGTAATTCTAGAGCTAGAAAAATCTAACCAATTGGGGTCTTTAGCCATTGCCCATCCGTAGCTTTAGCGTAGGAGGGTCAGTCGATAAAGGACGGTTATTTAACAATTTGGGTCTTTAGCTCAGTCGGTAGAGCAGTTGCCTTTTAAGCAATTGGTCGCGGGTTCGAGTCCCGCAGGACCCACCAAATTTTAAAAACTCCAGATTTTATGTACAGTCTAGAAAATACCCCACACTTACACCTATCCAGATATATCGAACAAAACTTAAAGTCAGTTTTTATTAGTCTTTATCATCCCATTAATAGAGAACATTGTAATAATATATCAGCCATAGAAATGGTAAATAAAGGTAAATTAGAAGGATGGTGTTGGCAAAGCACAACTTTCTTGTCAATTTTCCTTGGTAATGAAGACATAGTTTCTAGAGGCAAACTATCAACTCTTCCTACTTATAGTAAAGGAGATTATTTCCATAGTTGGATCGAAATTAAATATGGCAATGATAAATATGTCTTTGACCCATCCTTAAATTATCTTGACAGAAAAGATCATTATTACACTGAATTCAGTGCCAAAGTTTTAGGACAAGTACAAGCAATGAATATTAGAACCTCTTTAGTTGATTTAGTAGAAAATGTTAAGGAAGAAGCAATATATATTTCTGGAACAAATAAAATCGATGATCCTTTTTTTAGAACCAATTCAAAAACTTTAGTAAAAATTGGTTCCAATAATGAAATTGAACAACTTAATGTTAGATTTTACTCTGAAGAATAAACATCAAATAGTTTTTAAATATTGTTAGACATAGATTCAAATATAGTTCATAATATTCTATGTCTATTTACGGCCTAATCATCGGAATTTGTTTTGTTATTGGTCTTCAATATTTCCAAAAACATAATCAAATTATTCCCAAAAATAAAGAAAACATTTTTATTATATTTACCCTAATTTTTGGCATTATTGGAGCTCGAATCTATGGTGTCATTGCTAATTTTGATTATTTTTATCAAAACCCAATTCAAATCTTAAATCTTCGAGGCGGGGGACTTGGCATTTATGGTGGACTTATTACTGGTCTTATTTTTATATTTTTTTTCTCTAAAAAAAATAAAATTCCATTTTTAAAAATTACCAATTTTTTAATTCCCATTATTCCTCTTTGCCAATCAATTGGTCGATGGGGAAATTTTTTTAATCACGAGATCTACGGAATTAATAATCAACCAATTTGGTTATATGAATCAATTTTATTATTTATATTATTTTTAATTTTTAACAAAATAAAAGTCCATCAAACAGCTATTTATTTGATTTTTTATGGTTCAATTCGTTTTTTATTAGAATTCATCCGCACCGATACTATTTCTGTCTTTTTTTTAACCTTCGCTCAAATTTTAAGTCTATTATTTATTTTAATTGGCATTATAATCATTAAATATGAAAATACTCGTCATTAATCCTGGATCCACCACCACCAAACTCGCTGTCTTTAATGATAAAAATTTAATTTTTGAATACAAAATTGATCACGCTCAAGACTCATCATTCCAACAAAAATTTAGTAAACCAGGAAATATTTTTAACCAGTTTGAACACCGCGCCCAAAATATCGAAAAAATTTTAAAAGAGAATCAGATTGATAAATTAGATGCTGTTGTTGGTCGAGGAGGAATGATCCCATCAATCACATCAGGTACTTATCTTATTACTGATAAACTTCTAAATACTCTCAAAAACAAACCTTTAGCCAACCACGCCTCTAATCTAGGTGCTCCACTGGCCAAAAAAATTGCTACAGATTTCAAAATTTCTAACAAAGCTTTTATTGTCGACCCAGTCACTACTGATGAAATTCTAGATAGACACAAAATTACTGGCATCTCTGAAATTCACCGCTATGCTGGTTGGCATGCTCTTAACCAAAAAGCTGTATCGCGAGAATATGCCACATCTATTGGTAAAAAATATGAAGATTTAAATTTGATTGTCGCCCATTTTGGTGGCGGTGCTTCTTTTGGAGCTCACAAACATGGAAAAACCATCAACGTCATCAATGCCATTCCTGGCGAAGGTCCTTTTACCCCCGAAAGATCAGGATATTTACCATCTCAACAATTAATTGAACTATGTTTTTCTGGTAAATTTACCCAAGAAGAACTTTTACATAAAGTTCTTGGTGGTGGTGGATTATTTTCTCTCTTAAATACCAAAAGTGTTGTTGATTTAAGAGAAAATTATAATCATTTACCACCTAAAACTAAAGATATAGTTGATGAAATGATCACTGGTTTTGCTCGTTATATCTGCACTATCATTCCCGACTTTGAAGGTGAAAAAATAGACCAAATAATTATTACTGGTGGTATTGCTCATTGGCCTCTTATTTCAGAACGAATCAAAAGAGACTTAAATCAAGTAAATATTGGTATCACTACTATCCCAGGTGAAAAAGAACTTGAGGCTCTCCGCGACGGTGCCCTCCGGGTCCTTAATAACGAAGAACAAGCTAAAAAATATAAATAAATAATTACCACTCAATCGGTTCTTTTCCACTAAATATCAAATAAGCATTAGTCTGTGAAAAAGGTTTCGATCCAAAAAATCCATTATAAGCCGAAAGAGGAGATGGATGTACTGATCTAATTACCATATGTTTATTCTCATTAATCACACTTCCTTTTTTTTGAGCATAACTACCCCACAAAATAAATACTAAATTTTCTTTTTGTTCTGACAATATTTTCACTACCGCATCAGTAAATTTTTCCCAACCTTTATTTTGATGCGACCCAGCCATATGAGCTTTTACTGTCAAAGTTGCATTCAACATCAAAACTCCTTGCTTTGCCCAATTTTCCAAATTACCTCCAATACTTTTAGTCCTCTCACCCATATCACTTTCTATTTCCTTATAAATATTTGCCAACGATGGGGGAATAGGTGTCCCATTATTTACTGAAAAGGCCAATCCATTGGCCTGATTTTTTCCATGATAAGGATCTTGTCCCAAAATTACCACTTTGACTTTATCAAAAGGAGTTAATTCAAAAGCATTAAAAATAAACTTAGCGCTCGGATAAACAGTTGAATTTTTATATTCCGATTTTACAAATTCAGTTAATTCTTCAAAATATTTTTCATCAAATTCTTTTTGCAAAACCTCTTTCCATGATTTTTCAATTTTCACTTCCATAACCTTATTTTAACAATTTGTGACTCCTGCGGGGGTCGAACCCGCGATTGCCTGGATGAAAACCAGGAGTCCTAACCACTAGACGAAGGAGCCGTCAAGACAAGTGATATTGTACCAAAACACATCAAATTTTTCACTAATCCAAAACAAATAGGTCAATCTTGATAAAATACACTTATGATTTATATCTTTCATGGCGACGACCAATTTGCCAGTAGAACCGAATTTAACAGCTCTATCGATAAAAACATTGATACTGATATTTTAAGAGTTGATTCTAAAAATATAAATCCTGATTTAATCAATGGTTTTTTAAATAGTCAATCCCTTTTCACTCCCAAAAAAATATTAGCCATCACTAATTTCTTTTCTGTCTCCAAACCAATCCTCGATAAAATTATAAAAATAATTAAAGATAATAATTCTATTGATGTTTTAATCTGGCAAGACAAAAGTCTTAACCCCACCCAAGCCAAAATTTTCCCCCAAGCCAAAATCAATAATTTTCCTCTCGATAAAATAATTTTTTCTTGTCTAAATCAAATCCGACCTAAAAATCTAGTTAGATTTATGACTTTATTTAAACAAGTTCTAATTAAAGAGCCTTTTGAACTTTTTTTATTCTTTATTAAAAATAATCTTCGTAAACAACTTACTAATTACTCCGCTTTTGATAAAAAAGTTCTTCAAAAAACCTATCTCCAACTCATAGAGTTAGACTTTCAAAACAAAACTGGTCAACTTTCCATTCCCAAAGAAATTGCTCTCGAAAGAATTCTTTTAAACTTAATCAAATAACTATCAATTTTGATATATTTTGAATATTTTTGTTACTATATGATCATATAACATAATAATCCGTAAAGATAGGTAATATTTAAATTTACCCGCTAATTAGCACTATTTTGATTAGACTGCTAAGTTACAACCTCATTTTTTTCTGCTATTATTTTAATATGACAACTCCGCCCCATGTCCTCTGGTTTAAGGACTTAAAATTTGAAGATATTAATCTAGTTGGTGGTAAAGGTGCAAATTTAGGTGAAATGTATAATTTAGGAATTCCTGTCCCTAATGGTTTTGTAGTTTCAGTAAAATCTTATTTTCAATTTATAAAAGAGAATGATCTCCAACCAAAGATAGCCAATATTTTAAAAACTACTGATGTCGATCAACCAGATCAACTTCTGGATGCCTCCAAAAAAATAAAATCCATTATAAGAAAAACTCCTATCAATCATCAAACCGCCATTGAAATAATGAAAGCTTATAAAAAACTTTCTGATTTTGGTGGTTTAAGAAACGCTCCAGTTGCCGTTAGAACTTCAGCCACTGCCGAAGATTCCGCTGATGCTTCTTTTGCTGGACAGGGAGAAACTTACCTTAATGTCATTGGAGAAACTAATGTTTTAAATCGAATTAGAGATTGTTGGGCTAGCCTTTTTACTCCCAGATCAATCTTTTATCAAGTAAAAAAACATTATGATCATTTTAAAATTGGAGTTGCTGTTCCAGTTCAAAAATTAATTAATTCAGAAATCTCTGGAATTATGTTTACCGTAAATCCAGTCACTAACGAAAAAAATCAAATTATTGTCGAAACTATTTGGGGTCTAGGAGAATATATTGTCCAAGGTAAAATTACTCCTGATCAATATATCATTGATAAAAATACTTGGAAAATTATTTCTGAAAATCATGTCTCCCAAAATGTCCAACTTATAAAATCCCAAAATGAAACCAAAGAAGTGATTGTCCCTAAATCAAAACAAAAAAAATCCAAAATTAATAGTCAAATGGCAATAAAAATTGCCAAAATTGGCCAAAAACTCAACAATCATTATGGTAAACCTCAAGATATTGAATTTGCTATAGATCGAGGTAAATTATATATCGTTCAAACCAGACCAATTACTACTGTTGTTAGTAACCAAAAAACTCTTGATGACCAAAAGCAAATTATCGATAAAACTCCAGATTTAACCGGTGAACCAGCTAGTCCTGGTATCACTACTGGAGTCGTTACTATAATTCATAGCCCTAAAGAAATTGATCAAGTTCAAAAAGGCCATATTTTGGTTACCACTATGACTACCCCTGATTTTGTTCCGGCTATGAAAAAAGTTAACGGTATTATTACTGATAAAGGTGGTCAAACATCACACGCTGCCATTGTTAGCCGTGAATTAGGTGTTCCATGTGTCGTTGGTACAAAAACTGCTACCAAAGATCTTAAAGAGGGGGATATTGTTACCTTAAATGGTGCTACTGGTCAAGTTTGGCATGGAGACTTAACTAATAAAGAAAATTCTAATCTACCCTCTAAACCTAATGATCAACGATCTCATTTAAAGACAGCTACAAAAATTTACGTTAATTTAGGTGAACCAGATTTAGCTAATACTATTGCCAAAAGAAATGTTGATGGAGTTGGGTTACTCCGAGCAGAATTTATGATGGCTAATATTGGAATTCATCCTAAACATATCATTGCTCAAGGTCGCCAAAAAGAATTTATTGTAGAACTATCTAGAGATTTATTAAAATTCTGTAAAAGTTTTAGTCCTAGACCAGTAGTCTATCGAGCTACTGATTTTAAAACTAATGAATATCGCCATCTTAAATGGGGTAAGTTGTATGAACCAGAAGAATCCAACCCAATGTTAGGGTTTCGTGGAGCCGCCCGTTATATAGCCTCTCCTGAAGTTTTTGCTATGGAGTTAGAAGCCATTAAATTAGTTCGCAATAAATATGGTTACAAAAATATTTGGTTAATGATTCCTTTTGTTCGTACTCCTCATGAATTAGCTGAAGTTAAAAAGATTGTGGCTCAAAATGGTTTACTTCGTTCTCCTTCATTTAAATTACTCATGATGACTGAAATTCCCAGTAATGTCATTCTCCTTGATAAATTCATTGATGTTGGTATTGACGGTATTTCTATTGGTAGTAATGATTTAACAATGCTTACTCTTGGATTAGACCGTGATAATAGTGAAGTTGCTAAAAGTTTTAATGAAATGGATCCTGCAGTTCTTTGGTCACTTAAAAAATTAATTACCAAAGCCAAAAAGCGAGGCATCCTTTGTTCTATTTGTGGGCAAGCTCCTAGTAATTATCCTGAACTAGTTGAAAAACTAGTTAAATGGGGAGTTACGAGTATTTCTGTTAGCCCTGACGCTATCGATGCTACTAGAGAAATTGTTGCTGCCGCCGAAAAGAAAAAGGTTACTCAAAAATAACTACAATTTCACCTTTGATATTTTTACTATTAATTTTTTGAAAAACTTCTAATGCACTTCCACCAATTACTTCTTCAAATTTCTTTGTCATCTCTCTAACTATCGACACTTGGGTTTTTTCGCCGCAAATATTTTTAATCTCCTCAATTAGTTTAACCAATCTAAAAGGAGATTCATAAATAATTTTTACCCCATCAAAATCTTTATATTTTTCCAAAACTTTTTTCCTTTCTCCTGCCCTTTTAGGTAAAAATCCCAAAAAAGAAAACCTACCACTAGGCATTCCTGATAAAACCAAAGCATTTATTAAAGCACTTGGACCAGGAATAGATGTAATCAAATAACCCAATTCCCGACACCTTTTAACAAGTTTAAATCCAGGATCAGAAACTATTGGTGTCCCCGCATCAGTTATCAATCCCACTTCTTTATCCTCACTTAATAATCGCAATATTTCAGGAATTTTTTGTTCTTCTATTTCATCATAAAAAGAAATTAGTTTCGGTTTATTTTTAATTCCTAAATTATCTAAAAATATTCCCGCATTTCTAGTGTCTTCACAAAGTAAATAATCAACTTTTTTTAAAAATTCTAAAGCCCGCAAACTAATATCTCCCAAATTTCCAATCGGTGTTGCAATTATATAAAGCATATTAATTAAACTGTCTAATAATTGCTACAACTTTACCTCTAATTTCTACGTCTGTTACATAAATGGGGGACATGGCTGAGTTAGCTGGTTGAAGTCTAATTCTAGTTGCTTCTCTATAAAATCTTTTTAAAGTAGCAAATCCATTCCTTAATACCGCTACCACAATATCCCCATTAATAGCCTGATTTTGCTCTTTAACTACCACATAGTCACCGCTTAATATACCATCATCTATCATCGAATCTCCTTTAGCTTGTAAAACAAAAGATTTATCACCTGACTTAACTAAATTTGGATCAACCGCCAAAGTTGCATTCGGATCAGTATAAGGTTCAATCGGTTCACCACAGGCGATAAAGCCTAATACCGGAAGTTCTATCATTTTACCTAAAATACTATTATTTTTATTTTCATTATTATCCATTATTTCTATTCCTCTCACTGCCCCTTTATATCTTCTAATTAACCCTTTTTTTTCTAATACCGCCAAATGTTCATGAACCGTTGATAATGAAGATAACCCTAAATACTGGGCAATTTCAGTCAACGTCGGGGCTGAACCGTATTTATCTATATTTTTAACAATATAATCTAAAATCTGTTTTTGTCTTTTATATAAAACTCTCGCCATAGTTAAATACTACACGAATAATACCCGAAGTCAATGAAGCAAATTATGTTATATTAATACAGATGATTTTATTCCTTCTATTTTTATTTCTCTCTCTAACATCCCCAGTTTTTGCTACTAATGAATTTACTTTAAATCAAAATATTACCTATCAAGTCGACAACCAAGGAAATGCATCAGTTACCCAAGACTCAGAGTTAACTAATAACTATTCTGAAATTTTCCCTAAAAATTACCAAATTAACATTTCCTCAACCAATATTACCAATATTACTAGTAATGACAATTCTGGCAATATCATTCAAAAAACAGAACAACAAAACGACCAAACTATTATTTATCTAAAATTTAATCAAGCGTCCATTGGTAAAAATCAAATCACCAAATTTAATTTAAATTACAATATTCAAAAATTTGCCACTAAAAAAGGCAATACTTGGGAAATAAGTCTTCCAGATTTTACTAAGCTTCAAGAAAATGATTCAATTAATTTAACTATTAATGTACCTTCCAGTTTTGGTAATCTTTCTTTTGCTTCTTCAACTCCAAAAAGTATTACCAATTTAAATCAACAAACCCAACTTTATTTTGCTACTGATAATATTAAAAATAAAAATATTTTACTAATTTTTGGTGATTACCAACTCTTCGATTTTAATCTTAAATATTTTTTAACCAATTCTAAAAACTACCAAGTTACCGAACAAATAGCTATTCCTCCCCAAACAGATAATCAAAAAATTACTTATCAAATTATCAATCCACCCCCTCAAGATATTAAGATCGACCCAGATGGTAATTGGCTGGCTCAATATCAATTAGAAGCGAGAGAAAATTTAGAAATTAATTTATCTGGCCAAGCTAAAATAATTCACTCAAATAAAAATCAAACTAATATCGACAATAATCAATATTTAAAATCTCAAATATTTTGGCCAACTCAAAATTCCACTTTAATTGAAATTGCTACCTCTTTAAAAACCCCTAAAGATATTTACCAATATGTTATTAACACTTTAAATTATAATAGTTCAAATTTAGAATATTCCACCAGGAAAGGAGCAGACAATGCTATTGCTTCTCCAAATCAATCAATCTGCACCGAATTTACCGATCTTTTTATAACATTAGCCCGCATCAAAGGTATTCCTGCTAGAGAAGTCGAAGGTTTTGCTTACTCCAATAACCCTAAAATCAAACCAATTAATGATAATACTGATATTCTTCATGCCTGGCCTCAATATTACGATATTAACCAAAAGTCTTGGATTTCTATTGATCCAACTTGGGGAAAAACTACTAGCGGTGTTGATTTTTTTAATGACTTAGATCCAAATCATTTTGCTTTCGTTTTTCACGGACTTGATAGTCAAAATCCAGCCCCACCAGGATTTTATAAAAATGATCAGAATATTAAAACTGTCGATGTTAAGTTTGCCCAACAAGAATTAAATCAAAATTACTTTCCAGTCGAAATAAAACCAGAAACTAAAAATATTTTTCAAAAACAAACCATAAAAATAACTAATCCCAATTTTAACGCTCTAACTAATCTAAATTTCAGTATTAATAATACTGATTGGTATCATAACATTGATGTTATTGCCCCACTTTCATCCATTGAAATTGAATTACCCAATTTTCAATTTTTACCTAAATTTAAAATTTCCATCAAATCCAACAACACTCAAACAACAAATTTTTCCATAAACAATCACAAATTCTATTTGAATTTAGTTATTATCACTGGTTTAATTATTACTCTAGTCGGAATTGGCGGTATAATATTCAATAGGAAAAAACATCAAAAATGAAAAAAATATTTAGATTCACCTTACTTCTAACTTTCTCTCTTATCGCCACCAACCAAATTTGGCAAAATATTTATTTTCAAAATATTCCTTTGACTATTATCAAAATAGCCTTCGTTTTAAGTATTTTTGAAATAATTTTAAAACCAATAGTTAAAATTTTACTTCTCCCTATAAACATCCTAACTCTAGGGACTTTTAGAATTATTATTAACACTTTTGGTTTATATTTAGTTACTTTTTTATTTCAAGATATCCAAATAAATAATATAAATTACCCACCATCAATAATTCTTGGTTTTCAAATCCCAGAATTACAATTTAATAATTTCTTTGCTTATTTAATTACCTCTTTTACTATTAGTTTTATTCTCTATTTTTTTAATTTAATTCTTCATAAAAAACCAAAAAAATCATGAAAAATACATTCGCCATTATTCAAATAATTCTTTCTTTAATTTTAGCAACTCTTATTTTTCTCCAATCAAATAGTGATACTGAATCTCGTTCAAATATAATGTCCTCTACTAATTTTGAAAAAAGAGGATGGGAGAAGATAATGTTTAATATAACTATTTTTGTTATCATTTTATTTTTGATTTCTTCAATTATTCAAACTATCATCTAAAATTGTTTACTAAAATTCATTTCAAAATAGAATATCTATTCTCTTATATTAAGAGGAAATTTGTTTTCTTTCTAATTGGCTTTATTATAATTACTTTATCAGTTATTTTTAAAACACAAATCATTGATTTTTATAACTCACCCAATTTTCATACTCAAATTATTGGTTTAGAAGGTCTCTACACCACTAATAATCTTCCCAAAGAAATTTCTAATAAAATTAGTTATGGACTCACCACTATTTCTGAAAATAGTAAACCTATAAATTCACCATTAGTTAAATCAATTAGTATAGAAAACGATAATAAAAATTATATTTTCACTCTTAATGAAAATTTTCTTTGGCATAATGGAAAAAAATTTACCAGTTATGATGTCGACTATCAAATCTCTGGTGCTACTATTACTCCAATCTCTAATAACCAATTAAAAATAAGTCTATCAACCGAATTTTCACCTTTACTTTCAATTTTAAGCAAGCCCTTTTTTAAAAAAAATCTAATCGGTTTAGGTCAATATCAAGTTAAAAAAATTACTTATCAAGATGGCTATATTAAAACTTTATTTTTAAAATCTCTTGATAAAAGTAAATCATCATTAGAATATCACTTTTATTCAAATGAATCTGATGTAATTGATGCTTTCAAACTTGGTAATGTTGATGAAATAAAAATAGGTTCATTACCTCAAGAATTTATTAATTGGAAAAACACTAATATAACCAAAGAAATTAAGACCGATGATAAATATATTGCTATTTTTTTAAACACTCAAAAAATTATAAATAAACAAACCCGACAAGCTCTTTCATATGCTACTCCAAAACCAAAAGATAAAAATGAAAGATGTCTAGGTCCAATTTCACCTATATCTTGGGCCTATAACCCATCAATTAAAGAATATGATTTAAATTCCACTCGAGCCAAAGAGTTGTTCAATAAAGATGACCTTCCTGAAATTAATCTAACCATCAACAACCGCAATCTCTTATCTATGGCTGAAGAAATCAAAAATTCATGGTCTAATATTTTAGGTATCAAAACTTCTATATCCATAGTAAACCAAATTGATTTTCAAAATTTCGATGCCATTTTAGCTTATAGTTCCACCACCAATGATCCAGACCAATATTCATTTTGGCACTCAACCCAAACAAATACTAATATTACTAAACTCGACAATTCTCGTATTGATAAACTATTGGAAGATGGTAGAACCGTTGTCGATTCAATTGAACGAAAAAAAATCTATCAAGATTTTCAGCGCTATCTACTTGAAGAATCACCTGCTATTTTTATATCCTATCCTATTACTTATAATATAAATCGTACAAAATAAAATTTATGGAACCAAAAAATAATAATATATTTGGTTATATTTTAATAATTATTTTATTTATTCTTATTACTGTTGCTGGTTATTTTTCTTATCAAAGTATTGATTGGAATGTCCTAAAAAAAATTGAATCACAACCTCTTATTCTCCCTACCCCAATTCCGATTATACCCTCTATTAATATTTCCACTAATTCAGCTATCTCAAGTTCTTCCTCTACTGTTTCCAGTTCCCAAAAATAAATTTTTTCCATAAAAAAAGCGCTGAGATAGAAAGGATAAGGGAAATAAAATTAAAAAAATACGCGCATTCCGCATATTCCCAATTTTTATTTCCTTATCCTTCTAAAATTACTCAACGCTTTCTTCTATCCAAAGATAAAAATTTTTTACTCTGACTTAAACACTGGCGGAACAGTCTTTTTAAAAAGACTGAATGACCCTAACTTAAGTTTTTCAAAATCAGCTTCAGGGTTACTCGGTTCACGTTCCATTTTAGGTATTTCTACCACTTTGTCATCATCCAACAACAAAATATCCTTCTGTTGTCTCATAATATAAGAAGAGACAACTTCTAATAAGTGAGTAACCTGAAATCCGTAGATTTCTTTCTCTCCACTAAGAAGAGAAATTACCTTTAAAATACCATTTCCTTTCTTCCCTTTGACAATATCCTTCAAAAATCTCGCTTCAATTTCCATCTCTTTAATAACCCCCTTATAAATGTCTATCTTTTGGATAGCAGTCTAGATATAAAATCTTTTTATATCCACAATGCTATCCAATTTCTAAATTGTTAAAGTCCATAAACCTCCCGCTAATGTATTTTTTATTGGAAAATTTATTTATTAATTTATTTTAAATTAACAACATCATTATACCATTTACTCCCTTAAAAGTCAATATATTATAGGTTGTATAATATTATTTATTATCAAATAAGGATAAATCTTTACTAATAAATACAAACTACTAGTTACCACTATAAAATCTGACTTTTTTATTGCCTCTTCTATTGCCAAATTAGAATCAAAAATTATTTTATATTTTTTAAATCCAATTTTATCCAAAGAATTAGTAATTTTTTTGGTTGGTTGAGATGTTTGAATCATGTCTTGTGATTTAACTAAAAAACTAGTAATAATAAAATTATCAGCAACCTCAGTCATTTTTTTAAGCATTTGGGGAAAATCCTCTCTTTTTTTAAAAGCAATCACAAAAGTAAACTTTTTATTTTTAAAACTAATTTTTAAACTATCTATAAAACTATTCATCTTTTGTGGATTATGAGCCCCATCAAGAATAATAATTTTTTCTTTCCCATCTTTTTTAAATTTAATTATGTCCATTCTTCCAATAAATTTAAAATTAAACAAAACATTTTTTATAGTCGTTTTATTTATCTCAAAATTATCTCTATCACTAACTATTTTTAGTACTGACAATGCTAAAGCACTATTTTCAATTTGATAAATTGCAAAATTACTAATAATTAATTTATCTATTTTAAAATTATCAAAACAAAAATCATAACTAAGTCCAAATTTATTTATTTTAATATTTTTATAATTTTTATTTTTCTCAATATAATAAATATTAGTATTTTTTTCTTTAACTACTTTTTCTAAAACTTGTCTAGCCAGTTTAGGTTGCCATAAAGAAACTACTTTATTACCATTTTTAATAATTCCTGCCTTTTGATAAGTAATCTCTGCTATTGTTTTTCCCAAAATACTCATATGATCCATTCCTAATCGAGAAATCACCGAAATTTTATTTTCTGATTCAACTACATTAGTTCCATCAAAAAGCCCACCCATACCAGTCTCCACTATGGCGTAATCAACCTTATTTTGTTTAAACCAACAATAAGCCATAGCTATTAAAATTTCAAAAAAAGTTGGAGTTCCAAGATCACTCTCTTTTATTTTTTCAAAACAACCAATAATTTTATTAGTTAAATAAATAAAATCATTTTCATTAATTATTTTATTATTTATTTGAATTCTTTCCCTTATATTTAAAATATGAGGCGATAAGGTTAATCCTACTTTAAAACCATGACCAGTTAAAAAATAACTTAACAATGAAGCTATCGAACCCTTACCAGATGTCCCAGCAATATGAACTATTTTAATTTTATTCTGAGGATTACCTAAATAATTTAAAAATAATTTTTGTCTTTTTAACCCTATATCTCCAGGAAATTTTTTAAAATTATCTTTTGGAATAGTATTATTTATAAATTCCAACGCTTGTTTATAAGTCTCTACTATCATCATATTATTTTTTCTTAAGCCACTTTATACCCCAATAAACAAATGGAGTAGTAATAGTTGACATGATAGTTTTTAAAAACCAATAAGGAACAATTATCCCCACTAAAAAAAACCAATTTGAATTAAAAGATTTTTCTAAAGAATAAAAAGCTAAAGTCATAAAAATTACTGTATCTAATAAGATAGCTAAAATATTTGATACATTATTTCTAAACCAAAGACCATAACAATTTAATTTATTTTTTAACCTCCAAAATACGGAAATATCAGCTAAATTTGAAATTCCTATTGCTATTAAACTAGCTATAGAAATTCTAATTGACTGAGAAAAAATAGTATCATAAGCATCCTCTGTTAACGCAAATCTACTAGATGGTGGCAACCAAATAGCAAAAGCCGAAAAAAGCACTAATAAAAAAACTATAAAAATTGAAACTTTAGCTAAATTTTTTGATCTCTCCTTACCAAAAACTTCAAAAATTATATCATTAATAGAAAAAACCCAAGGGATCAAAAACATACCCACAGCACCACTAATTTTAAACCCAAATAACTCCATAATTGGGAACGTTTTTGCCCCCATCAATTCTGAAACAAGAATACAAAATATATAAATAGCAATTAAGAAATCTAATTTAAGATCCAAAACATTTTTTTTATTTTTTAAAAAAATCATAACTATATAAAATAATTTATAAAAAAAATAACCTCCCCTAAAAGAGATTTTTTCAATTATAAAGACTATTCTATATCATTGTATTTTTAAAAAAATATTACTTATTTTACCTTTATGCAATTAAATAGTCCACAATACTATCAGCTACCATCCTTGGTTTACCAAAAACAGGATAATGATGAATATCAATTCCAGGGGTATCATTAATTTCTAAAACATAGGCCTTTTTAGTTTTTTCGTTATAAATGATATCCACTCCACTAATTACCATTCCAATTGCCTTAGTTGCCCTAATTGCCAAATCTTTTACTGATTGACAAACATTATCAGTCACATCTATACCAATTCCACCAGTACTAATATTTGCATTTTGCCTTAAAAAAATTTTTTTTTCTATCTCTGGAATGTCACTAAACTTTTTCCCTTGTTTTTTTAAATTTCTGCCCACCTCTGCATTTATAACTATTTTACACATTGGTTTTTCATATCTTTTACCTACTAATGGATTTTTATTAAATTTTTTAATAAGTTGACCAATATTATTTATTCCATCACCAACTACATGGGCTGGAACCCTTTCCATAACTGCACAGACCTTATTATCAATTACTAACAAACGATAATCTTTACCTTCCACATATTCTTCAATTAATACATTATTATGGCTTGGTTTAGTAAAAACAAATGGTAACAACTCACTAAATTCCTCAAAAGAATTAATATTTACATAAACTTTATGTCCATGAGCTCCTTTTGCTGGTTTTAAAACACAAGGATATAAATTCTTTTTTAAAACCAATTTTTTAGCTCCAGCAGGAGTTTTAACTAACCAACTTTTGGGCATTGGAATATTAAAACTTTCCATTACCTTCTTTGTTAAAAATTTATTATTAGCAATCATACAAGAAGTCTGAGAATTAACTGGAAATGAAGTATTTCTAATAAAAAAATCTTTCTGTTTATAGACAAGCCTTATTAAATTAAACCGTTTAGAGATAATTTTGACATTTACTCCTTTTTTCAAAGCCGCATCAAAAATAAGTTGAGAACTTTCACTGATAAGTTTCATTGGTAAAAAAAAATTTAATTAAACTAAATAGTCCAAAACTAAGGTTGTTAATTCAGAAGAGAGCTGTAAAGTTATATAAACATTATATCCTATATTAATCAATTTAGATATTATGAATAAAAAAAAACACTACCAACTATTACTTTCCTAACAATTCCGCCTTTATCTCTTTGTATTTTTGAGTAAAATAAATTCCATTCTGAGATTCTCTCAAATCATATCCAAAGGCCCTTCTACTAACAGCAATAATTGGTGGAGTTTGTATTCTTTTAAAATAATTTTTCTTAAAAAGTTTCCATTTATGTTCAAGATCAGTAATAAATTCAACTGGAGTAGAGAAGTATTTCCAAATCAAACCAGTTTCAATTTTTAGTTCACTTTCCAATTGGCCTTCTTTATACCAAGTTAATATATCCTCCGGATCTTTTCTAAATTCTACAAACGCTCTCACTAATTTATCATGATAAGGGTAAAACATTGGATCACCCTTGCCTTTTGTAACATCCTGATCTGCACTCAGCTCAGCTGATGGTACAATTTCTATTATTTTCCTTGGAATAACTTCTTTTCCATAATTTTTATTAATATATTCTGCCAATTGGTACACTTCATGTTTATATAAATCAGCCAAAGGAGCGATAGCTCCTGCAACATCTCCATATAAAGTTGTATAACCAAAAGCTATTTCAGTCTTATTACCATTATTAATAAAATTTCCACCCAAACTAGCCGCTACTGCTGCCAAAACTCTACTGCTTCGATCACGAGCTTGAATATTTTCCAACATCAATCCAGTCACTTCAAAACCAGCTCTATTTAAATCTTCCACTGTTTTATCAACCCCGTCTTGAATTGGAATTATTTTATAATTTATCCCCAAATTATCGGCCAATTGTTTGGCTGTACTTTTAGTCAACTCTGAATTAAATTTTGAAGGCATATTTACTGCCACTACATTATTAGTCCCTAAAGCCTCAGTTAGTAAACATACAGATACTGCTGAATCAATTCCACCACTCAAACCAATAACTACTTTTTTATTTCCAATCTCTTCAAAAAATTTTCTAATTCCATAAACCAAACCCTGATACAATTCCTCAGTATCTTTTTTTTCAGATGTAGGAATAGCAGTTATCTCCAATTCTTTTTTCCCAGTTATTGAAGCAAAAACAGTTTTTTCTTCATATGGCTTAGTCAAAAGCATTAATGATCCATCTGAGTTATAGATGGTACTTCCACCATCAAACAAAAAAATATTTTTACCATTATTTTGAATTCCAACATTATTGTTATAAACAAAAGGGATTTTATTTTCTGTTAGTAAAGATTTAACCACTCTATGTCTCTTATCATTTTTCCTCCAAGTCCACGGAGAGCAAGATAAATTTACAACCATTTCAGCCCCATTACTAACCAAAGTTTTAGTCGGATTAGCAAAATAATCCTCACACCACATATCTTCACACAAAATTGCCCCTATCATTACTTTTTTACCTTCAATTTCTATAGGGAAAGGCTTTAATAATTCATTTAGATCTTTACCTTGCTCCATTGCTAATTTAATCATCGAATAAAAATGTCTTTCATCATCAAATTCACGATATTTTGGCATTAAAGTTTTATAAGTATGACCTTCAAAAACCCCATTTCCCACCCATTTCCCATTTTGAGCCACCATTGCAGCATTGTACTTTCTAGTCCTACCATCTTCACCCTTTTTATCAAATTCCGCATGTACATTTCCCCAAACAATAGCAATATCACTACTAGCTTCCAAAATCTTTTGGTTACAAACCATTAAATCATCAATAAATCTATCATTTTCCCATTCATCCCCCAACATATATCCAGACACTGCCATCTCCGGGAAAAGTATTAAATCAATATTATGTTTTTTGGCCGACTCTGTCTCCTTAAGAATCTTTTCTACATTTTTATCAGGATGTCCTGGAACCACCTCTATTTGAGCTATCGCTAGTTTAATTTCTTTATCCATATCAAATTATATCAAAAAATAGGTACTTTTTATCAAAAACATTTGTTGCCCCGCATGGATTCGAACCACAATAGCCAGCTCCAAAGGCTGATGTCCTACCATTAGACGACGGGGCATTGTTATTTCACAATGTTTTAAGTGCCGATGGAGGGACTTGAACCCCCACACCTTTCGGCATACGCACCTCAAGCGTACGTGTATACCAGTTTCACCACATCGGCAATTTTAATCTATCGGGTGGCCGCTGAGGGACTCGGACCCCCGACATCTTCGATGTAAACGAAGCGCTCTACCAACTGAGCTAAACGGCCCTAAAAAATGAGCGAGAGACGGGATTCGAACCCGCGACCTTCTCCTTGGCAAGGAGACGCTCCACCAATTGAGCTACTCTCGCAAAAATAATTTTAACTCAAAGTGCTTTGCTTGCCCGCTTAGAATGCGGAGCTTTTAGCGGGTGCCGAAGGTAGGACTCGAACCTACATCCCAGGTTTTTCAGACCAGTGCCGTGACCATCTTGGCTACTTCGGCTTAGAAGTGAGATTATTATATCAAAATAAAGTTATTTTGTGCCAGGGGAGGGACTTGAACCCCCATGTCTTACGACACACCGTTCTGAGCGATGCTTGTCTACCAATTTCAACACCCTGGCCTGAAGTATTCTATCAAATTCATTTATTAAGACTATTATCGGTAACATCCATTTAACTACTCTAATAAAATCAAAATCCACCCATCTGTTCAACCACAAAAATCCAGCATAATTTAATAATAAAATTGACTGAAAAATTAATATCCAAAACCAACTACTTTTCTTCAATTTAGCAAAGGGAAAAACCATATAAATCCAAGAATAATACCAAGCTTGTTTTTGATAAAAAGCGTGAAAAAACAATATTCCTATTCCTAATATTTTATAAACTAAATATTTATTTTTTTCTTTAAACAAAAAAACTATTCCTAAAAATCCACTAACCCATTTTGTCAAAATTGACATTAAAAAAGACAACCCACTCAATATTTTATTTTTTTGCCACCAATAAACCGCTAATACAAACAAAAAAATCATTACCAAATCATTATGAGAATTAGTCAACAATTCCACTACTAAAAAAGGGTTAAAAAACCAATATGCCCAAACCAGTTTATCTTTTGGATTAATTTTCTTTAATAGATATCCCGTTAATAAAAATAAAACCACTCCCAACAACTTATAACTCCAAAATAATTTTTGAAATTCTACTGCTCCAAAAAATAAAAAAGGGATAAGTGAATAAAATAAAAAGATTGGACCATAAAAATATGTGATTGTCTTACCTCCAAAACTATAATATACATTATCTATATTATTAGTGAAACCAAGCCATAAATCATTTTTTATAAAAGTTTTTGGCATTACTAAAAATGGATTCTGATGATAATAAACTACTGTTTTTGCCCCAAATAAATAACTAAAAATATCATTTGAAAAAAGAGGATAAGACAATGCCGCCATCCCAAAAATAAATACCATTATTAATATTATTTTCTTATTAAGAATAATTTCTTTTTTTCTAAAAAACCAAAAAAATTGAAAAATTATCAATAAAATTACCATAGTTATCCATATAATTGTCATTAAATCTCGATGAGTATTACCAAATTGCACCAAAGAAAAAAGTTTTTCAGCTTTTGGATAAACCGGTGACATCATTAATAAAATTGCCTGATTTACAAAAAAATAAGAAAAAATCAAATATCCCAACCATGTAATTGCTGTAAATATCAAAATCCAAATCATAAAATATTATACAATGCTAGAATCAACTATATGAGACAAGCTACTCTTTGTTTTTTACTTAAAAACAACCAAATTCTTTTAGCTATGAAAAAACGAGGTTTTGGAATCGGTCGATGGAATGGTGTCGGTGGTAAACCAAACAAAAATGAAGAAATCAAAGACACTGCCGTTCGTGAAACTCAAGAAGAAATTTGTGTCATTCCAAAAAATATTATCCAAGTAGCTACTCTCAATTTTTATTTCCAAAATAAACCAGAATGGGACCAACAAGTTTTAGTTTATACTACCAAAGAATGGGAAGGAGAACCCTCTGAAACCGAAGAAATGAAACCCAAATGGTTTGATCAAAACAAACTACCATTTGAATCCATGTGGCCTGATGATCCATTTTGGTTACCTCTAATTTTAAATAACAAAAAAATTAAAGCCAAATTTACCTTTGGTGAAAATGATATTATTTTGAATCAAAAAATAGATGAAATCCAATCTTTCTAAAAAAGATATTGAATCTGGTAAAAATATCATCGATATTTTATTAAAAACAAATTCCAAACTATCACCACATATTTTAAAAGATATTATTCCCGATTATAAAAAATTTTTTCCTCACCCAGATAAATATAGTCTTTGGTCATCACCAAAAACAAAAAAGAAAAATTTTAATCAAAAATATGACAAAGTTATGTTGTTACTTTCCGGTGTTACCGCCGGCGGCAAAGATGCCATTAGAGAAGAAATGGAACGATTAGCCCCAAATTTATTTAAAAAAACTATTACTGGTACATCTCGTTCTCCCCGTCAAGGTGAAATCCATGGTAAAGATTATTATTTTTTTGAAAGCCATAAAACTTTTAGACAATCGATTAAAAACGGCGAATTTCTTGAATATATTAGAAGAGGAGAAACATTTTATGGTTTGCCAAAAAAAAGTTTAGATGAGGCCATCAAACATCCATCTCCAATAGTTTATTCTCAAATAGAAATGAGCGGTTGGTCAAAAACCGAAAAATATTTATCTACTATTACCCAAAGTCAAATTTTCACCTTAAAAATTTTTGTTTTACCAGATATGAATTTCTCTGAATACAAAAATTGGTTAGTTCAAAAAAGAAGTGATAATGATCTTGATTCTCGTCTCAACAAAACTGGTTGGGAAATAAAAAAAGCTCCCCAAAAAGCCGATTTTATAATTACTAACCGTATTAAAAAAAATAGTCAAAGCCTCACTTATACTGCTCAAACTATTATTAATCAAGCCATTAAACTTTTAAATTTATCTAATATTCCTGAATTTCCCTCACCTTTTAATTTTAATAAAGAATTAAAAGACATTGAATCAATTCTCGCTCTCCACAATTCAATTAAATAAATGAGCGGGTAAGGGGAATCGAACCCCTGCCGAAAGATTGGAAATCTCTCGTTCTACCACTAAACTATACCCGCAGATTTTAAGTTACTAAGTCGGGGATACAGGATTCGAACCTGCAACCTCATGGTCCCAAACCATGCACGCTAGCCAATTGCGCCAATCCCCGAAAAAAATAAATCCAAAACTTACTTTTTTAATTTGGTTTTAATCAAATTAAAATTTCAAGTCAAAGAATTATTTTTTGTGCCGCAGGAGGGAATCGAACCCCCACGCTTTTTGAGAGCACAAGATTTTAAGTCTTGCGTGTATACCAGTTTCACCACTGCGGCTAAAAACGTGATCATATTATAACAAAAAAATCCAATGTTATAATCTATAGTCTATGTTAAATCAACCTACCTTTGTTCCAGTTGGTACCCAAGCTACTGTCAAATCACTCACCCCACAAGAACTAGAAGCTATAGGAATTGAAATTTTTTTTTGTAACACTTACCATCTTTATTTACGCCCTGGAGATAAAGCTGTTAAAAAATTTGGCGGACTTCATAAATTCACCCGATGGAATGGCAAAATTATCACCGACTCTGGTGGTTTCCAAGTTTTTTCTCTCGGTAAAGATCATAATGGTGCTGGTAATCTAGTAAAAATTACTGAAGACGGTGTCGAATTTAGATCTCATTTGGATGGTTCACTTCACTTCTTTACCCCAGAAAAATCAATCCAAATTCAACATAATTTAGCTGCTGATTATATTATTGCCTTCGATGAATGCACTCCCTATCCTGCCACTAAAAATTATTCTCAAAAAGCCCTTGATCGTACCCACCGTTGGGCCATTCGTTCTCTTGAAGAACATAAAAAACTTAATAAAAAATTAAACCAAAATCTTAAACTTTATGGAGTTATTCAAGGTAGCTATTATAAAGACTTAAGAGAACAATCAGCTGAATTTATTTGCAGTCAAGATTTCGACGGTATTGCAATTGGTGGTGTTTCTGTCGGTGAACCAAAAAACAAAATGCGTCAAGCAGTTGAATGGGTATTGCCTACTGCCTTAAAAACTGGCAAACCAATTCATCTCCTTGGAGTCGGGGAAATTGATGATCTTTTTGATTTCTTTGGTCAAGGTATTACTTCAATGGATTGTACTCTACCTACTCGTATGGGTCGAAGTGGTCAATTTTTACATCGTACTAGTGATGCTAAACATGACCTTAAAAATAGTTTTAAAAGCCAAATTATGCATACTAAATATAAAATGGATCAAACACCACTTGATCCTAACTGCCATTGTCCTACTTGTCAAAAATATGACAAAGCTTATATCCATCATCTTTTTAAAACGCAAGAATTATTAGGTTATAGACTTATGACTATTCACAATCTTTCTTTTATGATCAATACTACCCAACAAATCCGCAATGCACTAAAAGATGGCACTTTTGCTAAACTAAAATATAATTGGTTAGGAAAATGACCGATATATACCCCGCGGTCGCGGGGTATATATCTTAAGGTATAATATTTTATGTCTAAAATAATTTTAGTTACTGGTGGAGCTGGACATGTTGGCTCACACATTATTGAAGAACTTATTAAAGATCCAAACAATAAAGTAATTTCTTTAGATAATTATTTTAATGGGAGTATTGAAAACCATATTACCGGAGCTGAATATCGTGAGGGTCACACCAAAAATATTGATAAATTAATTCCAGAAACTCCAGATATTGTTTTTCACTTAGGTGAATATGCTCGAATTAGCCCCTCTTTTGATGATGTCGAAAAAGTTTATGATATGAATATTGTCGGTACTTTTGCCGTTGTTGAATTCTGTCGTCAAAGAAAAGTTACTAAATTAGTTTATGCTGCTTCCAGTACTAAATTTGCCGATAATGGTCAAGAACGTCATGCTAATCCATATTCCTTTACCAAAGCTAATAATGTTGATCTTATTAATAATTATGGCCGTTGGTACAATTTACCTTATGCTATTTGCTATTTTTATAATGCTTATGGACCTCGAGAAAAAGGAATTGGTAAATATGCCACTGTTATTGCAAAATTTGAACAAATATATCTTAATAGAGGAGAATTTACTGTCAATAAACCCGGTACCCAAAAACGTAATTTTACTTATGTTAAAGATTTAGCCAAAGGAATAATTTTAGTAGCTCAAAAAGGTAATGGTGATGGTTATGCTCTCAACAACCAAAAAGCCTATTCAATTATCGAAATTGCCCAAGCTTTTGGCGGTCCAATAAAATTTATTGATAATTATTCTGGCCGAGTTACTTCCGGCCAAGCTCCCAACAAAGCTCGAAAAGAATTAGGTTGGGAAACTACTATTGATATTATGGATTATATTAAAGACTTTATTAAAAACCATCCACGTAAAAAGTAAATCATGTCCAAAACCTTTCTAGCTGTTAATTTTGGCTGTCGAGTCAATATGGCTGAAACTAACCAATGGTCTCAAATTCTTATTAATCAAGGTTATTTACCTACTAAATTAAATCCTAATATTATTTTGGTTAATACCTGTTCTATCACCAAAAAAGGAGAGAAGGAATCAATTAATAAAATTAAATTTCTTCATCAAAAATATTCTAAATCAAGAATTTTTGTTTCCGGATGTGCTAGTTTTGAAAAAATTAAAAATTTACCTAATATTTCTCTTTTTAGAAATAATCAAAAAGAAAAGTTATTAAAAGAATTAAATTCAAGTTATACCCCAAATATTAAAGATAAATTTAGCCATACTAACCGCTTTTTATTAAAAATTCAATCCGGCTGCAGTCAATTTTGTTCTTACTGTATAGTTCCCTTTAAACGTCCCAAAATATTTTCTTTACCAATTAAAAAAGCTATTGATACTGCCAAAAAAGCTATTCAAGATGGTTATCAAGAAATTATCATTACTGGAGTTAATATTGATCAATATCAATATGATTTTTCTGATCTAATTAAAAGCTTATTAGATCAAACTACTATTAAATTAATTAGTTTTGGTTCTATCCCTATCAACTGTATTGACCAAAAATTTATTAATCTTTTTAAGAGTTATCCACATCGACTTTCTCATTTTCTCCATATTCCCATCCAATCTGGTTCTGACAAAATTTTAAAACTTATGAATCGCCCTTATATCACTAAAGATGTAATTAAAAAGTTTAATCAACTCAAAAAAATCCCTTCAATTTCATTCGGTACCGACATTATTGTTGGTTTCCCTACAGAAACTAATCAAGATTTTCAAGAAACTTTAGATTTGTGCCAAAAAATCGGTTTTACTAAAATTCATACCTTTAAATATTCTCCTCGTCCAAATACTAATGCTAGAATTTTATTTGAAAATTCACCCAAAATTTCCAAAGAAGTTTTATCAAATCGTTCCCAAAAAATCCGTTTTATCTCCCAAAATAAACTTCCATCTCATCAAACACCTGAAACTTAAAAGACACTTCTTGACCTGGGAATCTAGCATTTTTACCCCAAATATAAGCTTTATTAACATCATCCCTCATCTGATTAGAAATTCTTTTTAAAACTTGGTCTAAAGTATGAGTGTTTTTAACAATTAAAGGTTGTAATTTATCAGCCTCACTAGTTCTATCTTTTTTCAAATAAACTCTTACTAACTCCAATCCTTGCCAAACTTTTTCCTTAAATTCTTCAATTCCTAAATTTTGGTCAACGCACATTTTTAAAACTCTTTCTGGAATCTTTTTCAAATCAGCTGGTTTTGCTAAATCCATTTTAGTAATTATTTCCACTGCTGCCATATATTTTCGAGTTTTTACTAATCCATCTATTAACCTATCCACATTTTCAATTTTTTCACTCAATTGAATAATAGCATTACTCAAACCCATTTCTTTGGCAATATCAATTATTTCTTCTTTATCAAAAGAATTGTGTGGATCGATTACTTGAATTGCTCCTTTATGAGTTTTATGAACTGTTATTTTTGGTGGTCTTACATTCAATCTAATTCCAGCATTATAAAGCTCCTGACTAACCACATCCAACCAATCAATTCTTTGAATATCAGTCATCAATACTACTAAATCTGCTGCTCTAATTACTGAAATCACTTTTCGACCAAAACCCTTATTATTTGCCGCTCCCTCAATAATCCCCGGTAAATCTAAAATCTGAATTTTAACTCCTTTATATTCCATCATCCCTGGTACTACTCCTAAAGTTGTAAAATCATAGTTTCCTATTTTTGATTCCGCATTAGTTATTTTATTCAACAAAGTCGATTTACCTACACTTGGCAACCCTACCAACACCACAGAAGCATCACCTGAATGCTTAATTGCATAACCAACCCCACCTCCACCACCTTTATTCATTGGACCCTCAAGTTCATCCTTAAGTTTGGCCAATTTTGCCTTCAATACCCCATGGTGATGTTCACTCGATTTATCATAAGGTGTATCTCGAATTTCTTTCTCAACTCGAGATATTCTCATTTTAATAATTTCTTCTTTATTCATTTGTTAAAATTAAATACGAAAAAAATAACTTTCTTTATTTTAGTGCTATCTTTTTGGCTTATTTTTAATAAGCCTATTTTAGCATCTGAAAATATCTTTGGTCTTCATTTGACTCAAACAGAAGATTTAACTAATGCCAAAGATATTATTAATTCTACTGGTGGCGATTGGGGATGGGTTACAATAGTCATTCCTACTAACCAACTTAACCGACAGACATGGCAAAATTTTTTTGATAATTGCCGAAAATACCATTTAATTCCTATATTAAGGTTGGCCACTATTGGTGAAGGTGACAATTGGAAGGCACCTAGTCTTTCTGATGTTGATAATTTAGCTAATTTCCTCAATTCCCTTAATTGGCCAACCAAAGATCAACATATTATATTATTTAATGAAGTAAATCATGGGCAAGAATGGGGTGGAGAAGTAAATGTTAAAAATTATGTTGATACTTCCATCTATACTTACCAAAAATTTAAAAGTTTAAATCAAAACTTCTTTATTTTAAGTGGAGCTCTTGATTTAGCTGCTCCCCAAAATCCACCCTTATTCAAATCAGCCCAAAATTTTTATAAAGAGATCTATAATTACAATCCAACCTATTTTGATAATATTGACGGTATTGCCTCTCATTCCTATCCCAACCATGGTTTTATCGGCACTCCAAAAGACACTGGACAACATAGTATTTTAGGTTATCTTTGGGAATTAGATTTCCTTAAAAAATTAGGTGTTAATAAAGAATTACCAATATTTATCACTGAAACTGGTTGGCCTCACAAAGAGGGAATCAATAAAAGAAATAATTACTACACTACCACCACCACCGCTAATTTTTTACAACAATCATTAAACATTTGGTCTAAAGATCCAAGAATAAAAGCTGTTACCCCATTTATATACAATTATACCCAAGAACCATTCGATCATTTTTCTTGGCTTGATTCTAATCAAAAACTTTATTCCTCTTATCAATGTCTTATTGACCAACCAAAATTTAAAAATAATCCAACCCAAATCACCAAATATGAACTCTATAAAACTCAAATTCCTTTTTTAATTTTTGGTGGTAATGAATATACCGGTCAAATCAGCCTTAAAAATACCGGTCAATCTGTTTGGGGAGAAACCTGCTTTTGTATTCAACCAACTACTGATAATAATTTAATTGAAGTTAGTCCACTTTGTACTAACCCTAATGATTTAATTTATCCCAATCAAATAAAAATATTTACTTTTAATTTTAAGATTAAAAATCAGTTTAAGCAAAAAATAAATCTTTCTTGGGAAAATCTTCCTAATATAGAAATTTCATCTTTTTCCCAAAACGCCGCTATTTACCATCCTCAATTTAATTTAATTACCAAAATTAAAAGCTTTTTTACTAAATTTTGGTAAAATACCAAGGTAAGACTCTTGTCCTCATAGCCCTGCTCCGCTATTCGGAGTCAATTTGGATAGAGCGGTCCGAAACTTCGGACAGGTCGCAAGTTCGATAAAATTAAAATATGTCCTCATAGCTCAGTTGGATAGAGCGCCTCCCTTCTAAGGAGGAGGTCGCAGGTTCGATCCCTGCTGAGGATACCAATCCTCGCGCCTATAGCTCAATGGATAGAGTAATAGTCTTCGGAACTATTGATGGGGGTTCGATTCCCTCTAGGCGTACGTACTTAGGGTTTGTAGCTCAGTTGGTAGAGCGGTCGCCTCTTAAGCGATTGGTCGCGGGTTCGAGTCCCGCCAAACCCACCATGGAACTAATCAAAGTATTAGATGAAAATGGCCAAGAAACTGGCCAAATTTTAGATAAAGAAATTATTCATCAAAAAGGATTGTGGCATCGCGAAGTCGCTGTTTGGATTTTTAATTCAAAAGGAGAAATTTTAGTTCAAAGACGAGCCGCTAGCAAAAAAATGAACCCAAACCAAATTGGACTTTGCGCTGGGCATGTACCAGAAAATGAAGATTCAATTACTGCCATGATTAGAGAAATTTCAGAAGAATTAGGAATCGAGGTTAATCAAAAATCTTTAAATTTTTTAATAACTGAAAAAAAAGAAAGATCTTTCCCAAATAGTTTAATCAATAGAATTTTTAATAAAGTCTATTATTTAAAAATAGATAAAGAAATTACCGATTTTAAAATCCAAGAAGAAGAATTGTCTGAAATATTTTGGATAAATTACCTAGAATTTAAAGAAAAAATTCAAAATAAAGATCCTGAAATTGGAATTCAAACCGATTTTAAAACTCTAGACCTCTTAGATAAAATCTATAGTAAAATAACACAGTAGAGAAAAATCTCTTTTGATTTTTGTAATCTGGTACCTTCGGTATCACTTTTTAGTGGTGCTGGGTGCCAGATTAGAGAAATCAATTTTGCCGCAGTGTTGAAATTGGTAGACAAGCACGGCTTAGGACCGTGTGTCGAAAGACATGGAGGTTCGAGTCCTCTCTGCGGCACTTTAAATAAGAAAAATCAAAATATAAATGATAATATTTTTATAGTTTAAAAACTATAAAAATGAGTACTCCAGAATCAATCAAAGACAATTTTTATATCGATCCTCATCGTCAAGACTTAGAAATAATTAATACTATCGATTATGGATCAGGTATATTTATGACCATCCGTTCAACTAAAGACGAAGGAAAATGTGAACATTGTGTTTTGGATATAAATCTTCTCCATCAAGAAATTCAATGTATTGAAAATATTAATAATGAAATTCAATTAACCAAACTAAGATCTAAATTATTTAGACATTATTTACAACCTTATCCAAGTGATAATCTTCAAGCCCACCCATCAATTTGTCTTACCAATGAAGGAATAAACGTTTCCAATAAATTACCAAACTATATTTTACAAGAAATTCCAATTTTTTGATTATTTCCTCGATAAATATTGTCCAGTCTCAGTACTTACCAAAATTTCTTCTCCTAATTTTATAAACAACGGTACTTGAACTTTCATCCCAGTATCTAAAATAGCCTGTTTTGTGGCATTAGTTGCTGTATCACCTTTAACCGAATTCTCCGTTTCTACCACTTTAAAAGCAATCGTCTTAGGTAAACTTACTCCTACTGGATTATCTTCATAAGATTTTATCCTATACAAAAGTCCCTCTTTTAAGTAAACCTTGTCATCACCAATTATGTCCACTGGAACAGTATATTGTTCAAAGGTCCTTGGCTCAATAAAAACATAATTTGTTCCATCAAAATAAGAATATTCTGCTTCATTAGTTTCCACTATTACCTCTTCTACTTTTTCGCCCGATTTATAGGTATATTCAACTACTCTACCAGTATAAAGATTTTTCAACTTTGTTCTATAAAAAGCTGAACCTTTTCCTGGGCTAACAAAAAACGTATCCACCACCATATGTGGTTCATTTTGAAAAATAATATAAATACCTCTTTTGAATTGTGATGTTGATATTGTTCCCATAAAGGCAATTTTAGCACAAAAAAAATCCCAGAGCATGCTTTTAGAGGAGCCACCCCGGGATCTAATATGTAATATATCAATATATTATAAGAATGTCAAGATACTAATCAACTACATACCAACATCACCATTTTCCAACTCATTTATGAACTGTTGTACTCCATAAGCCCAAGAACCATTTGAACTAGGACAATATTTATTCATTATCAATTCTGGAGTATTTAATCCTTTATCAAAATATTCTCTTTTCAGATACTCAGCAAAACTTCTTATAGCTAACTCATAATTATCAAATTTTAACGTTCCTTTTTTATGAATTCCATAACCCCAACAATTAAAGGAATTTTCTGGTGCCTTCTTGCATAAATTTGACTCTTGTTGAGCAATCGCCACTATCCAATAATATTCAAAACCATAATCTTTAGATATTTCATAAATCAAATCAGAATATGGTACCAAAGGCGAATTATATTTTTCTAAATATTTTTTTATTATTATCGGCCTAGCATCACCACCCAAAATAGACGTCTCCACCTTCATTTTTTCCTTATCCAAATTATCACTATTACCAACCAATACCCTAATTGATTCTTCTGTATTTATTCCAAGTACTTTTTGTCTTGGTGTTTTTGACAACACCATTAATTCAAAAAAAACAAAAAATACCCCAAAAATTAAAAAACCTGACAAAAAAAACACCCGCTTTAGGGCTGACTGTAACCTATTCATCGATAATTTCATGTTATCATATGATCACTTATGAAAACAAATCAAACAAATATCGAAAAATTAGACAATAAAACCTTTGTTGTCAAGCTAATCATTAGTCAAAATAAAGTTGCTAAAACTTATCAAGAAGTTTTAAAATCAATTCAAGCTAATTTTGAAGCTAAAGGTTTTCGTAAAGGTAAAACACCTCTTGATGTAGTTGAAAAAGAAATTTCTTTCGAAAAACTATTTGAAGAAGTAGCCTCTAAGTTAATTTCCCAAGAATATGTTCAAATCATTAAAGAAAACAATCTTAAACCTATCATTCAACCCCAAGTAAAATTTAATAAACAACCTGTTGATTTTAAAACTGATTGGGAAATTGAAATTACTGCCTGTGAACTTCCAGAAATTAATTTAGATAAAAATTATCTAGATAAAATTGAAAAAATTAAAAGCGATTCTAAAATTACCGATGAAAATCAAAAAACAGATGAAATAGTCAAATCGCTTATAAGTAGTGCCAAATTAGATTTACCTGCAATTTTAATTGAATCAGACCTTCAACACCAGTTATCTCAATTAGTCAATCAAGCTCAACAGGCCGGCATTTCTGTTAATCAATATTTAGAAAGTCAAAAAACCAATATTGAAGACTATCGTAAAAATTTAGAAAAAAGAATTATCCAAGAATGGACTGTTAATCTAGCTATTCAAAAAATAGCTCAAGATGAAAAAATTGAAATTTCCCCAGCTGAGATAAAAGAAATTACTGACAAAAATCCATCATTATCTCAAAATCTCAATATGGTCAATTATATTTTGACTCAACAAAAGGTATTTGATTTCCTCAAAAAGTAAACTTTTTCTGCTATAATAGCCACTATGGCAGGTGGTTTTGGTCAAAAACCTAATTCAAAAAATAAAAGCTTTCTAAAAGCTGGATCAAATAGCGAAGTCTTCAAAGATTTTCCCATCAATTCCACCGAAAAAAAAATAAACAATAGTGGTATTTTATTTCCTGGACAAAGTGTTGAATTTTCTCCAAAACAAAACCAACCCCTAAATTGGAACAAGGAATTTTTAATTAAAACCGAGGAACAACTTATTTTCAGTCGAGAAAATGAAGAACTTATCTCAGCTATCAACGAAATTAGATTAGAAATCAAACAACTTATTGATACTACTGAAAATTTGGACCAAGAAATCATCAATATTCCTCTCGAAAACATTACCGAAACTAATCATTACCAATTAAATTTTTTAATTCGAATTAAAAATTTAATCAAAAATTTTCGTAAAAATATTTCCGAAGCTGGAGTTTGGTTAGAAAGCTTTACCCACAAAAAAAACCGTCGTAATGCTTTTTGGGGTCACGTCAAAAATAAAAAGAATGGGGGAGAGCAGTATCTTTTCAGCGGTGAACACAGTGCTTCCCGTTCCACCAATTAACCATTATAATAAATCATGAAATTTTTAGAGTTTTTTGCTTGGTATGGCACTGTTGTTACTTTATTGGCTTATTTTTTAAACAGTTTCCAATTATTAAAATCAAACAGTCTCCTTTTTCAATTAGCTAATTTGACTGGATCCTTAGGTTTAGCTTTATTTTCATTCACGAAAAATGTTTATCAATCAGCCATAGTAAGTGCTATTTGGTTTATAATTGCACTCATTTCTATTTTTCATATCTTTTTAAGAGATAAAAATTAAGTTATAATCCTGTCTATCCGAGTCTATAGCTCAGTTGGTTAGAGCGCTTCGTTGACATCGAAGAGGTCAGAGGTTCGAGTCCTCTTAGACTCACTTATCTATATTTATATATCCTAATCGTCTCCAATTCTTCTACTAATGGATAATTTTGCTTAATAATATTCAATTCTTCAGTATTAATATCCATCCGATTTTTTGGCTCAACTATATAATCAAAACCATAATGTCTCATTTCCATAAACGACCAAATATGAACTGCCACATCTATTGGCCATTCACCCAACATCCAACCTTGTCGATGTGACAAAGATAATGGAACCGAATCAGCCACTGCCAAATAAATTATTTTTTTATCCTCTGGAATTGCTTTTTTAATATCCTCTGCTATTTTTATTTCCATCTCTCCACCAGCCTGATTTCCATAATGATAATTACTGGTTCTAACTCCGTTATAAATCAAAATCGGCAAAATCAGTAATGCCAATATTTTATTTTTATTCCAAATCCACTCTAATCCAATTGCCGCTAAAATAACAAAAAGAGGGATATAAACATCAGCATAATATTGATGAGTTATATTCCCATTTGGTACCACCAACCAATAAACAATTACCCCACCTATCCACAAAGATAAAGGAATTATTCTTTTATCTTTTTTAACCAAACCGATTATTAAACCCAAACCGGCCAACCCACTAACTATTTTCCCCATAGTTTCACCAATTACATTTTTCCAAATCAAATTTTTCAAAATTGCCAAATCAAGCAATTTTTCTCTTCCTCCCAACACCCAATTTTCCCATCCCATATCAATCCCTATACTTTTTGTCCTCCACCACCAAAATCCATAAAACCCTATTGATAAAAATAAAATTATTAAATAATCTTTAACTTTGCTTTTCCGTAAGTACAAAAAATACCCCAACATTGGTAAACAAATCAATCCAAAAGGACGGCTAGCCACACTTATTCCCAAAAATAATCCAGATAATATTAAATTAATAAATTTTCCATTTTCCCTATATTTCCAACCAAAATACAAAGCCACCATTATAAAACTTACCGCCATTGCATCTGGATGAATTGCATGCCCTACAAAAAATATGCTTCCCGGTATAAAACTAAAAATAAATACACTCAATAAAGCTATTTTTTTATTCCACCACTTACTCATAAAACCAAATAAACCCAAAGATCCTAAAATATATAAAATTAAATTAATTAATCTAGCCGCAAATGGATAAAATCCAAATATTTTATAACTACCAGCAATAGCCAATTCATAAAATGGCATTTCTAAGAAAAAATATCCCTCATTATTTGATACTGGTCTCATTAAACATGCTTTTGGATTTAGAAAATTAGACTTACTTATAGCTATAAAATAAGCCACACATTCAGTATCTGTTTGTCTCATTGGATGAGCATCAATTGGTAGAACATTAAAATCTTTCAATCTTACTACCAATCCCAAGGCCAATATTAAAATCAATATCACCCAACTTCCTTTTTTATTTAAATATCTTTTTAACATCACTTCTTAATTTAGGTTATAATATGACATAATTTTATCGTAAAAATCTAAACTTTATGCCTTCAAAAAAAACCGACAATAATTTAAACCAAATCCGTCATTCAACCGAACATATTCTCACTCAAGCCATGGAAAATCTGTATCCAAATAAATTTATTATGGCTATGGGTCCAGCCACTGATGATGGTTTTTACTTTGACTTTGAAACTATTGGTAATTTTAAAATAAGTGATACCGATTTTCCCATTATTGAAGCTGAAATGACCAAAATCATTAAACAAAATTTACCTATAGTAAGGGAAGAGATCAATTTAGATGAAGCCAAAAAACTATTTAAAAATAATCCTTATAAAATGGAATGGCTTGAATCTATTAAAAATAAAGGAGAAGTCATTACAGTTTACAAAACCGGCAATGACTTTATTGATCTTTGTGCCGGTCCACATGCCAAATCTACCAGTGAAATAAAAGCTTTTAAATTACTTTCCGTCGCCGGTGCTTATTGGCATGGAGATGAAAAAAACAAAATGCTTACTCGTATCTACGGCACTGCTTTTGAAAATAAGGAAGAGTTAGAAAAATATTTACAAGATTTAGAAGATTCAAAAAATAATGATCATCGAAAAATTGGTCAAGACCTAAAACTATTTGTTTTTTCTGATATTATCGGCAAAGGCTTACCAACCTTTGGACCAAAAGGTGCCACTATTAAAAGAGAATTGGAACGTTTTACTGTTGATGAAGAGTTAAAACGTGGATACCACCATGTGGTTACTCCTGATTTAGCTAAAGTCGATTTATATAAAAAATCTGGTCATTATCCTTACTATAAGGATACTATGTATCCTATTATGAAAATTGATGAGGAAGAATTAATTCTTAAACCAATGACTTGCCCTCATCATTTCATGTTTTATAAATCTGAACCACATAGTTACAGAGATCTACCTTACCGTATTGGCGAAATTGCCCACCAATATCGTTATGAAAAATCAGGTGAATTATCTGGATTAACTCGTGTTAGGATGTTTTGTTTGGCGGATGCTCATATTATTAGTGCCAAAGAACAAGCTAAACAAGTTATTAAAGAAGTTCTTGAATTGGTCGACTTTATTAATGGTACTCTCGGTATGATAAAGGGAACTGATTACCGTTATCGTCTTTCTCTTGGTGACAGAACTGACACTAAAAAATATTACAAAGACGATGCTTCTTGGAATTATGCCGAAAACGTCCTTCGTGAAGTATTAACAGAAACTAAATCACCATTTTATGAAGCATCAAATGAAGCTGCTTTTTACGGTCCCAAAATTGATATTCAAGTTAAAAAAGCCGGAGGTAAGGAAGAAACTGCTTTTACAGTTCAGTATGATTTTGTTATGCCAAACAGATTTGATTTAGTTTTTACTAATAAAGAAGGTAAAGAAGAAAGACCAGTTGTTATTCATCGTTCATCTATTGGCTGTCTCGAAAGAACTATAGCCTTTCTAATTGAAAAATTCAAAGGTGCTTTCCCAGTTTGGATCTCGCCAATTCAAGTCAAAATCATCCCTATCACTGATGGACAATTAGAATATGCTCAAAAAATAGAACAAACACTAAAGGACAATAATATTAGAGTTGAACTCGATGACAAGTCTGAAACCATGCAAAACAAGATAAGAAATGCTACTGCTGAGAAAGTACCCTATATGATTATTATCGGTGGCCGTGAGGTCGAAAACAACACCATTTCTATCCGTCAAAGAGACGGCCAAGATCTTGGTGTTATGTCTTTTGATAATTTTTTAGAAAAAATAAAAGATCAAGTTTCTAAAAAAGACTTAAATTTGATAAAATAGGCAAATAATTACAAGTTAATTTCTCAATTGAGCAGTTTCAGAAATAAAAACCAAAATCATAAGTTTTATAAAATAAACCAATATATCAATGCACCTACTATCCGTCTTTTAGACGATCAAGGTAAACAAATTGGAGTTGTTAATTTAGCTGAGGCTAGAAAACAATCGTTTGAAACTGGGCTCGATCTAATTGAAATAAATGGTAAAGCTGTTCCACCAGTTGTTAAGTTGATTAGCTTTTCTAAATTTAAATATCAAGAAGCTAAAAAACTTCAATCAGAGAAAAAAGGGATGAAAGGTGGAGAACTAAAAGAAATTCAAATGAGCCCATTTATAGGCCAAAGTGATTATGAAATGCGAGTCGACAAAGCTAAAAAATTTTTTACTACTGGAAATAAAGTCAAATTAAGTATAAAATTCCAAGGTCGTCAAGTAGCCCACCAAGAGTTCGGCACTAATCTAGTCGAAAAGTTTAAGACTGATCTTCAAGATTTTGCTACTCCAGAAGGGGATGCTAGGCTTATTGGTAAAAGATTAATGATCACTTTTACTCCTTCCAAAAAGAAGGTAATAACTAAAAATGAAGAAACAAAGTAAAAAACTAAAAGTCAAAAAATCAATCTCCAGTCGATTCGAAGTTACTAAAACTGGTAAAGTTTTGCGAATGTCATCATTCAACCGACATTTACGTCGCAAGAAAAGTAAAAAACAACTTCGTCGGCTTAAAGGTAAACAACCAGTCGCAAATGCATTTGCTATTAAAGTTAAAAAATTATTAGGTAAACTATAAAAATATGCGAGTTAAAACTGGTACAGTCAGACGGGCTTCACATAAAAAAGTTCTAAAAGCCGCCAAAGGTTTTTGGATGACCCGTCATAAAAAATACAAAGTTGCCCACGAAGCTGTTATGCACGCTGGACAATATGCCTTCGTCGGTCGACGTCTTAAACGACGTAATTTACGACAATTATGGATTGTTCGTATCAATGCTGCTCTAAAACCTTTTGATATTCGTTATTCTGCTTTTATCAAAATGTTAAAAAATCGAAATATCATTATTGATCGCAAAATTTTAGCCGATCTTGCTGTTAATAATCCAGAAAGCTTTAAAGCTGTAGTTGAATCGATCAAATAAATTATTTGGTCATTCAACTAAACCTCCGCAATTGTGGGGGTTTTTTGTTAAAATAAAACCATCTATGGATCAAAATCTAGATCAAATAAAAAATAATTATTTAACCAAAATTAATTCAGTTATCACTGATGTAGAGTTAGAACAAATTCGTGTCACTCTTTTTGGTCGTAATGGTTTAATTAACGATTTATTCTCTAAAATTAGAGATATTGCTCCAGAAAATAAAAAACAGTACGGTACCGATCTTAATAAGCTAAAAGCCGAATTAGAAGAAACCTTATGTTTTCAATCAAACAAAACTACTAAATCTAGTAAATCAGTAAATAATAAACCACTTAATTCCATTTTTAGCCTACCTAAAATTGGCCATCTTCATCCAATCACCCAAACTGAACGACAATTAAATGAAGTTTTTAAAAAATTAGGTTTTTCTGTCTATAATGGTCCTGAAATCGTTACTGATGAATTTAATTTCGCCCGCTTAAATGTCCCTCAAGATCATCCAGCCCGAGATATGCAAGATAGTATTTATATTAAAGAACCAGAGATACTTCTTCGAACTCAAGGTTCTGCCATTGAATCACAACTATTAGCACAACATAAACCCCCTTTTCGCTGTGCTTTCCCAGCTGAAGTTTTCCGAAACGAAAAAGTTAATAAAAGTAATCATTTTGTTTTTCATCACTATCAAGCGGTTGTAGTTGATAAAGGACTTACTATGAAAGATCTTATTGGCACTATGGACCTCATGTTTAAAACCCTTTATGGATCAAATGTTGTTGTCCGTTACCGATGTAAATATTATCCCGAAGTTGAACCAGGTGTTGGTCCTGATATGCAATGTTTCAATTGCAAAGGTAAAGGTTGTTCTCTTTGTAAATATGCCGGTTGGATTGAAATGGGAGGCTCAGGAATGATTCACCCTAAAGTTTTAGAAATGGCCGGTATTAATTCCAAAATTTGGTCTGGCTTTGCTTTTGGTATGGGTCTTGATCGTTGGACTATGGCTCAAAAGAATATTAAAGATATTCGCACCCTTATGGGTGGTAATCTCGCTTATAAACCAAACGAATTATGAAACTAATTTATTCTCATCTTCAAAAATTTTTACCCAATCTAAATGTAAAACCACAACAACTTCGAGATGATTTAACTATGATTGGCCATTTCACTAATTTTTTTGAAGAAATTGATGGTGAAATTGTTTTTGATTTAGATATTAAAGTAAATAGGGGAGACTGTCTTGGTTATTACGGTCTTGCTCGTGATCTTTCAGTTTTTTACAACATCCCTCTTAAAAACTTAGTAAAAGAAAATCCTAATAATAATAAAATTACTCTTCCTATTAAAGTCACCACCGATAATGTTAAACGAGTCATGGCTGTTAAAATTTCTGACATTAAAAATAGTGAGTCTCCTGACTGGTTAAAAACTTTTATTTCTCTTCACGGTAATAGTCCTATCAATACCTTAGTTGACCTCACTAATTACATTATGTTTATGTATGGTCTCCCCCCTCATGCTTTTGATACCGCCAAATCTACCCAAAATTTGATTTGGCAAATGAATCCAGGTTTTAAAGAATTTATTAGTCTTGATGCCTCTAAATTTAATATAGATAAAAATATTTTAATGATTAATAATCCTACCTCAGCTCTTAGTCTTAGTTTTTGGGGTGGGGAAGCTTGCGCTATTAATTTAACTACTACTGAGACTATTATCGAAATTGCTGTTTACAACCCCACTACTGTTCGTCAAAATAGTCGTCAAATAAAAGCGGCTACTGAAGCTGGTACTCGACTTGAAAAAGAATTAGATCCAGAAACTATCCCTATTGCCTTTAATCATCTAGTTAATTTGATTTTAGAAAATTGCAGTGGTCAAATATCATCCGATATTTTTGATTATTACCCTAAAAAAATAAAATCACCTCAAATAAAATTTGATTTCAAAAAACCCTCACTTGTCTCTGGTATTAAGATTCCTACCAACTTTTCTACTGATGTCTTTACTCGTCTTGGCTGTTTAATTAAGGATAATCTTATTACCCCACCATCAATTAGAAAAGATATTACTCTTGAAGCCGACCTTATTGAAGAGGTTATCCGTTTTTGGGGTTATCAAAAAATACCCACCGATCAACCAATTGCCTTTAAAAAAATTAAAGACATTACTCCTAAAGAAATTTTTTTAATTGATCAATTAAAAGATAAACTCATTAAATTAGGTTATGACGAAATTCTTTGTTGGCCTTTAGTTAATACTCCCACCAACCCCAAAACTGTCATTACCACTCAAAACAGTATTAACACCGAAGTTATCTATCTTCGTCAAAGTTTAATTCCTTCGCTTCAACAACAACTTGATCAATATTCCCGTTTTAAATTAAGTGCCACTCAATTTTTTGAAATTGGCAAGGTTTTCTCAAAAGAAGGAGATAATTTTATTGAAAAAAATTCTTTAGCCATTTTTTGTAATGATTCTCAAAAATTAATTCAAGATTTAACTAAATTAAATTTAAAAACTAATATTATTGATCAAAACTTTGCTGAAATTATAATTGATTATCTTCCAAAACCAAAAAGTTATACCCCTAAGGTTTTAAATCAACCAGCTTATGAATTAACTTCTCAAATTATTATTCTCGATGCCAATATTACTTTAGACCATCAAGAAGATCCAATTAATTTAATTAAAAAATATTCTCAAATCGTTGGTTCAAAAATTCTTTGGGAAATGGTTATAACCGATATCTATCACGATCCTAAAAATAATAAATATCGCTATACTTTTCGTGTTTCCTATTTCAATACTGACGACAAAACTGCCAAAGAAACCCATCTTAAAGCTTTTAACTTGAAATAGTTTGTATTATATATAATAGGTTTTTACCTGTTTGATATACTTAGCAGTTAACACTACAGACTGCTAGTTAACACCAAAAACAAAATATACCCAATTTTTAGGTAATATTTACAAGCTCAAAGTTGGACTTGGAGCTACAGTTGAAGTTACAGTTATAATTGGGGTAGGAACAGCATCCCAAGCTGTATTAACACCAATATTTGCTTCTCTTTCTTGGCTATTACCTTCACGATCAGTCGCTCTCACTTTAAGAGTATGAGGTCCATCAGGTAAAGTTAAACTCATTTCAAATGGTCTCTCTGTCCAAGTCTTTTTTTCCACTCCATCCACCCACAATCTTACTTCCGTAATCTTCATAACTGAATTGGTATTTATTTTTACATCAAAAGTATTACCCACAGTTGATTGATGACCTGGAGTATCTATACCCACATTTACTAATCCACCACTATGACAATAATCAGTTGATGGATTATATTTATCTTTATCTGATTGCTGAGCAATCCAACCATCAATTCCTTCTTGCCATCTATTTTTTCCATCAATCGACACTGGATCATCCTCTTTAAAAATAAAATATTCCTTTTCATCGTAATTACCTGAAGCCACATCATCGGGAGTCGCTAAACCAGATTGTCCTCTACACACTTTAAGTTTGACATGGATCGGGTCAGATATAGTCGGTTGGGTTCCATCAATAAAATATTCTGTTTTTGATTCAAACCCATCATGAGCCAGATATCCTGAAACTTTATCTACTGTTAATGAAACAATTTTATCTGGAATTGGAAAGTCTTGTTTATTTCGTTTAGTTACCTCATAATTCATAATTCTTCTCCATATTGGTGTTGCTCCTGATACTCCCGATGCTACTTTGCCCATAGGAGTACTGTCATTATTTCCCACCCAAACTGCTGTCAATAAATTTGGTGTCCAACCAATTGCCCAATTATCTTTTTTATCATTGGTAGTTCCAGTTTTTACTGCCACTTGATAACCAGAAATCTGTAGTCCATTAACAGCTCCAAAAGTTAATTCTCGAGCACTATTATCTGATAGGATATTAGAAATAATAAAGGCTTCTTGAGGAGTCATTACTTGCTTCCCTTTACTTTCTTTATATTCTTCTAATACTCGACCACTACTATCTTCTACTTTCAATATTCCCACTGGACTTACTTTTTGACCACCATTAGCAAAGGCTGAATATGCTCCTGCTAAATCAATCATTTTAACTTCAGCTCCTCCCAATGTTACCGCAAACCCAAATTTTGACAAATTTTCTTTTGTTGGTTCCAAATTAGTTAATCCCATATCAAAAGCTTGTTGTAACATATCTTTTACTCCCACATTTGCCAATGTCTTTACTGCTGTAGTGTTAATTGAATTTCCTAAAGCATTTCTTAAACTCATTGGACCTAAAAATTTACCAGTATAATTCTGTGGGCTGTAATCTTTTTGTCCTGTTATTGGTAAAGTCACTGGAGTATCCATAATCAAACTAGCTGCTGTCCATCCTTTTTTAATTGCTGTCAAATAAGTTATTGGTTTAATAGCTGACCCTGGTTGTCTTAAAGCCTGAGTTACTACATTAAAATTACCATCAGTTTTATCAGAAAAATAATCCCGTGATCCTACCATCGCCAAAACTTGCCCATTAGTTGGATCCAAAACCAAAGCCGCTCCATTACTTATCCCCAAGCTTTCAGCTTTATCAATTTCTTCAGTCACTATAGTTTGAGCCTGATTTTGTAACTCTAAATCTAATGTTGTCGTAATTTTCAGACCACCATTTTCTACCACATCTGCACCATATTTAGCTGTCAACAAATCTTTTATCCAAAAAACAAAATGTGGCGCCGCCACGGTTGAATTTTTACTTTGGAATTGATAATTTTCTACCTGTTTCATTGTTTCAGTGGCCAAATCCTTAGTGATATAACCATCTTCTACCATTCTTGTTAAAACATGTTCCGTCCTCGCAATATAAGCTTTTGGTGTACTTGAAAAAGGGGAATAAACACTTGGTAGCTGAGGAAACCCGGCCAGAATAGCAGATTCCGCCAAATTTAACTGGTCTACTGATTTACCAAAATATTGCTGTGATGCTTCTTCTACTCCATAAGCCAACCCACCATAAGGCGCTTCATTTAAATACATTAACAAAATATCATCTTTATTATATTTAGCCTCAATTTGAATCGATAAAATCAATTCCTTTATTTTTCTAGTAATCGTTCTTTCTTTTGTTAATAAGACAATACTAGTTAATTGTTGTGTCAAAGTTGAACCACCAGTTACTTTTCCAAAATAAAAAACATTTTTAATGATTCTAAAAGGAGTTAAAAGATCAAAACCATTATGGCTATAAAAACTTTTATCTTCTACTGCTACTGTCGCTTGTTTTAAATATTCTGGAATCTTATCAAAAGTTACTGCTTCCCGTTTAGCATCACTATAAATATCATATAAAGATTTTCCATTCCGATCATAAACTTTACTCGAATAACCCTCTCTTCTGACTACTTTAGTAGGGGAAGGTAAATCTTTTGAATACCAAGCAAATAAAATTAATAAACAAACAAACCCAACCGCAAATAAAATTAATAAAATTTTAAAAAATTTAAACCAAAATCTTTTATCCTTTATTCTTTTTTTTAAACTCAATTTATTAGTCATTCTAACTTTCCAATAATTCAATTTTCTCCTCAAATTTCTCGACAACATTTATTTATTAATCAAAACCATTAAAAATGGTACCATCCCCGACAAAAGCAACGCTACCATCGTCACTATTAAAATTATTTTTGTAACTGTTTTACGTTTAACACCCATGAATAAATGATAGCATAAATGAAAGCTTGTATAATTACACTAAATGACTAAACCATCAATTTTTTATATCAATAAAACCAAAGTTGTTTTGTTTCCTATAAAAAATGTTCGTAGTATTGAAATTAATATTACCATTAAATGTGGCAGTTGGTATGAAATAGGGGAAAGGTGGGGTATTTTTCATTTTTTAGAACATATGATTTTACAAGGGACTAAAAATCTTCCATCATCAGAAAAAATTTCTGAATTTGCCAAAGAAAATGGAATATACTATAACGCTTTTACTAATGGAACAAAAATAAATATTCCTTTAAATATTCCTGATTTAAGCCTAAATCAAGGATTAAAAATGTTAGAAGAAATAGTTTTTAATCCACTGATTTCAAAAGAAAAGATAAAAAATGAATTAGGCGCTATCAACCAAGAATTTCTCTCCAAATGGGATCGACCAGAAACCCGTTTTTTTAGGAAAATTGATAAACATATCTTTGGTAAAAACCATATTTATATTCGTGATGGTTTAGGCCAAATTGATTTTATTAAAAATATTTCTTCATCAGATCTTAAAAAAATCCATCAACAATATTTTCAGCCCCAAAATATGATAATTACTATTGTTGGTAATATTAAAAATAAACCTGAATTAATCAAAAAGTTAACTAAAATTTTTAATAAACATCCCAACACTTTTAAATCTAAAATCAAATATCCATTAATAACCCCATCTTCTCAACAAACTCTAATTTACCAAGATAAACCAAACCAAGAAAACATTACTTTAATTTGGATATTAGAAAAAAATAAAAAAAATAATCGTCTTAAAAAAATTTCCAATATTATCTTTAATAATCTTTTTGGTAATAGTATTGATTCATTACTATTTAAAATATTTAGACTTAAATATGGTCTAGTTTATGGAATCAAAAGTTCAATTAGTAATTATAAAAATTGCAGTTTTTTTGAAATTTCCTGTCAAATTGATCCAACTAATCGTCAAAAATTTTTAGAAATATTTAAAAAAGAATTAAAAAACATTTTTAGTCAAATAAATGAAAAAATGTTTAAAAGAACTATAAAATATTTAAATTATCAAGAATTAATAGTTTATGATTCTGTTAAAGAAATTAGCAATCTGATTACCAATGAATCTTTTCTTTATAAAAAAATATTTTTACCAGAGGATTATATTGATTTATCTAAAAAAATTAATTTTAAAAAAACACTTTTATACTTTAAAGAAAAAATTACCTGGGAAAATAAATATCTCTTTATCATGACCTCTGCCAACTCAAATCCCAATCCATAAAAAAAAGGGCCAGGCATACAGAAATAAAATTAATCGATCAAAAAGATCAATCTCTTTCTGTATGACTGGCCAAAAGTAGGGGTATTGGGGTGGCAGCGATGATGGGACTTGAACCCACAACCTTCTCCGAAAGCTTGGCCGCAAAACCAATGCTATAAAATGGAAACGCTCTACCATTAAGCTACATCGCCACACAACAAAATAAAAACAACGCTTTGCTGTTTTTAAAAAAAATGGAGCGGAGAAAGGATTTGAACCTTTTAATCAAAATGCCAGCCAAATAGCTTTATAAATATTCTATTTTTAAATTGACTAACAAATCAAACTCCCTTATCGAGTCTCCGCACAAACTTACCCCAATTATTTATTTTAAAGCACGACGACGAGTATAACCAAAACCTCAAATAAAAACAAGTCTTTAAAACTAAACCCAAATTAAACCCGAAAACTAAATAAATTTTTGGTATTATTATTTTTATGGATAGCCTTTCTCAAATTCCCGGTATCGGTCCCCAAACTATCACTAAATTAACCAAGTTAAAAATTCAAAAGCCTTCTGACCTGCTTTATCATTTCCCTCATCGTTATATCGATTTTTCCCATATTACCAATATAAACAAAACTATTGAAAATGAAAATGCCACCATTACTGGTAAATTAATCAGTTTTCAAAATATCTTCACTCGTTCACATAAAAATCTTCAAAAAGCTGTTGTGGCTGATAATACTGGTCAAATAAATCTACTTTGGTTTAATCAACCCTATTTATCTAAAAATTTTAAGATAGGAGACACCTACAGTTTTGCTGGCACTATTTCTCTCTTTCAAAACAAAAAAACCATTATCTCTCCTGTTTATGGTCAATACCACACCGGTAAAATAATTGCTATTTACCCAGAAACTAGTGGCCTTTCTTCCACTTGGTTTCGCAAAACTATTCAAACTCATCTACCTAATCTCTTGTTAAATATCATTGAAACTCTACCTCAAAATATCATCAATAATTACAAATTATTAAATTTAAAAAAATCTCTATCAGAGATTCATAACCCCCAAAATCTAAATATTTTAACTCAGGCTCGCAATCGGCTAGCTGTTGAAGAAATTCTAAAACTCCAAATTCATTCATATCTTTCTAAAAAAGATTGGTTGACTAAAACACCCAAAATTAAACTTACTTTAAGTCCAACAATCGATAAAAAAATCAAAAAGCTGATTACCCACCTTCCTTATGAATTAACTCTTTCACAAAAACAAATTTTATTAGAAATAATATCAGACCTTACTAACCCTAAAAAAGTTACCAATCGCCTCATTCAAGGTGAGGTTGGATCAGGTAAAACCATTCTGGCTCTAATCGCTTGTTTTTTAACTCATCTCAACAACTCCTTGTCCCTTTTCATTGCCCCTACGGAAATTTTGACCAATCAACATTTCATTACCTTCCAAAAAATTTTAAAACCATTTAAAGTTCCTATTTTACTTTTAACTGGCTCTAAAAAAATTAACCTCAAAAAAATTCCCAAAGATGCCATCATTATTGCCACCCATGCCGCTATTTTCCAAAAAGATATTTTAGAAAATAAAGTTGCTTTGGTTATTATCGATGAACAACATAAATTTGGTGTTAAACAACGATCATTCTTATCTTCATCAATTCATCCACCACACTGTCTCACTATGACTGCTACCCCCATCCCTCGTACTATTAGCCTCACCATGTTAGGAAATTTAGATATTTCTACTATCACTAGTTTACCAAAAAAACGTCTTCCTATTAAAACTTTTTTAGTTCCTAACAATAAAATCCCTAACTGTTATAACTGGATTCAAAATCAAATAATCAAAACTAAATGCCAAGCTTTTATTGTTTGTCCTTTTATTGAAGAATCAGAATCTATGCAAAGTGTTAAATCAGCCATCAAAGAATTTGAATATTTATCTAAAACTATCTTTCCAAATTTAAAATTAGCCTTAATCCACGGTAAAATTAAACCAAAAGAAAAAGAAAAAATTATTACCAAATTCAAAAAAAATCAAATTAATATTTTAATTACCACTCCTATTATTGAAGTTGGTATTGATATTCCCAATGCCTCAATTATGATTATCCAATCAGCAGATCGCTTTGGTTTAGCCAGCCTCCACCAAATCCGTGGTCGAATTGGTAGGGGACATCTTCAAAGTTATTGCTATCTCTTTACAGAAAGTAATAATGAGAAATCTACTTCTCGTCTCCAATTTTTAACCAATAATAACAATGGCCTCAAAATTGCCGAATATGATTTAAAAACCAGGGGACCGGGTGAAGCTTTTTCTATTATCCAACACGGCTTTCCGTCACTTAAAATTGCCAACTTTTCTGATTTGGAATTAATTAATCTAGGTCAAAAAATCCTAACCGAGTTAATCAATACACCAAACTTTGATCTATCCATCATCACTTCCGAAAACTTACCAGCAGAAAGTATAATTAATAATTAAGCTCCACTTTTTCCTTTTTTCTGTTAAAATACTCCCATGACAGCTTTACCAAAACACTGGCCCTCTAGCCGCCGACAAGGCCGCCGACGTGCTACCCAACTTGGTCCAAAATTAATTAAACCCATAGTTTGCAAAAATTGTGGTCAGCCGAAAATGGCTGGTTTCCAATGCCCTAACTGTAAACAGTGAAAAATAAATTTGATCCCCGTCATTTAAAAAGAATTGCTAATGTCCAAGCTCTTTTTGCTTGGAGTTGTGGTAATAATGAACCTCATACCGAGGATACTAAAAATATTATCAAACATATTTCCAAAATAGATAAAACCATTGCTACTAATGCCCCAAAATGGCCACTTGATAAAATCAATAAAGTTGATTTAAATATTCTAAGATATGCTTTTTGGGAACTTTTTTATTTAAAAAAGAATCCTGAAAAAGTTGTCATTGATGAAGTTATTGAAATTGCCAAAGAATATGGCACTGAATCAAGTTCTGCCTTTGTTAACGGTGTCATTGGCAGTGCTCTAAAAAATAAAAATGAATCCACTACTTAAAGAACTTCAAAAATTAATTAATTATCAATTTAAAGATGAGGCTAAACTTTTTCAAGCTCTTATTCATCGTTCCTATTTAAATGAACATAAAAACAGTTCCCTTAATTCTAATGAACGTTATGAATTTCTAGGTGATGCCGTATTAGAAATTTGGTCCTCAGACGCCTTATTTAAACTTTTTCCTACCTTTGATGAAGGCAAAATGACCAATCTTCGTTCCTTAATTGTTTGTACTACTAATTTACATGAAATTGCCAATAACCTAAATTTAGGTAAATTCATTATGTTATCTCATGGTGAAGAAAATCATGGCGGTCGTACCAACCCTTCAATTTCAGCTGATACCCTCGAGGCTATTATTGGCGCTGTTTATCTTGACTCTGATATTAAAAAAACTTTTATAGTTTTAAACAATCTTTTTTCCAACAGTCTCCAAAAACTTTCCTCCAAAAAAATATATAAAGATCCTAAAAGTATTTTTCAAGAAATTGCTCAAGCTAAAAAAGGAATTACTCCTCATTACAAAACTATTTCTGAAACCGGCCCAGACCATCAAAAAAAATTTCAAGTAGCTGTTTTTTTAGATAATGAAAAAATTGCCACCGGTTCTGGCAACTCAAAACAAAAAGCCCAAGAAGATGCTTCAACCCGTGCTACCAAAATACTCAGTAATTTAGTATAATAGCCAACATATGCTTAAAATTAAACTTTTACCTCGAGGTAAAAAACATCAAATTACTTATCGAATTGTTGTCGCCGAATGTCGTAGTAAGTCAGACGGCAAATTTATCGATGATTTAGGTTTTTATACTCCCCAAACCAAAACTCTAGAATTAAATAAAGAAAAAATGGCTATTTGGCAAAAGAATGGTGCCCAAACTACCCAAGGTGTCGATAAACTTTTAAATCCTGACAAACACCCCAATAAAAAGAAAACCAAAAAAACCAATAATGAATCTACCGAATCTCAAAAACCAGTTAAAGAAATAAAAACTAATGAAACTACTGAAACTGAAGTTAAAGAAACAGTTGAAATAAAAACTGAAACAATTGAAGAAGTTAACTCTGAAGAGAAAAAACCAGAATAAAAATTTATTAGAAATTTATAATTTATTTATGAACGAAATTAAAGATACTCTCGATTTTATTATTAAATCAATTGTTCCCCAAAAAACCAAAGTTTCTATTGAAGAAAAACAAGAAGAAGGAATAATTGTTTTTGAAATTTCCGCTCCAACTGAAGTCATTGGTAGAATAATTGGGAAAGAAGGTAAAATAATTAAATCAATTAGAAATATTTTAAATCTTGCCTTCCCTCAAACCCGTTTTCTACTCAAGATAAAAGAATAATCAAAGGTTAAAAGGATCACTCCTATCATATTTAGTAAATTCTGTTTGGGTATTTTCTTCCATTACTCCACCATTTTCTACTAATCCAAATTGACTAATTTTTGCCAATAAATCAGATTCGGTTTCAGTTAATTTCAAATCATTTAAAGTTAAATTACCACTAATATAATCACTCTTATCAGGAATATAATAAGACGATATTACTAATTCCAACTCTGATGTAAAACCCAATGTCTTAGAATTAAATTTATCAATAAACAATATTGGTAAACTATTTTCCAAGGCCTTTATTAATTCTAAATTTTTATCACTTTGACCCACTAATACTACATTTACTGGCATTTTAACTGCCACTTCCTTATTAGAAATTTTTAAATTACTTTCTGGTGACCCACTTTTAACCTCTCCTGGAGACACTGAAAAACTCTTTATTTGAAAACCAAAATTATCAGCTATTTTTCTAATTACTCCTATTAATAAATAAGAATTTTTTTCTTTTAAAATAGCATTATTTAAAAATTCAGCATCTGTATTAAGTTCTTCCAAATCCACTGACGCCAAATAACCTTTTTTTTCATTAGTTAACTTTATTTGTAAATTAACATTATTAATTTTATTTAAGTTATCCTTGATATTACCTATCTTTGGGATAATTACCCATCCTAAACTCATTAAAAAAACTACTACCACCACCAAAGGTGCTAAAAATAATTTTAACAACCCCTTTTCTATTCCCAAAATTTTATCACCAACTTTTAAAAATCCAATTTTTTTTATCTCTTTCATTTTAAACTTACCTCCATTTTAAATATCCACACCCCAGATTCAATTTGAATATCTTTTAGTATTGCCCCAGAAAACCCATCTATTCCACCATTATTTATTTCTACTATTATTTCTTCCACTTCACTCACATACCGACCATCAACAATACTTCCACTTAAAATAAATTGTTTCTTTCCCTCAATTTCTATATCATTAATTTTTATATTATCCGAAAATATCGATTTAACCCTTTCAATTGAATTTCCGTATTCAAATCTTTCCCCTAATATTTGCCCCACTATTTTTGCTTGATATTTTACTTGCTGATTTATTGACATACTTCCCAATAAACTCTTATATTGAGCCAATCCACTCTCATACTTTTTATTTACTTGATTTAAAACCAATTGAGACACAAAAAAACCTCCCAAAACTACAATCAAAAAGACTACCCAAATTCCTCCACCTATCCACAAAAAAAAAGTTATTTTAGCCTTTAAGGCCATCTTTTTCGCTTGGAACTTCGCTTGAGATGGTAGTAAATTTATATCATTATTCATTTAAGTCAAACCTCTCATCGCCAAGCCAACAGCCAAGCTAAACCGACAACCATCAATTGTTAAATTAAATTGAGTTTTAATTTTAGTTATATCTATTTTTGAAAATGGTTGCATCACCTGAACCTCAATTCCTAAAAGTTTAGTCAATTCTTCTGCCATTCCTGGCAAATTTGCTCCACCACCGGTTAAAACCAAAAGTTCTACTTTTTTACCCCCGCTATCTTCTACAAACAAAGACATCGCCTTTCTTATTTCTTCAGCAATATTATTAAATACTGGCATCACTGCCACCCTAATCTTCCCTTCAAGTTCAGTTTCTTTCATTCCATAAGCTTTTTTATATTCCTCGGCTGATGCCATATCCAAACTCAACCCCAATGAAATTGCCCGAGTAATCGATTCACCTCCCACTGAAATTGATCTAGCAAAATAAACATTACCTTTATTCATATTAAAAATATCAAAAAATTTCTCTCCAAAATCTACTACTATCAATCTTTCCACAGTAATAAGACCATTTCTAACTACTCTTCTCAAAGCTACAGATGGCGACTCTAAAGCCAATAACTCTAAACCTAAAGACTTAAATAATTTAATATAAAATTGAATCAATTTATTTCTAGCTGCTACTACAAAAATCGTCAATCTACCAGCATCGTCTTTTTCCACTATTTCATAATCAATTGATACCTCCTCTAGAGGGTAGGGAACAAATGTCTCTGCCTCAAATTTGAGAGCATCCATAATTTCTGAATCTTTTAATGGCGGTAATCTTACTAAACGGCTAATAACTTCATCCTCCTGCAAACTAGCCACCACTTGTTTAGGCTTTATTTTTAAGTCATCCATTAAATCTCTAATAATTTTTTCTGATTCACCCAAAAACTTACCTTTATCTTCATCTGTTTTTATTTCTATCATTGGAACTTTTGCCTCACCCAAACTATCCAATAATAAAATCTCTCCATTTTTCGACAACGACACTAATTTTATAGTATTTCTACCTATATCAATACCTACAACATCACTCATACCTTTAAGTATAAACAGTTTATCTCATTGACTCAATACACTGTTACCCGATGTTATTGTTTCCAACATAAAAGGGGGTACTTCATCAAACCGATTTAAAACTGTTACTTTTGTGTTAACTCCACTAGCCATTTGACCCACTGATACTATTTTCTCACCTTGAGACGGAAATTCATCACCACTTCCTGTAACCGAAATATTAGTACTACCTCCAATTGGTGTTACTACCAAAAGCATCCCCCCTGTCGCTGTTATTGATCCTGTACAATTAGTATTAATTCGGCTAAATCCATTAACTATATCCGTTTTTATATTATAGCCATACCTTGTTACTGAATAATTAGTTCCATTAAGACTAAATAAATCTATTTTTAATGCACCGCCAAAATTATTATCAAGACAAATTTTGTCTATAGTTCCAGTAAATGTATTGTTCCCTATACTCCCATTACTATTATGATCCACCAACCAAAACAAAAATGGTTTACCAGTCAATACAACACCGCCAGAATCTAAATTATTATTACTTCCAATTGGTGTTGCCACCACCGAAGCACTGCCATTACCAGCATCATATGTTGTTTCCTTAGTCGCCAAATAATATTCCACCCCTGACTCAGCTGTATTAAAAGCTTGTTTTAATAAATCTTCATCAGTATCAATTTTTGTCTCAGTCACTGTGTTTTTTGATATCGACAAACCCATAGTCAACACCAATGCCGACACTAACAACACTATCAACACTACCTGCCCTTTTTCTTTTTTATTTATCATTTAATTTCCCCATTTCCAATTTGTAACTTTATTACTAATTTCATTTGGTATCTTAAAAATAAAATCAGGTCTAAAATTTACCTCAACTGCTGGAGAAATATTATTACTTCTTTTGTCAACATAACTTCGGGAAATATTCACTTGATTTTGACCATACAAACTTCCATTTATTATTAATTGTTCACTATTGGTCCCTCCAATATTAATGTTTTTTCCCACCAATATCCCATCAAACCTAGTAACATTTGGGTCAATTGTAATATCACCGCTAGCCACCAACATCAAAAATCCACCTGTCGAAATTGTCTTATCTTGATTGATATTAATATTTCCATCAACTAAGACCAAACCCTCATTATAATCAGATAAATCTATCAAATCCTCATTTATTTTTTCTCCAACTCCCAATGTATTATATTTTTCGTAATAATTTATTTCCGGAATTAAAGCAAATCTTGTATACCAATTATTAGGATAAGAATAGGGAACATCAGTTGTATTATTTATCGTTGGCGCCGCCACCAAAGCGTTTATCGACATTCCTGGACTACAACTAGGCAATTTACAAGTTACAGGTACCCGACCAGTAACAGACATCTTTCCTAATATTCCACCATTTACAGTTTGAAACCAAGCATCTTGGTCTATTGTTGCCAAAAAATCAGCAGTTAAACTAGGAATTGCAACATAAGGATCCACTACCGATTCTATCCCAAAAGAACCCATATCCTGACTACAACTATTATTTAATCTCGTATCAATAGTGTTCATGTCTGCTGCCAAATCAGTATTAAATTGAGCCGAATACATTTTATTACTACCCCAAACAAAGTATTGGCCCGATTTTGATGAATAAGTCGCTGCCGATGTAGTTACATCAGTCTCCACTCCACTATCAACACTATTTTCTTTAAAATATAAAGAAGTAAAATTAGCCTTAACTGCTGGGCTATTTCCAAAATTAGGACAAATATACCCACCCTTACTACCATCATAAAGTCCTCCCGATACTGGTACCTGACAATTCCAAAATTTAAAGCTCCTACTTTTGTCTTCCCAATCATTATCAGCGCCATGATTATCAGCCACAAAAACTTCCATCAAATTTAATCCACTTGGAACCACACTACTACTCGTAAAAGCAAAATCTACAATTACATCATTACCAGATTGACTCACTAATGTTGGTGGCCCATAAACATTAGATCCCAATCTTAATCTTACTGAACTCAAATTAACGTCACTATAACCATTAGCATCAGTCAAAGTCGCTTCAAAAACTACCGTCTTATCACTAAAAACTGATTGACAAATATGATTTCTATTAGTTTCAGCTGCAACCAAAGTCCCAGCTGAATTTTTGACAACTATGTTTGACAATGTCGGTGGCGAATTACTCGGACACATTTGATCTACTAACTCTGGATTAAATACTCCATCAGAAATCCAAGGATCCTTACAAGTACCATCAGCACTTTTAAACTTAGAACGCGCACCTTCATCAGGACAACCAACAGTAGTTCCAACATAATTTGTACGCTGTATAGGTGAACTTCCTCCAGGACAACCTCCCTCTGGTGGATCAATACTATCATAATAAGTCTGATAACATTGTACTGGCCCTGCAAATGGGGTATTAGAACAACATACCTTATATTGTTTTCCATAGTCTTCACAACTACATGTAGAAATACTACCATTAACCCTCAAACCAGTTTCTTTTTCATCTGAACCAGATTTATTACCTCCAACGCTAGTGTGATTTACCTCCAAACACTTATCTCCAATAGAACAAGCATCCCCAGCCGAAGGATAAGAATACAACCCTCCATAATAATCCTCTTTTTCAATAATACATCTAACGCTATATCTAGTCCAACTAGTTAAACCAGCCGGAGAATTATGTGAAGGCGTACAACAATAACTACTAGTAGAACCACAAACACCATCCTTTTCACCACATCCAGAAGAAGAATTCAAATTTGCACACATCCCATAATCAGAATTCTGTCTATCACATAAAAAATGCCAATAATTATCACTAGAAGTAGCATCACACGGAAAATTCCACTTCTGATAAGGACATTCACAAACTCTTTTATACCAATAACTACGAGTCGACGTATTCCAATACGAAGTACATCCACTTACATAACTACAATCTCCCCAAACTGTACTTTTTTCAAAACAATAATCAGTACTACATTCACTATAAGTAGAATAATAATAAGTATTATCTTGAGTATAATTCACTAATTTACAAGACTCGTCTTTAGCAGCATAAACAGAACTTAAAGATACTCCCAAAAAAACACAACAAAACAAAAAAAACTTTCCAAAAAATATCATTAACTAATAATATAACAAAGAACTAATTTTGGCTATTTCCCGAAATAAAAACTGGAATATATGATCTTTCATCATTAGTACGATATTCAAAAATATGAGTTGAAACCCCTTCTATACCTTCATTATAAGACATAGAAAGATAAACAGGAGAAGTTGCCTGAGCTATAGTATCTCCGTAATTAACAACACCACTCTGACCATCAATATAACCATCAATATTAATATTTCCTCCAAACTGTAAAAATGAACACCATTCTTCCTCACTTACTTCAACCCTATGCATTCTTTTATCCTCCCATTCGTTACTTGACGCATATGAATTAATTGTAACCCATCCATAATTCTCATCCTGATACAGAGAATAAGTACTATCTCTCTCAAAAGACACACATACCAAATCTACCATTGGATTTCCTTCAATATCTATCTTTTCCACAGCCTGTTCATCTGAATAAGGATAGTCGCCCTTCAATTCTTCCACTGAAAGAGTTACATCTTCACCTCTAAGTCTAGATATGTCAACAGGAATAGGCATTATCGCATTACAAATAGTTTCATTTGTATATTTAATTAATTCTTCAATCACATCAGGAATCATTACTATTCCACCAATCTCCTTAGTACTACCATCTGGTAATAAAACAAATATCTCTTTCTTAAACTCCCCTGCATATTCATCCTCGGGTCCACCATAAGGATTATCTGATTCATATAAATAAACCACCTTTTCTATTCCATCTTTCTCCTGTATATCCTTATATAATCCATCAATCTCTGGAGCCATAGCAAACTTCTCTTGCATTTCTGCACTAACCATATTTTCCGTTGCACTAGGAGACAAACTAACCCCTGGCGTTGCTTCTTGTGACGACATTGTTCCCGGTGTAGTAATTGGTGGTGGAACTTCACCCGGACCAACATTGTTTCCACCAAACCAACCATTAACCATATTTCTAAAATTTTCAACACCAGCATACATTCCACCACTTATAGCTACTACTCCAGCCATTGCTCCTGCAGCAATCCTCAATCCCAAATTTTTCTTTTTTCCACCCTTGGTCCTATCTCCACTACCACCCTCCTTACCTCCAATAACTCTACCGCCTCCAATCGTTATACTGCCATCACCCCCAATATTTACATTACCACCCGTTTTTGCCTTACTTTCAATAGGATTAATCAACTCATCTTTTATAATCTTTATTCCCTTATTAGCTTCATTTTGCTGGGCTTTTTTGTATTCGTCAAAATCAGTTACATTTACATTTTTCCCACTTTTTTCAACCCCCTTTTGCAAATCTGGTTGTAAAGCTGAAGTACCTTCAACTCTATTATTAACATTTTCTTTATTATTTGGCATATCTTCCATCTGATTAAAAACCTATAATATACAAGAATAATAGGGGATTACCGCATAAAAGTCAAATGGGTATTATCTCATAGTAAAACATACACAACCATTACACACAAAATCCCCCGATTCACTTTGTTCATCTGCCCCCTTTGACAAAAGGGGGCCTTGATTTATTTTCCCTCCTTTTTTCAAAGGAGGGGTTGGGATAAATTTAAATATGTACTACAGATATTTATCTGACGAACACGGAAAAAGTAAAAACGGCAATTTAAAATATCTTGATGAATTAAGAGAAATTGCTAGACAACACAGAAATAATCCCACCCAAACAGAAAAAATATTTTGGAATGAAGTATTACATTACGATAAAATAAAATACAGATTTTTAAGACAAAAACCAATTAATCGGTTTATTTTAGATTTTTATTGTTCTAAATTATTATTGGCAATAGAAATAGACGGTAATTCACATAAAAACAAAAAATATTTAGATGCTCAAAGAGATTTATTTTTGGAAAAATATCATATTAAAACAGTTAGATATACTAATAACCAGATTTTAAATGATTTAAATAATATCAAAAATAATCTAAATAAAATAATAAAGGAAAGGGAAAAACTGATTTTTATTCCCCTTTGGTCAAAGGGGAAAGCCCTGAAAGGGAAGGAGATTTAATTCCTTACTGTCACATCCATTTCAAAATTTTGGGTTATTCCCACTCCCGAAACAGTGGCTCCAATTCCAAATTTAAAATTTACATCTCCCATCTCCAATGAAGGTAGGGTAGAACAACTCACAAATTGGCTACAATCCACTACCACTATATCACCGCTATTCAAATAAACAGTTTCCCGAGCCGATATTGAGGCTATTTTATTATTAGCACAATTAATCTCCGTCAAATTTCCATCATAATTATTAGTCAAAGTTATTGAAGAAGTTCCATTACAACTTATACTCCCTTTATTACTATTCAAAACATTTTTTTTCAACTCACTTAAGATTTTATTTCCCCCAGATACTACTTTACTACTAGATTTAGTTTGATTTTGCAACTTTAAAGTACTTATTACCACTCCAATTATCGCCACCATGATTATACCCACCGCTGCCGTCACTACTACAATTTCAATCAATGTAAATCCAAAATTATTTTTTTTATTTTTCATTTTAGTTTACTTCTCTTGAAAAAAATCTACTAACTGTCAAACTTTGGTCATTTCCCCAATTTATTGTCACTACCGCATTAGTACAATCACCACTACAACTAATTCCATCACTATTATATTGCACTGAATATTTATAACCATCAAAATTAGATAAAGTTTTATCAGACTCAGGTACTAAATTCCAAAAATTACTCTCATCATTTTGTTTTTTATTAACCAAATTTTCTACCAACACTTCTGCCATTTCAGTTGCTTTTTTCCTTTCAAAATTATTATTTTTAACTCCCACCGCACTAACTATCAAAACTACTGAAGCAGTTATTACCAAAGCAATTATTCCAATCGAAAAAACTATTTCAATCAAGCTTTGGCCTAATTCTGTTTTGTTTTTAATTACAACTATTTTTCTCATAAACTAAACCTGATGTATCAATGTAAATAAATTTTTTATCATTAACATCCGATATTAAATAAAGGGTTAAACAAACTGGTTGGCTAGCAAAAATCCCACTAGGACTGGTCAACCGACCATTTTCCACTGAAAAACCAAACGAAGTATTTATTGTATTCAACGACTCATTTTTTTTTGATGGAGAGACATTATTAGTCGATAAAGAAGTGTTTCCCACACTATCAGCCACCGCCACTATTACATCAGTTGTGATATATCCTCCATTTAATGTAACTTTACTGTAAACTAAAGAACCACCAGCTACCGCCGATTGCTGACTAGTTACAGCCATATTTCTGGCTAATTTAAAATCAGCCATCAACTCCTCCTTTCGGCTATCAAGATTTTGGTTGCTATTAAATTTATTTAATGACACTGACCCAATCCCCACTAATACCATCATCACTGCCACCACTACCATCATTTCCACCAAAGTAAAACCAAAAAAAATATTTTTCTTCATGGATTTACTACTTTGTAATTACAACCAGTACATCCACAACTGCTAGTACAATTAACTGAGTCAGGATTTTCCATACTGGTACCAATTTGATAGGTATATGATGTCAAACCAGTATAAGAATATGCCACCTTAGTCTTTGGATCTGTCGGCCACTGTTGTAAATAAGTTGGCACTAAAACAGCTTGAGCATTACCAGTAGTCGGATAACTAGAACCAACCTGTTTTACTGCTTCCAAAGCAATTCTAATCTTCTCTAGATCAGCCATTCTTCTTGAATCTCTTGCTTTTTTATTGACTCCACCAAAACTCACCACTGCCACTGCCGTCAATACCGCAATAATTGAAATCGTTACTAACAACTCAAACAACGTAAACCCAAAATTATTTTTTTTATTTTTCATAATTAATTCTACTTCTTTTTAAAAAAGTTTTTACTTTCCCCTTTCTTCAAAGGGGAATACCCACAGGGAAGGGGATTTTGTTTTATTGTTGATTTTTAACACAAAATTGATCAGTTACATTTACAAAATCACCACATAAATTATTAGAATTAGCATTTTTTACATTTTCCATAGTCGCACAAACACAATAACCACCATTGACACTAGTGATCGGATTAGGAGCCACCGAATATTCAACTCCTTTAGGATCTTTTGGATATTTCTGTAAAACTATTTGAGTATTAAATTTCCAACTACTAGCTCCACTACTATAATTTCCAGCTGCCAAATAACTCCCTCCACTCAATAAATAATATTGTTCAGCCGCATTTTGAATTGCTTTCAAATCTTCAATTCTTCTTTGATCCCGACCATTTTTTTGGGCATTAGAGTAACTTATCGATGCCAACACCGTCAAAATTGCAATTATCGAAATTGATACCAACAATTCCACTAAAGTAAAACCATTTTCATTTTTTATCATGGCATAATTGGGATTGTTATCCCAATATTTGAACTACTAACTCCATAAATACAACCACTAGTAATAGAATAAGAACTTAAAGAAGTAATTTTTGATCCATCAGGATTCTTTAAACAACTAATATCTTCACTATTTTCAAAATTAGTCAAAAGTTTAAATGACTTACCACTACCACTAACCATATATTTATACGGTTTAACCCCATTTGTAGTTTCATTAGGTGTTTGAACCATATAAACCACATCACTACCACCCACATTCATTTTAAATTCACTTCCACTATTTAAATCTATATCATCACTACTAGGAAAAATTCCCACGTCATTATAATACATATTCAATGCTTTAGAAATTGAACTCAAATCACTTTTTCTCCGAGCATCTCTAGATTTCATTTGAATTGTTCTAAATGAACTAGAAACCACTACCGTTAATATCCCCATTATTGATATCACTACCAACAATTCTACTAATGTAAATCCTTTTTTATTTTTAATTACCACAAATAGCATAAACATTAACTACTGTCGTGCCAATACCACAATTTAATTGCGAATTAGCCCAATCAACTCCAGCTCCACTCTCCAAACCAGCAGTTATAATAAACCCATTTCCACTATCCAAAGATGTGTATGTATAACCAATACTAGTTATATTAGGTAGATATGAAGAACCAATAGCACTACTTAAACAATTAGTACACGGAGACACTGATATTGGATAAGACTGATTATCGTTATAATACATTCTCAAAGCATTTTTTAAAGAAGCCAAATTTTGAATTTTTTGAGCATCATTAGCCCGTTCCCTTGACCCCATAAAATTTACCATCAATAATGTCGTTAATACTCCAATTATTGATATCACTACTAATAATTCCACTAAAGTAAACCCTTTTTTTGTTTTTATTGTTTTTATTAATTTACTAATCATCTAATTTATTAATTACTAACTACTATTGCTGATATCTTATATTCAAAACAATAATTTCTTCCTCCACATTCAAAAAAATTTCCTTTACAAGCTTCATCATTTTTATTTTCCAATTCAGCCAACAAGCCAAAAGTCTTACCATCCTCATAAATTTTATAACAATATGGCAAATCCGTATAAATTTCTGATGGTATTTTTTCCATATAAACATAAGACCCATCTTTCCACACTTTACCCCAAAGATTATTTATTTCAGTCTCTAATGGCAAATGACCATAATCAGCATAATAAAGCTTAATTATTTTTGATACTTCATGTAAATTTGACTTTCTTTCCACATCTCTAGCTTTCTTTTTGGCCAAATCAAATTGATTTAAAGTAATCCATCCCAAAATCCCCATTACTACTATCACTAATATAATTTCCAATCTTTTCATTACTTAATCATAATACATTTATGACCTTAATTACAGCCACGTCCACAACAACTTACCTGACATTCACTTAAACATTGGTTATGTCTATAACAATTTGTCCCACTACAACTATTTCCACTAGCACTATTACAGCCAATACCACTGGGTGGTTTTTGAAAACAATTCCCTTGACAAATATCACTCAAAGAGAATTCATTCCAATTCACATTAGAGCTGGATACTCCATAATTAATCTGCTCTGGAGTATAACCTTCCACTCGATATAAACTATCTTGGTTATACCAATCCGACGGAATTGCATTATCACTTTTATTTTCCAAATTAGTCAAAATTCTAAACGACTTACCATTGTCAGAAACCACAATATAATATGGTTCACCATCAGGATCACATGGCCAAGGACTCAAATAACCAAACTCAGCTACTCTGCTTTTACAATTAATTTTTATATTCCAACTACTCACATCAATTGGATAGGTTCCTTTATCATTAAAATATTCCTCAAATGATTTTTTAATTCGATCCAAATCTTTCTTTCTAGTAACATCTTTAGCTTTACCTACCAAAGCTATTGGGTTCAATATCCCAATTAATATTGTGGCCATAATTACTAAAATAGACATCACAATTAACAGTTCAGTTAAAGTAAACCCACCTGCCCACCTAAAATGCGTCAGCTTTTGGCGGGTTATTCTAAATTTATTCATATTATTATTTAATAATACCAATAATTTGATTTCCCCAAATCCAAGCAATCAATGTCCCCAAAATCAAAAACGGACCAAAGGATATTTTAGTCTTTTTAGTCATTTTTTTAAAAACCATTCCTATCAATCCAAATATTGCCCCCACTACAAAAGCAATATACATAGCTACTATTATTTTGGGGAAACCTAAAAATAATCCCATAAATATAGCTAATTTTACATCTCCAAAACCCATTCCTTTCCCTTTAGTTATTAAATATAAAAGTCCTAAAAACCCAGCTGCTCCCACTGCTGATAATAAATAGGGGACTATATTTGGCTCATCAAAGACCACTCCTAAAAAAGAAATTACTATTAATATAACTACCGCAAAATCCGGTAAAATTAAATATTTAAAATCAAAAGTAGCACAAAAAACTAATAAAGTGATCAACCCTGCTCCAAATAATACCCTCACTATTTCTAATATTGTTGGTAAATTGCTTTCCAACAAATTAAATTTTAAAACAACCGTTACTAATAAAATTCCTGTTATTAGTTCCACAATAGGGTAGAGGATTGATAATTTTTTATGGCAACATCTCGATTTTCCTTTTTGAATAATCCAAGAAATTATCGGAATATTTTCATACCACCCCAATTGTCTACCACAAAAATCACAAAAAGACCTGCCTCGACTCGCCGTATCTTTAGCAAAGGCGGTTCTCTTTAATCGATATTTCACTGCAGTCCGATATACCAACATATTTACAAAACTTCCCAAACACAATCCTAAAATAAAAATCATTACCAATATAAAAATATTCATAAATCATTCTAACAAAAACCCCCTCCGATTCTTCGGAGAGGGTTTAAATTAAAATCTAAAATATTAACTTATTCAATTGCCCCTTCAGGCACACAAACCAAATTAGCATTAGCCGCTGATACCGCACTAGCATCCCAACCAGCAATAGGTACAGCACAACCATTTTCTCCATAGTCATTAATAACAGCATTATCCACATCAATACATTTCAAACTAGCAGAAGTTCCTTGAATCAAAACTCTGTTAGCAGCCGCTTTTGGATGAAAACAAACATAATTATCATTAGTTGATCCATTATGATAAACATACATTCTATTTTCTTCCTCCAAATCAGCTGTATAAGATTCTTTACCTAAAAATGATGACTTTAATTCCGAACTATCAATTAATAAACCACCCGTACCATCACCAACAGCAGCTGCATCACGCACAACTCCAAAATGTGCATCATCACTCGCAAAAACTACCGTCGTCTGAACTAAATCTGTAGGATTAGTCTCTACATCCATCCATGGGTAAGAAGTTTGTGAAGTATAATATCTTTCATAAGCTGATAAAACCTCTGCTGCATCATTTTTAAATTTAGCATCACGAGCCTTATTCGATTGTTCAATAGGATTAATTGTTGCCAACACTGCTACCGACAAAATAGCAATCAAAGCAATAACTATTAATAGTTCTACTAATGTAAAACCCTTCATATAATCTATCTTTATTTTTTTCATTTTTTTTAATAAATTTTAAATAACTCTAATATCATTATTTATCACTAAAATTGCGATGTCAAGTTATAGATTGGCATTACCACTGCCACCATCAAAAATGCCACTCCTAAACCAAGCACAACCATAATTAATGGTTCAATTGCCGAAGTCAAAGATTTAACCGATTGTTCGGCCTCTGTTGAAAAGTAATCAGCTACTCTCAATAACACTTCATCTAATTTTCCTGTCGCTTCACCTGTAGCGACCATTTGATTGACTATAATTGGAAAAATTCCCGTTTCTTCAAATGAGTTAGCAATTGAAAAACCTTTTTGCACCCGCTCAGCAATCTGTAAATAAGCCTTATTAAAAACTTCATTTCCTGCCACATTAGCTACAATTCTTAAAGTATCCACTAATGGAATTCCAGCTGACAACAACATCGACAAAGTTCTAATAGTTGTTGATAATATTGTCTTTTGGGTCAGAATTCCAGCAATTGGTATCTTTAGTTTAAAATTGTCCAATTTAAATTTAAAATCTTTATTTTTACTCCCAAATTTAAATAATAAAATTCCACCAATCACTAAAATAGGAATTAAAAACCAAAATTTAGTCATAAAATTTGACATCGACATCATTAGTTTTGTTGACGCCGGCATATCAGCCCCAAAATCACCATATAAACTCATTAATTTTGGTATTACAAAAATCATCATAATAATTACTACAGCTACCATTCCAATAACCACAATAATTGGATAAATCATTGCTCCTTTCACTTTACTAGCAAAATCATTTTGTTTTTCCAAATTATCAGCTAATTTATCCATTACCTCTTCCAAAACTCCACCTTCTTCTCCCGCATCTACCGAAGCAATATAAGCCTCACCAAATACCTTTTTATATTTTTCCAATCCATCAGCTAAAGATTGACCTCCTTGTACTGCTGTTAAAGTATGATCTAATATTTCAAACATTAATCCATTTTTAGCTGTTTGATTTTTTAAAAGTAATAAAGAATCAGTCAAAGCTAAACCAGAATTCATCATCGTCGATAATTGTCTAGTAAAATTTGAAATTTGTTTGATTCCTACTCTAGAAAACAAATTACGATAAATTTCTCCCAAAAAAGTTTGACTCTCCTCAGTCACTGATAAGGGAACCAAACCACTCTCCTTAACTGATTCTACTACTGCCGCCCTATTATCAAGATCCACCATCCCTTTAATTAATTTTCCATTCCAATCTTTGGCCCGATAAACAAATTTGGTCATAACATTTTTTTGTTTCTCAACTGATTATTAAAATCTACTGGATTTGATGCATAATTTTTTGCCACTTCTTCAGATATCTTTTTATTTACAACCAATTTTGCCAAATAAGTATCTAAGCTTATCATCCCTACATCAGCACTGGTCTGAATTATATTATCCAACATAAAAGTTTTTCCTTCCCTGATAACATTTTTAACTGCAGGATTACTAATTAAAATTTCAAAAGCCGGAACCCTCCCACCATCTAAAGATGGTAATAATCTTTGCGACACTATTGTTGTTATTACTGAAGCTAATTGTACTTTAATTTGTTCTTTTATATTCGCTGGAAATACATCAATAATTCTATCAACTGTTTGAGCCGCCGAATTTGTATGTAATACTGAAAACACTAAATGTCCTGTTTCAGCAATTGTCAAAGCCGACTGAATCGAATCTAAATCTCTCATTTCTCCAATAAAAACCACATTTGGGTCTTGTCTTAAACAAGACCTCAGTGCCCGATTAAAATCATTAGCATCCTCACCCAACTCCCGTTGAGAAATTATCGATTTTTCTGCCTTTAATAAATATTCTACTGGGTCTTCAATTGTTACAATATGGCTACTTTTAGTTTTATTAATCTCATTTAAAATTGCCGCTACTGTCGTTGATTTTCCATGACCAGTTGGACCGGTAATCAACACAAAACCCTGTTTTAAATTTACAAAATTTCTCAAAATATCAGGCAAATTCAATTCATTAAAAGATGGAATTTGTGATGCAATTAATCTCAAAGAACAAGCTAAACTCTCACTCTGAAAGTAAACATTAGCTCTAAACCGAGATTCTGCTGTCTCAAAAGAAAAATCCAACTCTTTTAATTGTTTTAAATTTTCTTTTTGTTTATCACTTAAAAGTGACTCAATCATTTCATTTACTAAACCATCATTCACATCAACCATATTTAAAACATTAACCAACTCACCATTTATTCTAAATTTTGGAGATACCCCTTTCATTAAATGGACATCAGATGCTTTATTGGCTACTGCTAATTTTAATAATTCTTGTAATTTTGTATGCATATTAATATTGGGCCACTCTAATAACTTCGTCCAATGTGGTTACTCCTTCTAACACCTTAACATAACCATCTTGTTTCATAGTCAACATTCCATCCTCCATTGCCTGTTTTTGAATTTCCGATGCGGCTGTTTTTTCAATAATTAATTTACTTATTTTCTCACTTATTGGCATCACTTCATAAATAGCAATTCTTCCTAAATATCCAGTATTATTACATTTTTCACATCCTACCACTTTAGACATCATCATTTTTTTGCCTTCTTTTTTAAATTTATCTTCAATCATATCGTAAATTGGACCTAAAGTATTTTTAATTTCTGCCAAACTACCTTCTGGTATTTCTACCTCAGTAACACATTCATGACAAACTTTTCTCAATACCCGTTGACCAACCACACAATTTAAAGAAGACACTAATAAAAATGGTTCTGCCCCCATATCCAAAAGTCGCGGTGGCACCCCTGAAGCATCATTTGTATGTAAAGTCGAAAATACCAAATGTCCTGTTAAAGCTGCATTTATAGCCAAATCGGCTGTTTCCGCATCTCGAATCTCTCCCACCATTATTACATTTGGATCTTGACGTAAAAATGATCTTAATGCTGAGGCAAAAGTCAATCCTGCTTGCACATTCACCTGTACTTGATTTACCCCTTTCATTTGATACTCCACTGGATCTTCAATCGTTACCACATTTACTTTAGTTGTTGCCACAATATCCAAAATAGAATACAAGGTAGTGGTTTTACCTGAACCAGTTGGACCGCAAACAATAATAATTCCATGAGGCCGTTGAATTGAACTCATTAAATTTTTCAAAGCCAAACCTCTTAAACCCAATTCTGGTAAAGTTGGTACTTTCTGTGATTTTTTTAAAAGACGCATTACCACTTTTTCACCATAAGTTGTTGGTAATGTCGAAATACGCAAGTCTACATCATTACCATCCACTGAAAAAAAGAACCGACCATCTTGAGGCACTCTTTTTTCATCAATTTTTAAACTAGCCAAAATTTTAATTCTCGACACCACTGCATCATGAACATTTCGTGGCAATAAATATTTTTCCTGCAAAATTCCATCGATTCTATACCTAATCCGTACATTTTCTTCTTGCGGTTCAATATGAATATCAGAAGCTCTTGATTTAACTGCATATTCCAAAATTGTTGACACAATTTTAGCTACCGGTGCTTCCACTGCCACTTTTTCCTGAGCTGACTTCATATCTCTTTCTTCGTCCTTTCTCTCATTCAAAGCTTTACTCACTTCAGAAGTTATATTTTTTTCTCTAATATATTTTTCTCTAATAAAAGAAGACACCTGCTTTTTGGTCGACATTGACACACTTATTTTAAGATTCGTTTTTTTCTCCAAAAATTCAATTGTTTCCAAATCAAGCGGGTTAGCCATAGTCACATACAAAGTTTTTTCTTTTGGGTCAAAACGGTAGGGGACTATATTGTATTTTTGAGCCACACTTTCAGGAACCAAATTTAAAGCCTCTGGAGAAAAACCAATCGTATCTAAATCCACAAAAGGAACCCTTAAAAATAAAGCCTTAGCCTTAGTAAAATCTTCTTCCGACACTAATCTTAAAGCCTTAACCACTTCTTCCTCACTTTCACCAGTTTTTAATTGTCTTAAATTTACTTCTTCGTATTTTTTCTCATCAATTAAACCAAGCTCTTTTAAGGCATCTCTTAAGCTCTTATATATTTTTGGGGCAGCATCATTCATAATATATAAGTAATACTACAGTTTTTTAAGTTCCAAAACAAGCCAAAATGAAACCATTTCCTTCAACTATTATTATTTATCAAAATCAATCCATTGCCAATCAAAGTGTTGATGAAATATGCCATAAATTAGGCAATAAATTATCACCCAATAATCCTGATATTTTCATTTTAAACGAGCAAACTGGTTGGACTATTGAACTTATTAGATCACTTAAAAAGTTCTCTGCAAAAAAACCTTTTAATCATCAAAACAAAATTTGTTTAATTTACCAAGCTCATAATCTTAATATTGAGTCTCAAAATGCTATTTTAAAAACCCTCGAAGAACCAGGAGAAAATAATTATTTTATTCTTACCACCAACAAACCTTCCAATTTATTACCCACCATTATTTCTAGATGTCATTTAGTTAGATTGATCGACGATAATAAAGATACTCCAAAATCAAAAATTATTCAGATAACTGACAATTTTAGTAAAGATTCTTTTGCCTTAGATAATTTATATAAAAATAAAGATCAAATTTTACCCTACCTTCAAGACCAACTCCAAATTTATCAACAAAAACTAGTTGAAAATCCTACTTCATCAAACAGTCAAATAGTCAAAAATATTATCAAGTCTATCAATATGATCGATGCTAATGTCGACCCTCGATCAGCCCTCGATTTTGTATTTTTAAATTAAATAGATTCTTTTCCTAACTTTATTTGTTTTTCAATTTCTTCAACAGTTATAAACCTTTCTGAAATTATTTTACCCGAAGCAGAATATGATGGTAAAAATATCTTACCTTCCACCCATTCAGGATTTATGCCTTCTAACTCAATAAATTTGTCACTTTTTAATGAATAAACAAAAAGATCTTCTGCACCCATATTATCAGGCGGATCATATGATCTCAAAAACAATAAATAATCACATTTATTATCGTAAATAAATTTATTTTCGATAGAAAAATATGAGAATTGATTTGACCATATATCTTTTAATTCACTATCCGTATTAATATCATAAACTTTTTTAATTTCACCTGTACCTAAAAATTCCACAGATATTTTTTTTGCATCTTCTGAAAGTAAAACCCTAATATTTTTAGAAACACATTCATTTAAAACATTTTTTATTATTTGATCAGGAATTTTTTTTGTTTTAAGTCGATTTAAAACAAAAAAAACAATACCAATAATTATAATAAAAAACACAACTACCCACAGTTTTCTGTTTTTATCTATTTTTTTACTTTTCATAATATCTACAAAATATAATCAATTAAATTAATAATAACAAATATAATCTTGGTTTTTATTTCCGCATTTTAACCTTAATCATTTTCAAAAAAGTGCTATAATGACTTTACAATGTTTTCTCCCATATTTTCAATCAATAATAAAATTCTCAAAAACATCGCCACTATCGAAGCCGCCAAAGCTATTATTGATGAAGCCCCACTTATTCCTGCCTATGAAAAACAATTTCAACAGGATGCTATTGTTCGAACCGTTCACTATGGCACCCGTATTGAAGGAAATGATCTAACTTTCCAAGAAGTTGCTCGACTTGTCGAAGGTCAAAAAATTACCGCCGGAGAACGTGATATTCAAGAAGTCATTAATTATCGAAACGTCATGGCTTATCTTGAGGAACTTTGGTCATTGTTTGATGCTGGACTTCCTCTCCCAGAGGAAAAATCAATTGACTCTAATGATAAAAACCGTTCTTTTTTTTATAGTGAAACCATTATCAAAAAAATTCATACCCTAACCACCGCCAAAGTTATTCCCGAATCAGAAGTTGGTAAATACCGTCATCAACAAGTCGTCCTTAAAAACACTAAAACTGGAGAAATTGCTCACAGGCCACCTCCAGCCATCGAAGTTCCATATTTAATTGGTGATTTTATAGATTGGATCAATAGTTCTATTTCCAAAGAAATCCATCCGGCTATTCGTTCCGCTATTACCCAATATATATTAGTTGCCATCCATCCCTTTATTGAAGGAAATGGCCGTATTAGTCGGGCTTTTGCTATTCTACCACTCTATGTAGAAGGTTATGATATTCGTCGTCTTTTTTCTCTTGAAGAATATTTTGATCGCAATGCTGAAGATTATTACAATGCTATTCAATCAATTCATGAAAAATCATCTGATATTTTTAAACGAGATATGACTGATTGGATCGACTATTTCACCCAAGCCTTAGCTATTGAATTATCTCGAGTTAAAGAAAAAGTTCAATCACTTTCTCGTGATATTAAGTTAAAACAAAAACTTGGTGGTAAACAAATTCATCTTTCCGAACGACAAATAAAATTAGTTGAATATATGCAACAATTTGGAGGATTACGTATGCCTGATGCTCAACAACTTTTACCCATGGTCTCCGACGATACTATTTGGCGTGATCTTAAAAAATTAATTGACGATAAAGTCATTGAAAAACGTGGTTCTACTAAGGGTGCCTATTACTGTCTCACCAACGTCTAAGATATAATTGTCTTATGATCACTCTTGATTCTCCTGAACTTAAAAATATCTCCCCAGAAAAACTTGGAGAACTTCTAATTGAGGCTAAAAAAGCCTACTATGTCGAAAGTAAACCAATTATGGACGATCACACTTGGGACATTTTAGAAGATACACTTCGTCAAAAACTTCCATATCATCGAGTTTTCACTAAAGTTGGTGCTTCTGAATTTGTCACTGGTTTTGATAAGAAAAAACATATTATGCCCATGGGATCCCAAAATAAAGTTAATAAAATTGATGATCTTATTCATTATTTTGAATTAAAAAAAATTCCATCCAATACTAATTTTGTAGTCCAACCAAAATGTGATGGTATCTCTTTAGAAATTGAATACAAAAACGGCCAATTAGTTGATGCCATTACTCGAGGTGACGGCAAAATAGGGGACATCATCACTCAAAATGTAGTTAAAATGAAAAATTTTGTTAAACAATTTAAAGACAATTTTTCTGGCTCAGTTAGATGTGAAATTGTTATGACTGAATTTGATTTCCAAAAATTAAATCAAAACCCTGATGAAAAATATTCTAATTCCCGTAATGCTACTTCCGGTATTTCTCAAAGGCTAGACAGTAAATATTCTCAATATTGTAGTCTTTATGCTGTTGATGTTTTTTCTCTTCAAACACAATTTAAAACAGAAACTGCCAAAATAGAATTTCTTCAACAACACGGATTCTCTACAGTAGAAAATTTCCTTTGCTCTGATTTTGATCAAATTGAAACCATCTATCAACAATACTTAACTAAAAAAAGAAAAGAGTATCCTTTTGAAATTGATGGTTTAGTTATCAAAATTAACGACACCCAATTACAACATTCTCTTGGTTCTAAAAATAATCGCCCCAAAGGTCAAGTCGCTTATAAATTTCCTGCTCGTTCTCGTCAAACCAGAATTATCAACATCGAATGGCAAGTTGGTCCCATGGGAACCATTACCCCAGTGGCCCAAGTCGACCCTATTGAAATTTCTGGAGCTATTATTACCTTTGCTTCTCTTGCCAATTACGATTTAATTAAAGAAAAAAATATCAACATTAATGATATTGTTGAAATTCAGCGAAGGGGAGACGTCATCCCTCACATCGAAAATGTTATTACTAAAATTAATTCCGGTCATATTATTGCCCCAACAGTTTGTCCTTCGTGTAAAACCAAATTAATTAGTGACAATAAATTCTTACGTTGTCCAAATCTCAAAAATTGTCCCGCCCAAATTCTAGGTTCTCTCAAACTTTTTTGTAACACCTTAGAAATTAAAGGCATCTCCGACAAAACTATCGATAAACTTTACCAACTTAGATTAATCCGTCTCCCAGGAGACTTTTATGATTTAAAAGTAACTGATTTTGAAAACATTTTTGGTTTAGGTAAAAAATCTGGTACCAACATTATTAGTGAAATCCAAAACAAAAGAGAATTATTTTTAAAACAAGTTTTAGATGCTGCTATTATTCCCAACTTTAGTTCTCAACGAATTATCCAACTTATTAATGCCGGCTTTGATACTCCAGATAAAATTTTAAATATTACAATAGATCAACTTGAAGCTTTATCTGGCATTCAAATTACCTTAGCTCAAAAAATTTATCAAGGAATTCAAGATCGATCTGATTTTATTAAATCAATCCTTTCTAAAGTTAACTTAAAAGAGGCTAAATCATCAAACAAATTAAACAACCTTACTTTTGCTATTACTGGCAGTTTAAATCAACCTCGAAAAATTATAGAAGATAAAATAATTTATCTTGGTGGAAAGATATCCTCTTCAGTTACTTCCAATACTACCTATCTTATTACTAACGAGACAAAATCAAACTCTAGTAAATTTATTTCTGCCCAAAAATTCGGTACAAAAATCATCACCGAAGATGAGTTTAATACCTTAGCAGTCAAATAGTAAGACTACCAACTCCAACCTAAAAAAATATTTACCCTGTCTTTAGGGTATAAATAAGTATCAAAGTATAGAAATAACTAACAATCAATATCTTTATACTATATATATACTATTATATATATCATCAACTCAATGCTAGAATAGACTATGAAACTAATTATTGGTTTGGGTAACCCAGAAAAAAAATATCAACCAACTCGTCATAATTTAGGTCAAAAAATTGTTATTGATTATCTTAAAGCTGAAAAAAAATATCGTCTTAAAGAAAACCATCGCTTAACAGCCAAAACCTGTGAAACAGGACAATTAATTACTAAAAAAATTTTTGCCATCTCTAATGAATACATGAATAACTCTGGAATAACTGTTCAAAAAATTTCCCATTTCTTTAAAATACCCCCATCAAATATTTATGTTCTTCATGACGACCTTGACCTAAAAGTAGGGGAGTATAAAATTCAATTTGACCGTGGAGCAGCTGGACACAATGGAGTTCAATCTATTATTAACTATTTAAACACTCAAGCTTTTTATCGAATTAGAATAGGTATTAGTAAACCTGAAAATAACATTCCCATTGAAGACTATGTCTTAGAAACTTTTTCACCAGAAGAAATGGTTATAATCAATAATCTATTACCAAAAATTTTTACAGAAATTAATAATATCTAAACTATGCGGGCCTATAGTCTAATGGTAAAACGTTTCAGTCGCACTGAAGTATTGGCGGTTCGAGTCCGCCTAGGTCCACCCATAAATTTATGGTAAAAGTTATCAAATCAATCATCAAATCTATCGGTCACGGGATTAAACACGATCCTGAAGTAACTCGCATTAAAAATAAATACCCTAAAGCAGTTAGTTTTTTAAAAAACAGATTTACCCGTAAACATAAATATGGACTTTATCTTACCCTTGGAACAATTATCACATTAATTTTTATCTATCTGTTTTTTGGTATTGTCCAAGATTATATTGGCCACGAAAGGCTGGTTCAGTTTGATCTTCGAGTTTTAAATTTATTTAAAGAACTCCGCACTAACAAATTAAATAATCAAGCTCTTTTTATTACCTACCTAGCCAAAGGAGAAATCATTACAGTCGGAGTCATTACTTTTTGTCTTATCTTACTTTTATTAAGAAACTGGCGATTTCTCAATACCCTCCTAATTTCTGTACTTGGGGGAGAATTATTTGTCTGGATTATCAAAAATATTATTGATCGCCCCCGACCACCTCTAAACGAAGCTCTAGTTACTGAAACTAGTTATAGTTTCCCCAGTGGACATACTTTTGTTGCCATCGCTTTTTATGGTCTTTTGGTCTATTTTATTATCCAATCAGAAAAAAACAAATTTCTCAAAATAATTAGTTTTATTGTCGGTCTCTTTCTAATCTTTTTAGTCGGACTTTCTCGTATTTATCTTGGAGCCCATTGGCCTTCAGATGTTCTAGCTAGTTTTGCTGCTGGTTTTGCTTGGCTTAGTGTCATTATTACTTCACTTAAAATTAAAAAGAAATTTATTCCTCCTAAGAGTTTAAATATTCATTTCAAAAAAACCACCATTTTAATTTCTAGTATTTTACTTATTGGAATTTGGATTACTTTTATAGTAAGTTTTTACCTTACTCATCCAATTGTTAAAAAAGAAAGTACCATAATACCAAAAACCATCATCAGTAATAAAGAAGTTCCTAATAAACTGTTTGAACAATTACCTAAAATAAGTGAAACCATGACAGCTCTACCAGCTGAACCAATAAATATGATTTTTATAGGCCATCGCCAAGACCTAGATAATGCCTTTATCAAATCAAATTGGTATCTTTTGGACAATCCAAGTATCAAATCCTACTCCAGAATAATAACCTCCATACTAACCAACCAACCATATCCCCAAACACCAGGGCTTCCTGTCTTTTGGGATACCCAACCTAGTCGATTTGCTTATGGAAAACCATCTAGTCCAAATTCTATTAGCGCTAGAGAACATATTCACTTTTGGGAAACAAATTTTATTACCGAAGATGGACAAAATATATGGGTCGGAACTGCTCATTTTGATGAAGAAATTCAAAAAAGGTTTGGCATAATTATGCCATTCCATACCACTGAATTACGAGTTGACAACGAACGAGAAAAAATAAAGTCAGAATTAGAAACTAATGGCTTTATAAAATTAGCTGAAAAAATTGATTTAACCGGTCTACTTTATGGTACTAAAAAAAGCAGTGGTAATAGTTTTCTTACCGATGGTCAAGCCTACATTTTATACCTTAAGAACAAATGAGAAAAAGTCAACCAACTTTAATCGGCGATCAACTTAAAAACTTTAAAGAAGTTTATGCCAAGCGCCAAAAATACGTCAAAATGGAATATCAAGCTTATGGTTTGGAATTAGCTAAAGAATTAGATGATTGGAAAAACCGATCTCTTTATATTCGTCTTTCCAAAAATATGGACCGAAAAATTTTAGAAAAAGCTAGATATTTTGTTAAAGACCAAAATCCTAATACCATCAAAACCCCATACAAACTTTTTATGTGGAAACTCCGTCAACTTAAAGAAAAACCAGCTGAAAAATAGTATAATCATAAGCTATATGACTTTTTTTAAAAAACATCTTAAAAAAATTATTATTATTGGAATAATTATTTTAATCAGTGGAGTTGGTGTTTTTAAAGCAATTGCAGCTAATAATTCTAAAACAGAAACTAAATTTGATGTCAAAAAAGAAACCATAGTTACTCCTAAAAGAGAAACTATTAAAGACGAAATTACTCTAGCTGGGTTTGTTAATGCTGCCCTCAAATCAGAACTTCGTTTCCAAACCAGTGGTCAACTTGCTTGGGTCGGAGTTAAGGTAGGGGATGAAGTTAAAAAATATCAAGCCATCGCTTCGCTTAATAAAGAAGAACTAAAAAAACAATTAGCTATTGATTTTAATAATTACAAAACTGCCGCTTCTAAATTTTATGACACCACTGATGAGTATAAAGATACTGTTATAGATACTGAAATTAGAAGAATTCTAGAACGTAATCAAAACACCTTAGATAATTCCGTTATTAACTATGAACTTCAGGATTTAACTATTAAATATGCCACTCTGACAACTCCTATCGCTGGGGTTGTCACTAGTATTGATCAACCTTCAAGTGGTATCAATATCACTCCTGCTACTGCCACCTTCACTATTATCGACCCAAACAGTATTTATCTTAGCTCTAAAATCGATCAAGAAGATGTTCCTAAAATTAAAATAGGTGACAAAACCACTATAAAATTAGACAGTTTCCCTGATCAAACTTTTGAATCAAAAATAACTTATATTTCTTTTACCCCAATCACTGGTGAGTCTTCAACTGTGTATGAAGTTAGATTTGAATTACCTGTCAACAACACTGATCTTCAATACCGTCTCGGTATGGATGGAGATGCTATTATTTCTTTAAGAGAAGTTGCCGACGCCCTTACCCTCCCTGTTGATTCCATTCATCAAGAAGACGATAAAAGTTATGTTTTAGTTAAAGAAGGCGACAATATTAATTTAACTAAAAAATATATTAAAACTGGCATTGAAACTGACACTACAATTGAAATTTTAGAAGGACTTTCCGAAAATGACCAAATTGTCATCACTAAATAATTCCAAAACTATTTTGGAATTAAAAAATGTTTCTAAAACATATTTCTCTAATGAAGATTTATTTTATGCTCTCAAAGATGTTTCTTTTAAAATAAACCAAGGAGATTTTGTTTCTATCACTGGACCATCAGGTTCTGGTAAATCAACCCTAATGCACATAGTTGGTCTTCTTGATAATCCAACCTCTGGACAAATATTTTTAAATGGAAAAGATATTTCCAAGTTTAAAGAAACTCAATTAGCTCAGATTAGGAATATTACCCTTGGATTTGTTTTCCAACAATTTAATCTTTTAGCCAAAACTTCCGCTCTAGAAAATGTTATTTTACCTCTTCTTTATTCCGATGTTCCCAAAAAAGACCGAACTGAATTGGGGATCAAAATGTTAGAAAAAGTTGGACTAGGGGATAAGCTTAAAAATACTCCTGCACAACTTTCTGGAGGCCAACAACAACGAGTAGCTATTGCCAGAGCTCTTATTAATAACCCTCAAATTATTTTAGCTGATGAACCCACTGGTAATCTTGATAGTAAATCAGGCGCTAGTATTATGGAATTCTTTCATCATCTACATGACAAAGAAAAAAGAACCATTGTTTTTGTCACTCATGACCCAGATTTAGCCGCTCAAGCTCAAAAAATTATTACCATTAAAGACGGAAAAATTATCTAATTATGCTTAAACCCTCATTTGATGACTTACTTCGATCTAGTGTCCGTTCGATTTTAAAAAACAAAAGTCGAACCATCTTAACTTCCCTAGGAATTATTATTGGTGTTACTTCAGTTATTCTTCTAACTTCTATTGGTAATGGCCTTAAAAATTATGTTACCCAACAATTTGATGCTCTTGGAGCCAATTCCATTTTTATTAGTCCAGGTAAAATTTTTAATGACAATGGTGGTTTCGCCCAAGGTAGTATGGCTACAGCTATGACCACTAGTTTTACCCAAAAAGATCTAAATCTTCTAACTCGAAAACTCAAAAATTCCAACGTCATGCCAGTCAATGCCACTTATTCCAATATTAAATCCGCTTATGCTATTAAAAAAAATATTGAAATTGATGGATCAACTGAGGAATATGGTAAAAGTAATAATGTTGTTCCATCCACTGGAAATGGTCGCTGGTTTACAAATGAAGAAAATACTAAAAAAAGTCCAGTTGTTGTCTTGGGTTACAAAATTGCCCAAACCCTTTTTCCAAAATCAAATGCTTTAGGTAAAAAAGTTATTATCAAAGGCAAAACTTTAAAAGTAATTGGTATTGTTGATCAAAAAGGTGCTTCCATGGGTGGACCAAGTGTTGACGATGCTGTTTATGCTCCATTTTCAGTTGTTGCTAGTTTAGCTGGAAAAGAAGATATTAATACTTTTGTCGTCAAAGCTCCTAGTAAAGATTTAATGGAGTCAACAAAAAAAGAGATAACCACTATTATGTTAGAAAGATATGACAAAGATGCTTTTTCAGTTTTTGATAGTTCTCAATTATTAAGTTCTATTAATTCAATAATAAGTGTTCTCACTATCGCTCTTACCGGAATTGCCGCCATTTCTCTTGTTGTAGGGGGAATTGGAATTATGAATATTATGTTGGTTTCTGTCACTGAACGAACCCGTGAAATCGGTCTCCGCAAAGCCGTTGGAGCTTATCCCCGAGCCATTTTAATTCAATTTCTAATTGAAGCTGTAATTTTATCTTGCCTTGGCGGTTTAATCGGTATAATTTTAGGTTGGCTTGGAACCTTAGCTATTAGTAATTTTTTTCCTGCCAGTGTCACTTTTTCATCTGTCTTACTTGCCTTCGGTGTCTCCTCAGCTGTCGGTATTATTTTTGGTGTCACTCCCGCTCGTAAAGCTTCAAAACTTTCTCCCATCGAAGCCCTTCGATACGAATAGTTTATTTTGCTATCATTAATTAGTGAAACAGAGATTATTAAATTATCTATTACCAACTACCGGACTATTTATCATAATTTCCTGTTTTTGGGTTATATCTGGAGTTAGAACTACTCAACTTGTTTATCTTTTTTTAGGTTTGTTTATTGGCATTTTTTTACTTGATATTGATCATTTTATTTTTTGGTTTCTAATCAAACCTAATACTGAAGAAAGCCGACTAATTAAATTAGCTATTGAGAATAAAAAATTTAAATCAGTTATTAAAATTGTCCAAACATCACACCAAACTCACTATAATTTAATTTTTCATCATTATTTTTTCCAAGTAATTTTTACCCTATTTTCCCTTTTTATTTTAACTTCCACCCAAAATGCTTTTATTTCTGCACTTATCTTAAGTTTAAATCTTCATCTGGTTATCGATGAAATTATTGGATATAAATCTAATCCTAAAATAGTCCAAAAATGGCTTTTTGCCAGAGAACCCAAACAACTACCAATAGTTTTTCTTAAAAGATATATTGCCATCTTTATAACCTTTATTATTTTATTTACTTTTCTATTAATCCAAGCCAAAATATAAATATGATCTTTTCTTCACCTGAACTTTTTATAGAAGCTAAAAAATATTTATCTCAACATCAAGACGAATTATTAAATGACACTGAGACTGTTTTAAAACGACTTCAACTTCAAGATGGGATTAGTGATTATTCATTTTTAGTTTCTTCTATTGCCAAATCATACGAAGGGTTTCTGAAAGATTTTTTCCTTAAAATAGGAATAATATCTGAAACAGAATATGAAAGTGAACGTTTTAGAGTCGGCAAAACTTTAAATCCATCTCTTCGTTATAAACGATTTTCTGTCTTCCAAAAATTAGCTAACTATCACGAAAAAGGAGAAGAATTAGCTGAAATTCTTTGGGACGCTTGGAAATTTGGCCGTAATGAAATCTTTCATTATTTCCCTAGTAATTATAAAAGTCTCACCAAAGAAGAAGCCGAAGAAAGGATTGATCTACTTTTAAAAGCCATAATTCAAGCCGGAGAATTTTTAAATTTAGATCCTCAAAAATAGATTAAACATCAGACATTTTTATTAAATTTCCTTCAAAATCTTTTACTGTTTTTAAATTTACACCCCAAAAAAATAATGGAGTTGGTATTTTATTTGCATTACCCGGTATGTCAATTATTAAACTCGGACAACAAAAACCAGAAAGTTTTTTTCTCAATTCCGTCATTATTTCTATTTCTTTTTTAATCGGTACTATATATTTTTCTATTCCCTTAATCCTATTACATTGATATATATTGTATGGTCTTACCCCCAATTCAACCAATTTAGAAAAAAGTTTTTTTAAATCCTTAACTGAATCATTAATTCCTTTTAAAAAAACCGATTGTGAATACAAAATTACTCCTGTTTGTCTAATTTTTTTAATAGCCGATTCAACCGTTGGAGTCAATTCATTAAACTGATTTACATGAATTGAAAGATAAACTATTTGTTTATATTTATCATTTAAAATACTCAAAAAATCTTCAGTCACCATTTCAGGGACTGTTATTGGAGCCCTAGTATGAATTCTAAAAGTCTTAATTTGATCTAATTGGCTAAATTTTTTAAAAGCATATTTTAACAAACCCAATTCCATCAACGGTTCCCCTCCAGAAAAGATAATTTGTTTAATTTCCTTATTTTTAACTACATATTTGACCATATTATCAATATCTTCAATAGTTATTTTTTCTCTACATTGTCCCTTTTTCCATTTTCTATAACAAAAATCACACTCCACTGGACACGAAAGTGTCAATTCTATCAAAACCCTGTCTTTATATCTTCTAATTAAACCCTTAATCGGAGTAAGTTTATCTTCTTGGAAAATATCTTTCATATTTCAATTGAAATCAATTGTAAATCAGAAATTTTAGTCACATTAGCAAAAATCATCGCCAACCTATCTACCCCAATAGCAATTCCGGCACATCTGGGTAATTTTTCTAAAACCGAGATAAATTCAATATCAGGTTGATAGTCAATTAAACCAGCTTTTTTTCTAATCTCTATATCCTTATAAAATCTATTTTTATATTCTTCAATCTCTACTCCCTCATTACCACAATTTCCCAATTCTATCCCTTCTATATAAAATTCAAATCTTTCAGCTATTCCCAATTTATTTATTCTTGTAATAGCCGCTAATTCTTTTGGATAGTTATAAATAAAAGTCGGCATTCCATTCTTACCCAAATTTGGTTCCACTTCTATCCCATAAATCTGTGACCAAAGATCAATATAGTCCATACCATCAACCCTATAACCCTTCTTTTTTGCTTGTTTAAAAAAAATTTTATGATTAAAAATATTAGTTATTTTGGCATATTTTTTAAAAGCCTCTGCCACTGTAATTTTTTCATAAGTCTCTAAATTTAATTTTTTATTTTGATATTCCACTTCATTTCTACCAAAAATATTTTTGGCTATAAATCTCAATAAATTCATCACATCATCAATAATATCAAAATAAGTCCCATCTACCCGATAAAACTCCAACATAGTAAACTCATAAGAATGTTTTTTTTCAACCGGTTCATTATTTCTAAAAGATTTTCCCAAAGAAAAACAATTACCGATTCCTTTCACTATTAATCTTTTTAAAAACAATTCAGGAGATGGTATTAAATACATTTCTTGATCGTTTTTTGGAAATAAATTTTTTGTTTCAAAAATCTCCAAATAAGATTCTGGTATTAATTTAGGAGAGAGCAGGGGAGTATTAATTTCTTTAAAACCAGAATTCTTTAAAAAAGTTTTTGACAGTTCATTTACTTGTAAAAAAACCTGGTGATTTTCTAAATTATTTATATTAGATTTAATTTTCACAAAGCTAATTATACCAATTGATATTGTCGTTGACATAAATATCAAATCGGGTAATATATAATCATGTCGAAAAAAGTCGTTCTCGATCAAAACAAATGCATTGGCTGTAATACTTGTCCTCTTTTAGCTCCAGAAGTCTTTGAGATGGATACTACTATTTACAAAGCCAAAGTAAAAAATCAACCAGAAACAATTACTGAATCTGTCCAAACAGCTATCGATTCTTGTCCAGTCCAAGCTATCTCTATTATTGAATAATAATTATTTATTTAAATCCAAAATGAAAAAAATCAAAAAAATTAAATTACCAGATATTTCCAAAACCATTAATTCTTCCAAATCCGTCACAATTCCCTTAGTTGGAGTTATTGTTTTTTGTCTTCTATTAGCTGCTTCTTCATTTTTTGCCGGAGCCGCTTGGTTAAAGCTCAAAAGTGGTAATAGTACCACCACTACTAATAAAAATACTTTTGCTGCTGTCAAAAATAATAAACCAGAATTTAACTTCTTTGTTATGAGTTTTTGTCCTTATGGTAATCAAATAGAAGAAGTTATCAAACCAATTGCCTCCTTATTAGGCAACAAAGCTGATATCCACCCCCATTATATTTTTGAAAAAGTAGATAATCTTACTAATTATTGTAAACAAACCAGTGGTGATATTACCCAATGTTCTGCCTACATTTCTGCTGGTTATTTTAAAACTGAATCAGACTGTCAAAAAACCATTAACGATGCCACCAAAACCTGTCTAGATGAAAAACAATATTTAAAAATTGGTGATAATTTTTATTCATCTCTTCATGGTCGAATTGAAGCTAACCAAGATGTTCGAGAAATCTGTGCTTACAACATGAATGATGACAAAACCAATTGGTGGACTTTCATTGACAATGTCAATCAAAATTGTACTGCCCAAAATGCTGACACTTGTTGGGAAGACCAAGCCAAAAAAGCTGGTTTTGACACTGCCAAAATTACTGAATGTTTCAATACCCAAGCAGCTGATCTCATCGAAAAGGAGATTGCCCTAACTACTCAATATAAAGTTCAAGGTTCTCCGACCTTAATTATTAATGGAGTCGATTTTCCACCAGAGTCAGCTTATACAGAAGCTGGAGATGGAACATTAACTATCGGCAATAAAGTTATTAAACAAGCAGATTTTAGATCTCCAGATGCTATTAAAGAAGCTGTCTGTGCTTCCTTTAAAAAAGCTCCCAGTGAATGTAAGACGGTCTTGACTGCTGCCACTGCCACCAATAACACTGCTGCAGCTGATGCCGCTAGTTGTAACTAAAATTTAATTAATTTAAATTTCAACCCTCTTCGATTGTTCGAAGAGGGTTTTTATTGATAAAATAATCACTATGAAATCAAATTTAAATCAAATTAGAAAAAAAATATTTTTTATTTCTTTTTTTTAATTTTATGAAACTTAATTCTCATCAAATCCGAAAGAGTAGGGAAGTGGAAGCAAAAAAAATGCAAACCGCCATCAAACGCAACCCCATTGTTTTAGTTTTAGATAATGTTTTGGATACCTACAATATTGGTTCTTTTTTTCGTCTAGCCGATGCTATTGGGGCCCAAAAAATCTATCTTTGTGGACCAGTAGTTACTCCCCCAAACATAAAAATACACCGTTCATCAATTGGTACTTGGAAATGGATTCCTTGGCAGCATTTTGATTCAACCATCGATTGCCTTAAACAATTAAAAGCTGAAAGTTTTGAAATAATTGCCTGTGAACAGGATAAAAATAGCATCAACTATCTAAAAGCCAAATATAAATTTCCCATCGCCCTGATTGCTGGAAGTGAAAGTCATGGAGTCTCCAAAGAAGTTTTAAAAATGGCCGATAAAATTGTCGAAATTCCTATGTATGGTATCAATATTTCCCTTAATGTTTTAGTCGCCACTTCTATAATTAGCTACGATATTTTGTCAAAAATTTAACCTAAATTAAGGCTAAAAATTTACTCAAAATTATTCCATTTTTTAATGTTTTATCTCTATTTTTTTTACCTATCTTTCCACATAATTTGCTTATTGTAAAGCTATTTAGCCTCTGTTAGAATTAATCTGGTTCTTAAAAAAACAAAATTTAAACCAATTTAAGGAAAAAAATTAATGTCACCATCACAAGAATATACTGGAAAACAAATAGTCGTTTTGGAAGGTCTAGAACCAGTCAGAAAACGCCCAGCTATGTATATTGGTTCCACTGATATTAGGGGATTACACCATTGTCTAACTGAAATTGTTGATAACGCTATTGATGAATCTTTGGCTGGTTTTGCCAAAAATATTTGGATAATTGTCCACCCTGATAATTCTGCCACTGTTGCCGACGATGGCCGAGGCATCCCTACTGACATCATGCCCAAATACAAAAAACCTGCCGTCGAAGTTATTATGACCACTCTTCATTCTGGTGGTAAATTTGAAGGTACTGCTTACAAGGTTTCTGGTGGTCTTCATGGAGTTGGTGCCGCCTGTGTTAATGCTCTTTCAAAACTTTATCAAATTGAAATTAGAAGAAATAATAAAATTGATTTTATTGAATTTTCTCGCGGCAAAACCAAAACCAAACTTACTCAAATCAATGAAACTAAAATTGACAAACTTAAATCCATAATACCTCCAAATACTGATGGAACCACTGCTACTTTTTATCCTGATCCAGAAATTTTTAAAGAAACTATTGAGTTAGATGCTAAAACCATTATTAAATCTATTAAAGATCGGGCTTATCTTACTTCAAAAATCTATTTCCATTTTTATGATGAAAGAAATCATACTCAACGTCACTTTTACTTTGAAGGCGGGATTGTTTCTCTTCTAAGAGAATTAAACAAAAACAAAGTTACCCTCCATGACCCAATTTATCTTCATCGAGAACTTGATGGTATTGATGCTGAAATTGCTATTCAATACAACGATACTTTTCAAGAAAATACACCATCTTTTGTCAATATTATTAACACTAGTGAAGGAGGAACTCATCTTACTGGATTCAAAATTGCCCTTACCAAAGCCATCAAAGATTATGCTACCAAAAAAGAATTATTAAAATCAAAAGACGACAATATCACCGGTGATGATGTTAGAGAGGGTTTAACTGCTGTAATTTCTATTAAAATGGGTTCAAAAGATCTTCAATTTGAAGGACAAACTAAAGGAAAATTAGGCAATAGTGAAGTTCAACCAATAGTTTCTAAAATTGTTAGGGAAGAATTAGAAATTTATTTTGAAGAACATCCAGATGTAGCAAAAACTATTGTCGGTAAATCCATTTTAGCTATTCAAATTCGCAAAGCTGCTCGTGCTGCCAAAGACGCCATCATGCGCAAAGGTGCTTTTGAATCACTTGGACTTCCTGGTAAATTAGCTGATTGTCAATCACGCAATCCAGAAGAATCAGAAATTTATATTGTTGAAGGAGATTCCGCCGGTGGCTCTGCCAAACAGGGAAGAGACCGAAAATTTCAAGCCATTCTGCCTTTATGGGGAAAAGCTCTTAATACCGAAGGAATGCGACTTGATAAAATTGTCGGTTCTGATAAATTAAAAGATCTAATTATTGCTTTAGGTGTAGGCATAGGCGAAACTATGAATCTTGAAAAACTTCGCTATCATCGAATTATTCTAATGTCTGATGCTGATGTTGATGGTGCCCATATTGCCGCTCTTTTATTAACTTTTATGTTCCGCCATTTACCTAATATTATTGAAAACGGTTATGTTTATATTGCCATGCCACCACTTTTCAAAATCAAACAAGGCAAAGAAGTAAAGTATGTTTATACTGAAGAAGATAAAGACAAATATCTCAAAACCATTGATATTACAAAATCTTTTGATATCCAACGCTATAAAGGTTTAGGAGAAATGAATCCACAGCAACTCTGGGAAACCACTATGAATCCAGAAACTAGATTACTTAAAAAAGTCACTATTTCTGATGCTATCAAAGCCGATGATATTTTTAGAGTCCTAATGGGAGAAGATGTTCCACCTCGAAAAAAATTCATTCAAACCCATGCTCATTTAGCTAAATTAGATATTTAATTTATATGACTGATCAAAAAAATACTATTGTTCTTGATGATATTAAAAGAATCAACAATATTGGTAGAATTTTAGATGTAGATATTGTTCCCGAAATGGAAAAGTCATATTTAGACTATGCCATGTCTGTCATCGTTTCTCGCGCTCTACCCGATGTCCGTGATGGTCTCAAACCAGTCCACCGCCGCATTATTTATGCCATGAATCAAATGGGTCTCTCTGCTACTGGCAAAAATGTTAAATCTGCCGCTATTGTTGGTGATGTTATGAAGTCATACCATCCTCACGGCGATAGCTCTATCTATGGTGCTCTTGTTCGTATGGCTCAAGATTTTTCCATGCGCTACCCACTAGTTAAAGGTCAAGGAAATTTTGGTTCAATTGATGGTGATCCTCCAGCTGCTATGCGTTATACCGAAGCTAAAATGGAAAAAATGACCGTTGAAATGATTACTGATATCAACAAAGAAACTGTTGATATGATGGATAATTATGATGCTTCTACAAAAGAACCAACTGTTCTTCCAGCTCGAGTACCTAATTTACTTTTAAATGGTGCTGATGGTATTGCTGTTGGTATGGCTACTCGTATTCCACCTCACAATCTTAAAGAACTTTGTGGCGCTATTGACATAATTTTAGATAAAAGTCATTTAGAAAAAATAGAATCAGACATTGAACTAAATAATATTTTATCGCCACCAAAAAACACCCAAGATATGGTTTTACGTCCCACCTACGAACTTGAAAAACAAAAATATAATTTTGAAACCAGCGCTACCGTCGAGGATTTAGTTCAAATAGTCCAAGGTCCAGATTTTCCCACGTCTGGAGAAATTTATGGTAAAACCGGTATTATTGAAATGTATACTACTGGTCGAGGTAAATTTGCTATTAGAGGTAAAACTAATATTGAAGAAACTAAATCTGGCAAAATAAGAATTATCATTACCGAGCTTCCATACCAAGTCAATAAATCTGAATTTGTTAAAAAAATTGCTGATCTTGTCAGAGACAAAAAAATCATTGGTATTTCAGATCTTCGCGATGAATCAGACCGTCATGGTATTCGAGTCGTAGTTGAAATCAAAAAAAATGGCAAACCTAAATCAATTTTAAATAAGCTTTTTAAATATACTGCTCTTCAATCATCATATTCTGCCAATATGTTGGCACTTGTTAATGGTGTCCCTCAAACTCTAAATTTACGTCAAATGTTATTACTTTTTCTACGTCATCGAGAAATTATTGTTCGTCGCCGCACCATTTTTGACTTGAAAGGTGCCATGATGCGAGCTCATATTCTTGAAGGATTAAAAAAAGCTCTTGATATTATTGATGAAATTATTAAAACTATTCGCGCCTCTAAAAATACCGATGAAGCTCGAGAAAATCTAATATCTAAATTTAAGTTTACTGATCTCCAAGCTAACGCCATTTTAGAAATGCAACTCCGTCGTCTAGCTGCCCTTGAACGTCAAAAAATTGATGACGAATATAATGAAGTTGAAAAAATAATTAATCAACTTACCGCCATAATTACTAAACCAGAAAAAATGATTGCCGTTCTTAAAAACGAAAACAAGGAAATTAATGAAAAATATGCCGATAACCGTCGCACTAAAATTTATATTAGGGGATTAGAACAATTTAGTGAAGAAGATTTGGTTCCCAATGAAGCTGTTCTTATCGCTCTTACCAAAACTGGATATATGAAACGTGTTCCCAAAGAAACCTATCATACTCAAAAACGCGGCGGTATTGGAGTTGTTGGTATGACCACAAAACAAGAAGACGAAATTGAATGTATGCTTTCAGCCGATACTCACGATGATTTATTATTTTTTACTAATCGCGGCCGAGTCTTCAAAACCAAAGTTTGGGATATCCAAGAAGGAACTCGTCAAGCCAAAGGACAAGCTGTTATTAATTTAATTAATATTCTTCCAGGAGAAAATGTTCATACTATTTTAACTATTAGTAAAAATAGTGAATCTAAATTTATTTTACTTGCCACTAAAAAAGGAGTTATTAAAAAAACTGCTATTGATAAGTTCAAAAATATTCGTCAAAGCGGGCTTACTGCTATCAAACTTGACCTTGATGATCAACTGGCTTGGGCTAAACTCACTGATGGCACTAATCAAATATTTTTAGTCACTAAAAATGGCAAATGTATTCGTTTTAACGAATCTGATACTCGTCCTATGGGTCGTCACACTCGAGGAGTCAGAGGTATTTTACTTAAAGAGGGCGATTATATGGTTGGAATGGATGTTGTCCCTTCAGTCATCGAAAAAATCAAAGATAAAAAACAAGAAAAATCATTTAGACATCTTTTAGTAGTTACTGAAAATGGTGTTGGGAAACGAACTGATGTTTATTTATATCCAATTCAAAAACGTGGCGGAATTGGAGTTAAAGTAGCCAATCTTACCCCCAAAACAGGTAATATTGCTGCCGCTCAAGTTGTTTCTGAAATTGATGACCAAATTATTCTCATGTCCAAAAAAGCTGTTACTATTAAACTTCCATTAAAAAACATTCCTACCCTTAGTCGTAACACTAAAGGTGTTATCTTAATGCGTTTCAAATCAACCGACGATAAACTCAATGCTATGACTGTTTTAGAAAAAAATACCGAAACCTCACCTCGACCCGAAGCTACTGAAGAAATTAAAAAATAAAATAAAATTTATCATAAAATCTTTTATTCAAAAATAGGGGATTATCTTGACATTATAGGCAATACACCAACAATAAGTATAAATTAGCAGTCTAAATTATTAAATGCTAATAAGTCATAAAAAATTAGTTTAACCCTAAAATAGGGATAAAGTTAACTATAAAATTACCCAAAGTTTCAACTCCCAAAATAAGTTTAATTTAAGCATAAAACAACGCTACTATAGGATTATTCATTCCTCACTTATTACCACTATGAAACTTTTCATGAATCTCTCGTAATCTGGCATCAGTTACATGAGTATAAATTTGAGTTGTAGCTATATTTTTATGACCCAATATTTCCTGTACCGACCTTAGGTCAGCTCCTGACCTAAGTAAATCAGTCGCCATTGAATGTCTTAATGTATGAGGCGTAGCTGCCACTGGCAAATTAGCCTGTTTAACATATTTTTTTACCAATCTTTGAACCGACCTAGCTGTCAATCTAACTCTTTCATCTTCCAAAGCTATTTCTTTTGGTCTTAAATTTCTAATAAATAATGGTTTATAACTATCAATTCGTGATTTCAGATATTTACCCAACCACTCTACCGCCTGATGAGAAATAAACACTACTCGGCTTCGACCACCCTTACCAATAACTCCAAATTCACGAGTATTCAAATTTACCTGTTCCCTATTTAAAGACACTAATTCTGACACCCTTAAGCCAGTCGAAAATAATAATTCTAAAATTGACCTGTCTCTAAGTCCATTTTTATTAGAATTAAGTGGTTGATTCAATAATCTATTCATTTGTAAATAATCCAAAAACTTCAAAGAATGATCTTTAACTTTTGGCACATCCAATTTTTCTGGCTGAAGCACTTTTATATCATTTTTAATCAACCATTTTAAAAAAGATCTTAAAGCAATCACATAATACCCCTGAGTCACTAATTTCATTTCACCCAATGTCCCTGGTTGTCTTGATAAATACAATCTGAATTTTCTTACCGAATCAGAAGTTATTTTATCTATTGTCGGTTTAGGATTTTTTTCATCCGTCAAAAATTCAATTAATATATTTAAATAATGTTCATAATTCCTGATAGTTAATTTTGAACAATTTTTTTCAATTTCCAAATGTTCTAAAAATCGTCTCATTAAAATTTGCAAGTCATTTTCCATAAACTATCTTACCATTTAGCTTTAAAACTGTCTTTTGACGATCATACATATAGGCTGTACCATCTTTATCCGTTACAGAGGCTCTAATGAAGTTATAGTAATTTTTAACGGTACTTTAGGTTAAAATTAAATTTAGAGCATCTTTTAATATCCAAAAAAAATCTATCACCATTAAGACAGGGGAGTCATACTAATAAAGGGGAGTCAATTACCCAAAAATCAACCTAATAGGAAAATTTAAACCAGGCTAGTTGTCTGAGAGAGAAAAGTCATTTTTTTAAATATAAAAATTAATAAAAAATTATTAATGGTAATTAAAAGAGAAAATAAAAAACTTTTTATTTTTCTATTTATACCCATCCCCTAGGTTCAGAATTTAAAGAGAGTCGCAAAAGATACATTGTGCGACATAGCATTTAAGCTCACCCACTGCTAGGAGATAGAAGTAATTAATCCATTAACTTAAACACTTTATTTCTTTCCTTTTAATCTTTAATTTCTCTTAAATAATTCTCTTACGTCTCCCTTCTCCTCCTTCGCGATAGCCTCACTTTGATCTAGTCGTTAGGTTTAAGTTTATCCACAGAGACTATATCATACTATATCAATTCTCTACCCGTGAAAATTATAGGATATATCGTGAAAACTATTATAGGATATATATTATAGGATACTCCCCTCCTTCATTAGGGTCAATCATTTTTTTTATTTTTCTTTTAAACCTATTTAATTCTTAATCCACTCAATCTACCCACTTCATAAACCTTCAATTTAAAATAGATCCAAGTAAAAACCCATAAAACTTCCCCACTATCCTCTACTCTCAAAAAAATAATAGAAATTTATACCTTAAAATAGGCAATTTTTACTACTTTATAAAGCCACCGACTTGGATATCCCACAATTTTCTATATATTCCTTTCTTTAATTTAATCAAATCATTATGAGTCCCATCTTCAACTATTTTCTTTTTATCAATTACCACAATTCTATCCACTTTTTTAATTGTCGATAATCTATGTGCAATTATAATTACTGTCTTATTTTTCATTAATTCATCTATTGAATCCTGAATAAATTTTTCTGATTCAGAATCTAAACTTGAAGTAGCCTCATCTAATATTAGAATTGGAGCATTGCGTAAAATCGCTCGAGCAATCGCTACTCTTTGTCTCTCACCACCAGAAAGCTTTATTCCTCTTTCTCCCACAAAAGTATCGTAACCTAAGTTTAATTTACTAATAAATTCATCACAATGAGCTAATTTCGCCGCCTCAATTACCTGCTTATCTGTTGCTTCCATTTTGCCATAACGGATATTTTCCATTAAACTTCGATGAAACAAAATAGGATCCTGAGGTACCATACTAATATTATCTCTTAAACTTTTCTGAGTTACTTTAGAAATATCTTGTCCGTCAACTAATATTCTTCCTTTTGAAATATCATACATTCTTAATAACAGCTTAATTAAAGTAGTTTTACCAGCACCAGACGACCCTACTAATGCCACTGTCTCTTTTGATTTAATATTTAATTTAAAATTATCAACTATATTTCCCCCATCATTATAAGCAAAACTCACCCCATCAAATCTTATTCGACCAAAATTAACCTCCATATCAATTGCCCCCTCTACATCAACAATTTCATGGTGAGTGTCTAAAATAAGAGTCATTTCTTCAGCCTCAGCTAAATTTTCATATATTCTACTAATAACTCGACCAAAATCCCAAACCATCATCATTACTGACACTATATAAGACTGAATCAATACAAAATCACCCACCGTCAACATATCCTTATTCCATAATCTAATTGCAAAATATATCATTCCTACCTCTAAAACCACCAATAAAAATGCCTGTAAACCATAAAATTTAGCACTCAAATCCCAACTAAATTTTCGTAATCGATGTAAATTTTCTACTAATTTAGAAAAACCTTCACTTTCATATCTATAACCATTAAACAATTTTATATTAATATTATTAGAAACTGTGTCAGCTAAATAACTACTTGTTTTAGTTTCTGCTTCACTTCTCTCAATATCATATTTAAGTTTATATCTGGTAAAAATCCAATTAATAATTAAGAACAAAATAATCCAAGCCAACATTCCTAACCCCAAAAAAATGTTTACCATACTTAAAATAACCGTAATTATAATAATAGTTATTATCGATGGTAATAATTGATAAAAAAGTTGATCAGCCAAATTTTCAAATGCATTTATAAAACTTTTAGTTTTTTTAACTACTGAACCAGTAAATGTATTAGAAAAATAAGCAAATGAATGTTGATGTAAATAAGCAAAACATTTTTTTGCTAAATCAGCCATTACCCTAGATTCAAAATAATTTTGAGTAAAAAAGACGATTCTCCAAAATATCCAATGAGCCAATTTCAAAACAGCAATTATACCTAAAATTGAAATTAATTTAGGAACAACTTCCGATCTTACCAGCCCATCACTAGCTAAAATATTAAAAAAACTTTTAGAATATAAAGGGACAATTGACTCTAAGGTTGCCCCAATCACCAACGAAACAACTAATAACATCTCCCACCATTTATATTTATTCATGGCATCCCAATAATACAAAAGTGTTTTTTTGGTGTTATATTTCATATTTAACGAATTTAATTATATCCCATTCTACGGGAATAAAAAACTAGGGGCTTCAAGCTTTGTTTTTTTTATATATAATGGTCTCATGAATCCATTAATTGAAAAAATTTATACTAAAGCCAAATCCAATTTTAAAAAAATTATTTTAGTTGAAAGTAATGATCCTCGAGTTCAAGCTGCTGCAAAAATTATTACTGATGAAAAAATTGCCGACATAATTTTAGTTGATCAAAACTATATTAGTTCTCACTTAGAAATTTCCAATCAACTTAGTCAAGAATTCTACAAACTTCGTAAAGATAAGGGTATTACCTTAGAAGAATCCCAAAAAATAATTGTCGATCCTCTTTATTTTGGTACTATGATGGTCAAAACTGGATTAGCCGACGGTATGGTTGCTGGCGCTCAAAACACCACTCAAGCCACTTTTAAACCAGCTTTACAAATTATAAAAACTAAACCAGAAGAAAAATTAATTTCCAGTTTTTTTATTATTGAAGTTCCTGATACTCACTTTGGTGAAAATGGTATCTTTATTTTTGCCGACTGCGGTCTAAATATTAATCCTACCGCCGAAGATCTCTCTCAAATTGCCATCCAATCAGTTAAATCATTTAAACAATTAATTGGTTCTACTCCAAAAGTTGCTATGCTCTCCTATTCATCCAATGGAAGTTCTAGTGGAGAATCAGTTAATAAAGTTAAATTAGCTACCGATTTAGTCAAAAAAATTAATCCATCTTTAATTATCGATGGAGAAATTCAAGCTGATGCCGCTATTATTCCAGATGTTGCCACTAAAAAAACACCTAATAGTCAACTCCAAGGCCAAGCTAATATTTTAATATTCCCTGATCTAAATTCCGGCAATATTGCTTACAAATTAGTTGAAAGATTAAGTCACGGTAAAGCTTTTGGACCACTCACTCAAGGAATAAACAAACCTATAAATGACCTTTCACGCGGCTGTAATATTGAAGATATTGTTACCACTGTCGCTATCACTAGTGTCCAATCTATCTCCAACTCGTTGTCAATATAATTCCTGCTAATATTGCTATTGAAATCCAAATAAAAGTTAACCAAGTCTTCTTAAAAAATCTATCTCTTAATTCAACTTGAATTAAACTACTTAAGACATAAATAACTGCCACCAAATATATCGATCCTTTAAAAATACCTACCGGCCAAAAACTCAAAACTAACCCCAATTGAAACATCAAAAAAGCTGGAACTAAAACATAGTACCAAATATTTTTACTCTTACCATCATCAGCTAATTCTATCGTTACACTATAAAACAAATACAAAAAAATCACTGCTGATATTAAAAATATTAATAAACCATTTATCCAATAAACAAATTTAAAAGAAAACAAACTATCAAACAAAAAAAACGCCGTCAAAAGTAAAACCATAAAACCAACTGTATAAGCTGCTCGATATAAAGGTGGAGTTCTCCCCCCAATTGAAACTAAAAAAACATTTTCTACTAAAAATATTACATAAGCAATTATTCCAAAAAATAAACTAAGTAAAAATATAACTAAAAAATTTTGAGGCAACAAAGCTGTAAATAATCCAAACCCAACAAAAAAACCTAACGGTAAAATTATTGACATCAATCTAATATACAAACTATGTTCAAAAATAATTCCCAACCCAAACCAAAAACAAAAAGTTATCCAAACTGCTCCCACCGCTAAACCATAATAATGAGAACTATATGGTAAATTTATAAAAAAATAAAATCCTACTGCTGATAACAAAGATGAAATCAAATATCTAAATCTTTTCGACATAATTATTTTATATGTCTAATTATAATCAAAACCAGCATAAACACCAACTACATCATCATTTTCTTCCAATTCTTCAATTAAATCTAAAATAGTATTTAATTCAGTTTCATTTTTTAAATTTATTGGGTTGATTGACTTATAAACTAATTCCGATCTAATCACCCTAAATTTATCACCCCCTTTTATTTGATCTAAAAACTCATTATATTTTTCACTCTCCACCCACACTATATTTCCCTCAATATCTACCACCCCCATATCTATCAATTCCAATTGTTTTTCTTCATCAATATTTTCCAACTCAATCTCCCCTACTCTCTCAAATTGAAACATAACTGAACCATTTTCACCTAAACTTCCATTAAAATTCTTTAAAATTAATTTAATTTCTGCCAATATTCTATTTCTGTTATCAGTCTCTATACTAATTATTATTGGCACTCCAAAAGGACCATATCCCTCCATTATCGCCTCCACTAAATTAGCCTTTCTTTCTTCAAATCTTGACAATAATCTCTCAATATTTTCCTTGGGCATATTAGCTTCCCTAGCCTTATCAATAGCCACCTTAAGACCCACCCCAGTTCTAATGGCAGTTAAAATATCCTTAGCTAATCTTGTAAAAGCCTCACTTCTCTTTTTATCTTGAGCCCCTTTTCTATTTTTAATATTAGACCATTTCGAATGACCTGACATATTTTTACATATTATTATAACTAGGGTATTTTATCATTGATGAAAAATTATCACTAAAATAAAATTCAATTTCCCCTTTGTTTAAATTTTCATCATATTCCTGTTTACAATTAACTATCTTATTAATTGTTTTCCACCCTAAACTTTTATCTACTTCACTTCCATATTTAATTAAACAACTATCTACCTCCATCCCTATTAAACTCTCTGTTGAAACTACTGAAAAACCCAACCATTCAAATCGTCTCGCCATAAAATTAGCCAAACCATTTATATTAGTTAAATTAAAAATTGACAACTTTAAATCCTCTTTTACTAAATTGGTCTCTGAAAAATCTCTAACCATAACCTCATCTAATAAATTCTCTTCCTTATTAATATCACCACTAATAATTTCTTCTTTTAGCAACATTTTTGGTGAATTCAATCTATATCTAAACCAATATTTATTTTTCCAATCATCTATTTTGTTTAAAACCAAAATTTTATCTGCTCTAAACCCAAAATTATAAAAAAATAAATCATCAGCCTCATCCATTTTCTTTTCCTGTTTCAACAACCCCCTTATTACCACATTTCTATACCAACCTAAACCCCCAGGTATCCACAATTTAGCATCATCTTTTAATTTTAGTGTATTTATCATCTTCCTTTCTGGAGAGATTGAAACCAAAGCTACCCCATCCGTCGCCAAAATTGCCAATTTAAAATCACCTTCCCCTGTCGCTGTTTTTTTTACTTTCAAAATAACTACCAATAAAACCAACAATAATCCTAAAATAACCCAAACCAGCCATTTTTTATTAAATTTTTTCATATTGTTTTAACACCAAATTCAAATCATTTGGTAAATCAGACTTAAATGAAATAACTTTTCCAGATTTTGGATGTTTAAATTGGATAAATTCAGCATGTAAGAATGGTCTTTTTATTAAATTAATATCACCACCATATAATCTATCTCCCACTAAAGGCCATTTTAAATAATTCATATGAACCCTAATTTGATGTGTCCTCCCAGTTTTTAAATTTATTTGCAACAAACTAAAAATTTTATTATCTTTTTTATATTTATTAATTGTTCTAAATTCAGTCAATGATTCTTTTCCATCTACTCTTACCCCAAACTTTCCAAAACTATATTTTGACCTACCAATAGGCACATTTATTACCCCATCAACCGAAGTATCCCCAGAAACTAAACAAATATATTTTTTAATAATTTTTCTACTCTTAAACTGTTTTTTTAAATCCTCCCAAACTAATTCATTTTTAGCTATCAACACTATCCCTGATGTTCCTTTATCTAATCTATGAACAATACCATTTCTAGGCAAATCATTTGGTTTAATTTCTCTTAAAAAATCTTCTAATGTCCCTCTCTCTTCCTTTTTTTCCTTAGTAGTTGTCATCCCAGCTGGTTTTTCTATTACTAATAAATATTTATCTTCAAAAATTATTTTGACTTCTTCCATAATAACTCTACTAAAAATAATAAAACACCTATCCCAATTATCCAATCATTTAAATTATTTACTACCCCAAATCCCAAATTCCAATAATCCCTAATATAACCAAAATAAAGTCTATCAATTAAATTAACCATTCCTCCAATCAAAATTAATCCTAAACCCCAAGAAAAATTTTTAATATATCCCCATCCTAAAATTAGAACAAAAATTATATTCACAAAAACTACATTTTGACTGTTCCACGACAAACTTATTCCATAATTTTTTATCAAAAAACTATTATTAGATAACCACCAGTGCAATATTGTTTCCAATATTAATCCCCAAAATAACCAACCAAATTTAAACTTCTTTATCTTTTTCACATTTAATACAAGTAGTTGCTTCTGGATTAATAGCTAACCTATCAGTATCAATCATTTTTCCACATTTTTCACAAATTCCATATTTACCCAATTTTATTCTCGTTAAAGCTTTTCTTAATTGAGCCAATCTTTTGGCTAAAAATTTTACCTTTATTTCAGTATCAAAATGTCCAATTTGTTCATCAACATCTTCTTCTAATGAATTTTCCATAGTTCTATTAATATCATTAAAAGGATCTGCATACTTTAAACTTTTTTTGTTTCTTTTTATTTTAATCAATTCACCTTCTAAAAAACTTTTAATTGGTGACAAAAATCTTATTGGAAAACTTTTTCTCTTCTCAATTTCATTCTGTTTCATTTTTTCTCCTCTTATTAAACATTAATGGTTGAAAAACTTCTCCTAATATAAACAATCCAGTCAAAGAAATCAAACTGACTAATAACGATAAAATAATTAAAATTAATTTATCCTGCTTCCAAAATAAAACCAAAGCCACTAATAAGTTAATCAAAAAAGTCGTAAATAAAAATACAAAACCCTTCTTACCACTCCGATACCACACAAAAGATCTATAATTTTTAAACAACCACCAACTTACTAAATAAGCGATCAAAAATATTACTAAATAAGCCATTACTTTAATATCAAATCGCGACCTAACCAATTCATCAACCATCAAGATGGACAAAAAAACTAAAAAATTCCTTAAATTATCCTCTAAAAAAGCAAAAAATTTCCATTGATTTACTTTTCCAAACCAAAAACTCACCAATATAAAACCCAATGTTGCCATCAAATAATCCATTCCAGGTTTTTGCCAAACCAACAACCAATCCTGCCAATTCCTCCAAACCCCCCAATTTAATAAACCAAACCCTACTCTACCAAAAACAAAAAAACCTAATAATGATAACCAACTAAAAGTAATCAATTTTCCCTCTAAATAATTCCCTCTCAAATTTCTCCAAGTTAAATACAAAAAAAGTATTATTCCTAAAATTCTTATTATTCCTAAACTCATACCCTATTTTACTACGATTCCACACTCACGATCTATCATCTAATTTAGTACCGAAGGAGGGAATCGAACCCCCATGACATTGCTGTCACACGATTTTGAGTCGTGCGTGTCTACCAATTCCACCACTCCGGCCTGAAGTAAATTATTATACTATACAATCTATTGTTTCTTCTCTACATCAAAAAAGCTTACTTGTTTACCATTAAAATACAAATTAAAGCTACCAGTTGGACCATTACGATGTTTTTCAATACTACAAGTTACCATTTCTCTTACATCCTCATCTTCTCGATATAAGAAAAACACCACATCCGCATCCTGTTCAATACTTCCTGATTCTCTTAAATCCGACAACCGTGGTCTTCCTCCCCTAGCCTCCATTGCCCGAGACAACTGGGCTAAAGCCAATATTGGTATTTTTAATTCTCTCGCCAAATTTTTTAATCCCTGAGAAATTTCTGACACCTCTTGAACTCGATTATCTCTAGTTCCCCCATGCATTAATTGTAAATAATCAACTATTATAAATTTAATTCCCTTTTCTAACTGTAATCTTCTCGCCCTAGTCCTTAACTCTGTCACTGTTAAACCTGGAGCATCATCAATATAAAGTGGTGCTTCAGCCAATATCCCCATTGCCTCTGATAAAGAGTCAAAATCAGTTGATGAAAGTTGCCCAGTTTTTAATTTCCAAGCATCAATTAGACCCTGTCTAACCAATAAACGATCAACTAATTCTTCTTTACTCATTTCCAAAGAAAACATACATACTGGCATTTTCTTTTCCACTGCTACATATCTAGCTATATTCAAACCAAAAGCAGTCTTACCTACTCCTGGTCGAGCCGCTAAAATCAATAAATTACTATCCTGCATTCCCGCTAAAATATGGTCTAATCCTTTAAACCCAGTCGGTACTCCTCGTAAACCCGTCCCTAGCTTTTGTAATTCATCCAATCTATCAAAACTAGCTGTCAAAACTTCTTTTAAAGATGCTGGCGTTGATTTTAAATGTTTTTGAGATAAGGAAAAAATTTCTTGTTCTGCCATATCCAATAATTGATCTGCTGGTAAAGTTGAATCAAATGCCTTTTCAGTAATTCTAGATGCTGCTGAAATTAATTCCCGCTTAGCTGATAACGCTTTAATAATCTTTCCATAACTCTCAACATTAGCTGCTGTTGGCACTTCATTGGCTAATTTTGATAAAAAAGCTTTACCTCCAATTTTTTTTAAAAGTTTGTTTTCTTTTAATTTCTCTGAAACAGTTATAATATCAATTGGCATTCTATCCTCATACAAATCCATCATTGATTTGTATATCTTGCCATAATTTAAATTATAAAAATGCTCCGCTCTTAAAAAATCAGAAACATTTAGCACTGCATCATTATCAATCAATATTGACCCCAAAACACACAATTCTGCTTCAGAAGAATTTGGTGGTAACTTTAATACCTCTTCCATATATATAGTATTATACTATTTTCAACAGTTTTAACTCCAACCCTTCAGGTAAATTTTCCTTTTCCACTTTTAAAGCTTCAATCGGTTCCAATCCTTCCTCATCTGCCTCATCTAAAAATTTAGTTAACATTTCTTTATCACCCCCCATTGGGATCAAATAATTTACCCCCCACTTTTTTGACCACTCCTTAACTGATTTAAAACTCAATTTATCTCCAATACTAGTAGGTGCCAATAATACATCTATTCCATTTAATCTATCAATTTTCTTATCACTCAAAGACTCATTTAATTGACCCAAAACCAATATAGAAACTCCTTCCATATTAATACTATAAATTGTTCTATCTGTATCTACATCCAAACCCAATATCTCTACTCCACCAATCTCATATTCCCCTGCTCCCTTAATCAAAACTTTATCATCTATTAACCCAATTCCATCATATTCATTACTAGTAAACAATATTATTCTGCCACTATTTTTATTTTCCTTTAAAAAATTAGCAGTCGGATTAATCAAAATATTTTCTTTTTTACCCTTAACCAGGGCACTATAATATCCTAAAGCTTTAATTTCCATATGTATCAATTCTATCATCATTTTTTAACTTTTTGTGATATCATCTAGGTTAACTTATGTTTAAAGAACTTTTTCTGGCCATAATTTTAGGTGCTCTCTTAGGTTTTGGCATCACCGGAGGCTACTTGGCTATAGATAAAAAAAATAATCAAAACAAAATTCAGCCAGTTATTACCAGTCCTACCCCAATTCCCAGTATTATTGATTCTCAAAATCAAACTGAAAAAAAAGATGATGGTTTAACTTTAAATTCAATAGAAGATCTAGATATTGTTTCTCAAGAAGATTTAGAATTAACTGGTGTAACTACCTCTCCAGAAAGTACTATTATTGTCACTTTAGGTAATCAAATATTAAGTAGCAAAAGCGATAAAGATGGTAAATTTAATCTCCAGTTAAAATTGGATAGTGGCCTCAATATCATTAAAATAACTGTCATTGATTCTAATAATAACCAATTTGAAAAAACACTAAATATTACTTATTCTACAGCCAAAATTTAACATGATTAGTTATTTTCTTTCATTAATATTATTATTAATTTCACCTACTACTGTTTTTGCTACCGATGCCTCACCTTCGGCTAACAATTCTAATGATATCCAAACAATTAGAGAAGTTGTCCAACAAAAAGTTAAAGAAAAACTAAATCTCATCACTACTCCTGAATCAAAACCAAAATCATTTTTTGGTACTATTCAAAAAATAACAAATAATCAAATTGATATTAATTTAAATAATGAAACTAAAACTATTATCACCACTGACAACACTGTTTTTATTAACCTTAAACGAACCAAAATTGCCCTAAAAGATCTTAAGTCTGGTCAAGAAATTCTTGCACTTGGCTATCTTAATTCTCAAAACCAATTAGAAACCAAAAGAATTATTATTTTTGAATTAAAAAGCGTTGAAAATAATACTCAAGTAGTTAATGGTCAAATAGTCGATGTTTCCCAAACTTCCCCAATTTTTGTTATTGTTCCTCAAGCTAATAAAAATAATCAATATCAAATAACCACTACTACCACTGAAATTAAAAAAATAAAAACTGGTCAAAAAGCCATCATTGTTATTAAACCAGACCCAAAAATGACTAACACTTTCGATTTATTAAAAACAATTTCTCTTTCAGAATCAACTACTTCCGCTTCTCCAACTCAATAATACCTACAATTAGGTGTATAATCCCAATTAAGTCCTAAAGTCCCTTAAAAAATCTAAACAAGGAGGATTAATTCAATGACCATGTCTAAAAAATCCCGTCGTATTTTATTACTTATGGTAATTACTTTGCTTGTCTTTGTGACTGCCATACCTACCTGTCTTGCTAGCTCCCCTGCTCCATCACAAATCAAATCACTTCCAAACTCAAATATGGTCTGTCTAACCTTTGATGATGGATATGGAAAAACTGCCATCACCACAATACTCAACTGTCTACGGGAAAATAACGTTCAGTGTACATTTTTCATCATAGGTAGTTGTTTGAAAAAATATCCCGATCTTTGGAGACAGGCCATAGCTGATGGACACGAAATTGCTTATCACACTATGACTCACAGCAGCCTCAATAGAAAATCTAATCAAAAAATAATCAACGACATCAATAAATGGAATGACTTAGCACATGAAATTTTAGGAGAAGATTATCAAATACCCAAAATTGCCCGAGCTCCAGGAGGCAGTGCCAATTCCCGAGTTAGAAGGCTTTTTGAAAGTTTAGGTTATTCACTTATTTACTGGAGTCTAGATACCTATACCGGAGTTTACAAAAAAACCCATCATAATGTAGCTCAAAAAATAAATAACTATATCGTTAATAAAGTTAAAATTGGTTCAATCGTACTCCAACACTTCAATAACTATGATGCACCATCAGTCTCACTATATATTCAATATTTAAAAGACAATTTCACATTAGGTAAAGTCAGTGATGCTCTAGTGGCTTCAGCTGCCAACACACCCATCACTTAAAACAAAACAGAGGGGGAAGTATATTTCTCAAAAACTTCCCCCACCCCATCCCCTTTGTTTAGATTTAAAAATTTCAACCCATAATTTGATATAATCAAAGCGACCTATTCTCATGGTGGTATTAGCTCAATTGGTTAGAGCGCAGCTCTGTGAAAGCTGAGGTTGTCGGTTCAAGTCCGATATACCACCCCAAATAACAATAAATTACCACTCTCTCTGTTTAATCACATCTTCAAAACAATTAGTAAAAAAACGTTTATAACAAATTTTAAGCAATTCCCTAACCAATACAAATTGCCATTTAGATATTCCCACAAACTTCAAATACGACAACAAATTAGGTTTATCATGGGTAATCAAATGTTCATGAAGTAAAACTACTTTGGGATTATACACAATATCATAATTTATAAAATGCAAGAAAAATGCATATTCAGCATCTTCTCCACTAATTATTGACTCATTAAAATTTCTTTTATCCCATATACTCTTCCGTATAGAATAGCCAGCCCCAGCCAAAGAAGTAACTTTATCCATTTTAAAAAGCACTCCCAAATTTGGTTTTATGGAAAAAATTTTTTTTTCATTACCAAATTTATCTGCCGACCAAAAGTCAGGATAACTATATCCAGCCCTACCAGATATTACATATTTACCATAAACTGCCCCAACATTAGGATTTTCCAAATCAATTAATATTTCCTCAAGCCAATTATTATTAGCCGGAATAGCATCACCAGACAATCTAATTAAATATTTTCCCTTGGCTTTTTTTACTCCAATATTAAATGCCTTTGCATATCCAAATTCTTCTGGTTTAATTTGAATTAAATTAACTTTTTGATCTTTTAAATATTCAACTGCTCCATCAGTTGAACCAGAATCTACTACAATAATTTCAAATTCTTTAGAAGATTTTTGAGCTTTAATAGCTGGTATAGATTTTTGTAAAATGCCCAATTGGTTTTTAGTTATTATAATAATTGATACTTCTATACTCATATTTCTTCAATTATATAATAGATATTATCTATTCCGCTTTATACTTCAATTCTCTAATTCTCCCTTGTTCAAATTATTTATAGACTATTTTACTTCAAACTCTTAATCATTTAAAATACGCTATGATTAAACCTCAAACACTAAAAGGCTTTCGTGATTTACTCCCGGCAGAAATGGCGGTCCGTAATTATGTCAAAAATACCTTAATCGATGTTTTTGAAACTTTTGGTTTTCTCCCACTAGAAACTCCTGCTCTTGAATATGCTTCAGTTTTAAAAGGAAAATACAGTGGTGAAACTGATGAAAAACTCGGTTATTTTTTCAAAGATAATGGTGACCGAGAAATTGGTCTTCGTTATGATCTCACCGTCCCTGTGGCTAAAGTTTTAGCTATGTATTCAAATCAAATCCAATTACCTTTTAAACGCTATCAAATCCAACCAGTCTGGCGTGCTGAAAACACTCAAAAAGGTCGTTACCGTGAATTTGTCCAATGTGATGTTGATACTTTTGGTACTAGCTCCCCCATTAGTGATGCTGAAAACATTTCTTTAATTTATATTGCCACTCAAAAACTCGGCCTCAAAAACGTTCTAGTTAAAATAAATAGTCGAATTATTTTATCCGACATTTTAGTCAAAAGTGGCATCAAAAAAGACCAAAATTTGATACTTCAATCTCTCGATAAAATAGACAAAATTGGTGATAATGGAGTAAAAGAAGAGCTCAAATCAAAGAATTTGTCTCCAACCCAAATAGATAATCTTTTTAAATATATCAAAGAAGCTCAATTGGACGACCAATTGACCCAAATTTTTACCAAAATAAAAACCCTCGGGGTCCCCGAATCGGCCTATATTTTCGACCCCACTCTTGTTCGTGGTTGTGATTATTACACCAGCACTATTTTTGAAATTACTGTCCCTGAAGCTAATGGTTCCATTGGTGGCGGCGGTCGTTACGATAAATTAATTAAAACTTTAGGTGGTCCAGATATCCCTGCTGTTGGTTTTTCTTTTGGCTTTGAAAGAGTTGTTGATGTCATTAAAGATTTAAATCTCCTCCCTCAAACTAATCAAACCAAAACTAAAATTTTAATTGCCAATTTTGGATCAGAAACCGAAAATGATGTATTAAAGCTCGTTTCTCAACTTCACAACCAAAATATTCCTTCAATTATTTATCCTGATTTTGACAAGCTTTCTAAACAAATTAAATATGCCACTTCCTTAGGAATCCCTTATTTAGCTATTATTGGCACCAATGAAGCTAAAAATAACCAGATTACTATCAAAAATCTCACTACTACTGAACAAAAACTAGTCAAGTTTGAAGAATTGATCGATATGCTATAATAAACCTTATGAAACAAGGAATTCATCCACAATATTTTGACAACGCCCACGTTACTTGCGCCTGCGGTAATAAATTTACCACTGGTTCAACTATTGAAAAGATTGAAGTTGATGTTTGTTCTAAATGTCACCCATTCTTTACTGGTCAACAAAAGTTTGTTGACATTAAAGGAAGAATTGATAAATTTAAAGAAAAAGTTGTTAAAGGTAAAGCCTACCAAGATAGTAAAAAACCTAAAATCAAAAAAACTAAAAAAGTTAAAAAATTAAATTAGCTACTTTACGCCGTCAAAATCTGTCCTTAATTTTGACGGCTTTTTGTTTAAAATTAATTAATAAATAAAATGCCAACAATAAATCCCAACATTGCTATTATGGAATTCTATCCCGGTCCAGGTGGTCAGGAAGCCACTATCTGGGCTGACGACCTTATGAATATGTATATTCGTTATGCCAATAAAGTCGGTTGGAAAGTGTCACAAATCGATGACAAAATTATTCAGATATCTGGTTTTGATGCCTACAATCAATTAAAACATGAAGCTGGAACTCATCGAGTTCAACGAATCCCTATAACCGAAAAACGTGGTCGTCTTCAAACTTCTACTGCTTCTATTGCTATCATGCCAAAAATTGATTCCAAAGAAATTAATTTCAAAATGGAAGACGTCGTTATTACTGCTTGTCGAGCTGGTGGTAATGGCGGTCAAAATGTTAATAAAGTCTCTACTGCTATTCACTTAGTTCACAAACCCACTGGATTAATGTTTGATGTCCGCACTGAAAGGTATCAACAACAAAATAGAGAAATTGCCTTAGAACTCCTTAAAACTAAGTTGTGGCAAATTGAAGAAGAAAAACGAGCTTCTCAAGTTGCTGGTGGTCGATCAAATGTTAGTCAATCAAATAGAGCTGATAAAATCCGTACTTATAATTATCCTCGAAACCAAATTAAAGATCATCGCATCGATAAATCATTTAACAACCTAGATAAAATCATGGCCGGAGACCTTGAAGATCTTTTATTAGAACTCACCGTCCTCGACCAACCAAAAGAAAAACAAAACTGATATAATCCAACTATTATGCCAGCCATAATTAACTTCAAGATTTGTGATAATGCTCCAGAGTGTGGTGGTTTAGAAGTTTGTCCTACAAAAGCCATTACTTGGAATGAAACTAAAAAAACTTTAGAAATAGATCAATCAAAATGTATTACTTGTGGTAAATGTGTCAAAGCCTGCCCTGTTGGTGCTATCAAAGCTGCTAAAGGCAAAGATTTTGAAGATATTAAAAAAGAATATGACCAAGATTCCCGAAGGACTTCTGATTTGTTTATTGAGCGATACGGTGCCTCATCAATGGATCCTACTGCTCTAGTCTCTCCTGTTTTCCTACAAAGTCAGATTGATAAAAAACTAACCTTAGTGGCCGAAATTTTTGATAATGATTTAGCTATGTGTTTAGTTAAATCAATCCCAATTAGAGATCTTTTCAAAAATAAAATTCTATATTACAAAATCAATATTGAATTTGGTCCAGATTTAATTAAAGATTATAAAATTAAAACCCTACCTTGTCTTTTATTTTTCAAAAACGGCCAACTAACCGGCAAAATCGAAGGTTATTATGGCTTGGATAAAAAGAAAGAGTTAATTTCTCAAATTTCTTCCCTAATCTACTAAATCTTTTAACTTCTCCCTCTAACAATCATTCCTAATATATTTTCCAGCTTTCCCAAAACCCCTCTTTTTTCTACTGATATATTCTCTCGTCTTTCAAAATCAGCTTTATTTATAGCTTCCAATCCAATAAAAGCCACTTCTCGTTTAATAAGATCTTTATCTTCAATATATTTTAACAGTTCCTTTCTCAACAAATCACTATTTCTACTATTTATTAAATTAGGAATAAGTTTATCATCGATCAATTTTTGCTTTTCAACCTCATCAACTCTAGGATCTTTAATCAAAAAAACTAAATTATCTATATCATGTTCAACAACTAAACTAAAAGATGCTTTTTTCCTTTCTTTTTCTATTAAAAAATATTCATATTCCCTCATTTTATTCTTTCTTCTCTAAAATAACTTTTATTTCTGTCTCTTTTCCATCTCTAACATATTTTATTTTTACTTCATCTCCAATCTTTTTCTGACTTATAACCTTAGCAATTGAAATTACTCCATCGTCAATAATTTTTTTTCCATCAATTTCTGTCACTACATCTCCTACCTTAATCCCTGCTTTCTCAGCTGGACTATTCTCTGCCACTATTTGAATATAATTTCCAACAGGAATTTTATTTACTTTTGCCGCCTCCTTGGATACAACCTTATAAGCCACTCCTAAATATGGCCGATCAAACTCCCCTGTATTTCTAAAGTTATTAACTGATGCTTTAATTAAATTAATTGGCAGAGCAAAACCAATACTTTGTCCATTTTGTGATACCGCCACATTTACCCCAATTACTTTTCCACTTGAATCAAATAGTGGACCACCAGAATTACCAAGGTTGATTGCCGCGTCTGTTTGAATTACATCTTCCAATTTTTCTGAATCTGTCCCTACTCCTGCAGTTATTCCTCTACCTAGCCCTGAAATTACCCCTTTAGTTACTGTTGATCTAAATTCTCCTAAAGCCGTCCCAATAGCAATTACTGTTTGTCCCACTTTCAATTGATCTGAATCTCCTAAATCTATTGGTATTAAATCATTTTTATCAATTTTTAATATCGCCAAATCATTTATTGGATCCCGATAAATATTAACCACTTCAATTACTTCATCCTTACCAATAATTACTTTATATTTTGCCTCTAGATCCGAAACCACATGCTTATTAGTCACTATTAAACCGTCCGAACTAATAATAAAACCCGTCCCCACATCTTGTTCTATATTTTGCTTATTTAAACTAAAAATATTAGTAATATTTTTATTAATTGATATCGTCACCACACTATTAGTTGCTTTTTCCACCACCCTAGTTACCACCGATTCTTCATCCACTATTTCTCGGGTTTTTTTAATATTAGGGTTTTTATCATCAAATTTCCTTTGAATTTTAATTCCAACTATAATTCCTCCACTCAAAATTAACATCCCTAAGATTATTATTAAAACTATTTTAATAGTTTTTTTATTCATTCAATACTTCAATTGCTTTATTTAATTGCAAGTCTTCATTAGAATTTATATCATCACTATTTTTTACTTCTATATCGGGCATAATTCCTACATTATGAATATTTGCCCCATTTGGTAACAACCATTTAGCTACAGTAATATGAAGACCACTTCCATCTGAAAAATCCTCTGGCTGTTGCACTGTTCCCTTACCAAAAGTTTTTTCTCCCACCAATTTTCCCCGATTATAATCCTTCAATGCCCCAGCCAAAATTTCTGCTGCAGAAGCTGAACCTCCATTTACTAAAACCACCAATTTTTCATCTAATAATTTATTTCTTGATTTATCCACCTTATATTCCTCAATTAAACCATTACTCGATTGCTGTTTTACTATTACTCCATCCTTTATAAAATCAGAAGCCACTAACACACTTGCCTGTAGATAACCTCCAGGATTATTTCTCAAATCCAATACAATTCCTCCAAAATCACTTCCTTCTCCTTGTTTTATTTGATTAACTATCTCTGGCCATTCATCAAACAATTTTTCTGTAAATTTATTTAATTTTACCCAAGCAACTTTCTTATCATTTATTTTTTTCCATTCTAGTTCTACACTGGCCACTACAATATTATCTCTCTTTAAAACCACATCATAAGCAGCCGCTTTACCCTCACGATACATATTTAAAGTAACTTCCGTGTCAATTTCACCTCTTATCAACTCAACTGCTTCACTTAAACTAATTCCAGTTGTATCTCGTTCTATATTTTTCTTTTTATCAGTAATTTTTAAAATCAAATCATTAGTCTTAATCCCTGCCTTTTCTGCTGGAGTTCCTGACAAAGTTGTCATCACTGCCAATGTCTTATCCTTATAACCTAAAGATATTCCTACTCCACCAAATTCACCAGTTAGATCCTCATTAGAACTCTTATTTTCCTTAGGAGATAGAAATACCGTATAAGGATCATCTAACGATGCCACCATCCCCTTAATCGCCCCATATTCCATATCTTCCTTTTTAATTTTATCTTGATCTAAATAAATTTGAGACAATTTATCTTTCACTTTCCACATCAACGACAAATTTAATGGGTCTTTATTCACCACAATATAACCTTGACCTATCCTAAAACTTATCAAAGATACTACCGAAAGTATGGCTAAACACAAAAAAATGTTTCTTATTTTTCTAAATTGCATTATTTATTCTATCACTAATAATAACCGTCCCAATCTCGAATTTAATAAAAACCTATATTCCCCATTTGAAAAGTTTTTAAATAATTCTTGCCAAATTTCATTACCTAAATAAATTACTGGCATTTTCGTTTTTAAATCATCATTTTTTAAACTTGTCACTATCCCAACCACTCCAACCACTTCAGCTTTTAATAAAAAAGATGAATCTAAATTATCAGTAAACAATATCTTATAATCCAATTGAGTTCCCAATTGATTAAATTGATTAATCAGTTTCACTTCTCCATTTCCCCAAACTTTTCCTTCTACCAATCCTTCACCTTTAAACTCTTTAGCCCAAAAATCCAAGACAATTTTCCCTTCCTCAATTTTTGAAACCTTAGATCTAACTGGAGCCAAAACTTCCTTTTTTTCATTTTGTTTTATTTCAATTTTCAAATTTCCAAATTCATCAATTTCCAAAAAATCCCCACTTATTGGAAAACAAATCTTATTTGAAGAAAACAAACCACCAGTTTTACAAATCAAATCACCTTCATTTACTTGTACTTTTCTAAACTTTTCATTTAAACCAACTAATTTTTCATTCCTTATTTTGCCAAAAATAGAAGAAAAATTAAATGATTCTATTTTTTTAACTTCTGTTACTGCAATAGTTTGTTTTTCTTCTACTACATCATTCAATTTAACCAAAATCTTTGCTTCCAATGGTAGTTTCATTACCCATTTAGCTTTGATTTTATTTTTCATGTCTATTTATTATAACCAAAAAATCCTCCGAAGAAACATCGGAGGATTTCAATAAACCTTATTTAAATCTATTGTGTTACAAAAGGCAATAAAGCCAAATGTCTAGCTTGCTTAATAGCTCTTGCTAATTTTCTTTGATGTTTAGCACAAGTTCCACTATACATAGCTGCCAACATTCGACCACGAGGTGATAAAAATTCATAAAACTTCTCATAATCTTCCCATCTAGGAGAATTACCAGCCTTACAAAAAGAACAACCTCTTTCTTTCCCTCTTCTTTTAGCCATCAATAAATTATCTTTTCTACCTTTTTTCTTCATCATAAGCTTATATTAAAAAGGCATTTCCTCACTTTTATCATCCTTATTTTTAACTTCTTCTTTATTTTCTTCTTTTTCAGTTGAGGTTACGTCAGCAGCAACAACTGGAGTTTCAATTTCTGAAGCTGGAGCTACATCATCAGTCTTTGGAGTATCATCAACAGGAGCTACATCAGTAGAAATATCATCTGGTATAACAATATCATCAATATTCCCATCAATTCCTTCTACATCTTGTTTAATTGATCCATCCAAATCGGCTTCAGGAGCAGTATGATCTGCATTACCTTTATTATCCAAAATTATCATATCATCTATAATAATTTCAGTAATTTGTTTTCTATTATTTTCATTATCGGTAAACTCTCTATATTGAATTCGGCCATCAACATAAATTCTTCGACCTTTTGATAAAAGTTGGGAACAAAGCTCAGCTAATTTATTCCAAGCTACGATCCTATGAAATTGAGCATCTTCTTTTCGCTCACCCTGTTTGGTTACCCAAACTCTATTGGTGGCTAAACCAAAAGAAACCACCGCCATTCCACCTGGGGTGTATCTTAACTCTGGGTCACGAGTTAAATTACCAATTAACATTACCCTATTTAAACATCTACTAGGCATAATTTATTTATCCCGATAATCGGGAATCCTCCATATTCTTTAAACTTTTAATATTAAATAACGAATAATACTTGTTTCTCGATTTAATAAAACATTAAATTCACTTAATTTTAACGGATTAACACCAATTAAGTCCATTACCCAAAAATCACCTTTAGTGTTTTTTTCTATTTCATAGACTAATTCTTTAATCCCTAGATGATCTTTTTTATCAATTTTAACTTCTTTAGTTTCAAGCCAAGTAGAAACCTTTTTTAAAACCTTTTCTTTTTCTTCTACTTTGGGATCTAATACAATCACCAATTGATATTTATATGTTTTTTCTTTCATGAGCTCAATAGATTAACATGTTCAGCCTAATTTTACAATTATTTAATTTCTATTATTTTATAACTATTTTCTAGATCTTCAACTAGATAACCTTTTTCCTTTATTAAATCTCTCAATCGATCTGATTCTTCCCAATTCTTATTTTCACGAGCTTTCTTCCTCTCTTCTGCTATTGAAAATATTTCCTGTGGAATATCTTCAATAATTCCAGTTTTATTTTTTAAATTTAAACCTAAAACCTCATCAAAGTCTAAAAGAGTTGCCCATTTATCTTTTGTATTTAAATCCGACTTCATCATTTTCCAAACCACAGCCAAAGCCTCTGGCATTGCTAAATCATTAGAAATTTTTTCTATAAACTCTTTTTTAAATTCTTGATTAATTTCACCCAAATCATCTATTTTATAACCTCGCAATTTATTTAAAGTCGTTTCAGCCGCTTTCAAATTTTCTAATGAAAATTCAATCCCTTTTCTATAATGTGATCCCAACACCATCATTCTAAAAGCCATTGGATCAAATCCTTCTTTTTGTAAATCAAAAACAGTATAAAGTCCCCCACTCGACTTACTAATTTTTCCCCCTTTAAAAGTAATAAATCCATTATGCATCCAAATATTAGCTGTATTATGACCAAAAGCTCCAAAAGCCTGAGCTACTTCATTAGTATGATGAACCGCTATATGATCCTCACCTCCAGTGTGAATATCAAAAATTTCCCCTAATAGTTTAGTCGACATAGCCGTACATTCTATATGCCACCCAGGAAAACCTTTTCCCCATGGTGACTCCCATTCCATTTGTCTTTTTTCATCTTTAGGACTAAATTTCCACAAAGCAAAATCAGTTGGATTTTTCTTTTCTTCATTTTTTTCTACTCTAGATCCTTCCCTTAATTTGTCCAAATTTAAATTAGCAAATTTTCCATAATCTTTAAATTTTGAAGTATCAAAATAAACACCATCCGACGTTTTATAAGTAAATCCATCAACCTCTATTTTTTTAATTAAATCAATTTGCTCTTGAATATTTTCAGTCGCCCGAGGCATTTTCCAAGGCATTTCGATATTTAACTCTTTTAAATTTTCTATAAATTCTAATTCATATTTTTTAGCCAAATCTTTAGCACTCAAACCTTCTTTTTCAGAGCCTTTTTCCATTTTATCAATCCCTTCATCAGCATCATCTGTCAAATGACCCACATCAGTAATATTAACCACCTGTTTTGGTTCATAACCTAAAAATTTTAAACTTCTTACTAATATATCCCAACAAACATAAGCATACATGTTACCTATATGAGGGCTAGAATAAACCGTTGGACCACAAGAATAAATCCCCACTTCATTTCCTTTAATTGGTTTAAACTCTTCTTTTTGTCTAGTCGCCGTATTGTATAAAAAAACTTTTTGCATACAAACCAATTATATCAATTAACTTTTCCTTTAAATTCGCTTGTTGCTGACATTTGAGATTGATCCGGTTGCTGTTTCTTTTTATGACCAAAAGCACTGCCACGCGACTTCTTCTGTTTCGATGGATTGGTCGATTCCATCATTAATTCATTATTACTCTCAGCTATTTGTTGTGCCTCTATCTCTTTTTGCTGTTTCTCCTTCTCAAAATATTTTTCCTTTTCTTCCTCCTCTCTTTCTTTTTCTTTTCTAATTTCTTCTATTTCTTTTTCTACATCCCGACCTAAACCCATTTCTAATTTTATTTTTCTTATCTCCTCCTGTTTTTTAAAATCATCTTCATGTTTTTGTTGAGCAATTTCATCACTATTGATCCCCCCTTCTAATCCCAACAATTCTTTACCAGTAATTGTGCTTTCTAAAATTTTTTGACTTTCATCTCCTAATTTTTCTACTGTTTCTTCAACTATCTTTTTTAATCCCTTACCTACTCCTTTAATTATTTGATTCTGAACCATAAATTTATTTTAAATTTAAACCAAAAATATTTTTTAACCCATCAATATTCTCATATTTAAAAACTTCTATTCCAGGACATCCAGAAATCATTGCCGATAATTTTTTACCATCAATAACCCGATAAATACAAATAACTCTTTTATTAAATTCTGTAGCTCTAGCTATCTCCATTCCCACCCCAAAACTAGGATTAGTAACCTCAGCTACTAAAACATCACAATTTTTAACCCAATCAATATCCCTCTTATAAATTTCCTGAGCACTTATTGCTTCACCCATCTGCGATAAATTTTTATTTCCTATGTGTTCAGTTAATACATCACCAAAATTTTTTAATAATAAAATTATTTCTCCATATAAATCACTATCATTTCTGCCACCAGTGATCGAACCTGCAAAATAAATTTTCATATATATATTATATATCCCTTCTTCCATCCATAGCTCGGCTTAAAGTGGCTTGATCAGCATACTCCAAATCTGCTCCCATCGGCAAACCACTCCCAATGCGTGATAATTTTATTTTTAGTCCCTCTAATCTTTTCTTAATATGCAATGCTGTCACTTCTCCCTCCATTGTCGGATTTGTTGCAAGGATGACCTCAAGGTCATCCGCAGTCCCGCCACTGTGGGACAAAAAATTTTTTATCCGCTCAACTAATTCATCTATTTTTAAATCTTCCGGACCCACATGCTCTAATGGATTTATAACTCCTCCTAACACATGATAAACTCCCTTAAAACCTCCCATATTTTCAATTGCCATCACATCAATAGCTCTTTCTACTACACAAATTTGCCCACGATTTCGCCTAGAATCATCACATATTGAACAAATATCTTGCTCACTTACCGAAAAACACGTCTGACAAATTTTTATTTCCTCTTTCATTTTTATTAAACAATCTGACAATTCCTTTACATAAGTCTTTGGTGTATTTAATAAATAAAAAACTAATCTAGTTGCCCCTTTCGGACCAATTCCCGGCAATCTTTCAAAAGCAGCAATTAAATTTTTAATCCCTTTTGGAAATTCCGCCATATTAAAACAAACCTTCAAGTCCACCCATATCCTTCATTCTTTTAGCTGCTGTTTCCTGAGACTTTTTCATCGCTTTATTAATAGTATCTATTAAGATTTTATTTTCTCCCCCATTTATCGATAAAAACTTTATTTTTTGATCACCACTTACCACTATTTTAATTCCATTTTCTTCTATTTCCACCGTTTCTGCCTCTACTGCTTTTTTTAATTTATAAGCTTGAGCTAACATTTTTGCTTTATCAAACATAATTTTATTTTTTAAAAAATAATCTAAGACTATTATATCTTATCCAAATATATCTTTAGCTACATCATACAAATCCTTTTTTGATCCCTTATTAGCTTCAATCAAATCCTCGCTTATATTTTCCACCGGCGTTTGATTATCTATCACTAATGGTTTTTTCCTATCCTTAGCCAAAATACATTTAAACTCTAAATTAACCCCAAAAACTTTTTCAATTCCATCTTCAACAATTCTTCTATTTTTAACCTCTTCCAATCTATCTTTATGAAATGGATAAAATACCTCCAATACCAAAACTCCATTTTTAACCAAAACCGGCCGAGTCGCCCGTAAAAAAGCCTCAACTGAATGATTAAAAGGTTTAACCGCCATTAATAAGTTTCCCCAATCACTTTCTATTTTTGCCAAATCCAAATTAACATCTCTATCAATTCTATTTTGTAAAACTTTTTCAATTATCCGTTCCTCTTTAACTTCAATTTCAATTTTGTTTTTAACTTCATCTTTTTCTTTCTTTATTTCCGTTTTTACTTTACTTGATAACTCATTTTTTTTAACTCCAATTTGTTTTTTATCCAAAAAATCAATTACTGCCAATTCTAATGGCAATTGCCCAATTTCTATATCTTTTTCCTGTTTTATCGCCTTAATCAACAATTCTATAAACCTTTCCAATTCAACCGAATCTAACTTTGCTTTCTCTCCCTCCCCTACCCCAAAATTTAACAATAATTTATTTTGAAAATAAATCAAAAGCCTTTGATTAAAACTTCTAAAATCAACTCCTTTTTTAGCCATTTGTTCTAATTTTTCCAAAATATTTTTTAAATTACCAACATCACTCAAATCATTCTCAAAATCAACTTCATTATAATCACCATTTAAAACTTTATAAAAACTTTCTACTAATTCAAAAGTAATTTTCTCTCCTAAATGTAAATATATTTCATTAAAATTCCGATGTAAATTTCTAAAACTACCATCCGATTTTTCAATTATAAAATCTACCACTTTATTATCTACCTTTAAATTTTCTCCTTTAATTACTTTTTGAAGTGAATTCAATAATTCTTCTTTATTTCCCTTCCTAAAATCCACTCTCATTAATCTCGACAACACTGTCTCTGGAATTTTTTCTGGATCAGTAGTGCACAAGACAAAGACAGTATGTTTTGGCGGCTCCTCAATTAGCTTTAATAAAGCATTAAAAGCATCTTTAGTTAACATATGAACTTCATCAATAATAAAAACCTTCTTATCTAATTTACTTGGCATCAAATAAGCTTTATCCTTTAAACTTCGGATATCTTCTATCCCCCTATTAGAAGCCGCATCAATTTCTACAATATCCATTTCTTTTCCATCCAAAATAGATTTACAATTATCACATTTATCACACGGTTCTCCATTAATTTTCGACTTACAATTTAAAGCCCTAGCTAATATTCTAGCTGCTGAGGTTTTACCTGAACCCTTAGGACCAGTAAATAAAAATGATTGAGGTATATCTTTAGCCGCCAAAATCTTTCTCAAACTCTCTGCTGCTTGTGCCGAATCTAACTCAGATATTAATGTTGGTCTATATTTTAAATGAAAAACTGACATCAAGAAAGATTAAACCATTCACCCGTCCCATTTACAATACCACTTTCTATATCAACAAAAATTCCAACTATATCGAAACAAAACAAAAATTTATCTTTTATTCTCTCAAAGAATTGGAAACGAGATGGTTCATAAACCATAGGAATAATCCCCATCTCGTTTTTAAATTACACAGCTACATACAAAGCCACGCGACAGTGATAATAGCTGCATTTATCCTTCGCCGCGTTTACAGCTCCTTTATACTGTTGATATCGTTTCGGCAGCCTGTCAAATTGTCCCTTCCATATCAAGGATTCTTCCACCCTTACCGTTTGGTTAATACACACGATACTGTGTTTCGTGATTTCGACCTCTTCCTTGGCGCGATCGCCTTTAACCAGCACCACACTCATCGGCACGGAAAAAAAAGCATGTTTTTCACATGCCAAATCACCATATCTCGGCATGAAATATGGCTTAAGTTTTTTACCACTCAAACCGCATACGATCGTCGAAAATCCGGTGTGAGTATATCCTCCACCTTCCTCTGCCACCTCAATCTGAAGTGAAAAAGAGAAACCATAAATCTCTTTCGGAATTCTATAAACCCCATCTGTGGCTTTTAATTCCACAAGGGTCGCATTCCGCACCAATTTCACAACACTATGGCCCAATCTCTCCAGAAGATTGACATGCTCACCAGACAATTTCGCAATCACTTTCCTCATCCCAGTTCCTTTCCTCCTTCTCTGTTTCCTGCTCTTATGAGTTCAGGTGTCCAAAGGTTTTCCTCATAGATATAGACATAATTATCAATATCCTTGAAGGAATAAAAGATAAATTAGTTTTTAATGAACAAAATATAAGACACTATATTAAATATAATACAAAGCTTATTATATCAAAAAAACACCCAAAAGTAAATATTATAAGTTATATTACTTCAATAAATTTTCCACTCCATGCACCAACCAATCAAATAACACTTTTTCCAAAGTCGATTTTTGAAACTTAACCTCATATTTTAATTTTTGAGTACAAATAACAATATCACCCAACCTAATCCACCCATCCGCATCCTTTTTTTGAGACATCGGAAATCCCAATACCTGCGGTATATAACTCATTTCTCGATACTCAATGTTCAAATCTTTAGCCTTTTTTCTTCCCACGAATTTAATACTCAACTCAATATCATTTTTTAAACCTTTTTTAACCAAAGCTTTCTTTGCCAATTTTAAAACTAAATCTTCACTTAATCCCCATTTTTTAGAATGATTTATTAAAATCAAATTATCCATTTATTTTTTCTTTTACTATTTTGGAAATTACACTTCCATCAACTGCCCCATTTAATTTATTCATTACTTCTTTCATTATCAAGCCAAAATTATTACCTTGTTCTTTTATTACTTCTTCAACTATTTTAGTCACTTGATCTTCATCAATTTCAGCTGGTAAATATTCTTTAACTACCTCAATTTCATAATCCACTTGTTGGACTAATTCATCCCTATTAGCTTTTACAAACATTTCCCTCGATTCTTCTTTATTCTTCAATTCCTTTCTTAAAACTCCAATTTCATCAACTTCTTTCATTGTTCCCACTGGCAATTGAAGTTCCTTTTTATCTATTAAAGAAATCAGAAACCTCAACACCTCCACCTTCCTATTATTGTGGGCTTTCAAAGCTTCAATACTCTCTTGTTTTAATCTACTTTTGATCATGTCTTCTTGAATTTTTAGATCGACGACGACATTTGTCTCGCCAAACGATTATTTTTTTCTTAGCATATCTCTTTTCTGATGGTTTAATATAAGCTACTCTTTTTTTAACCTCTTCAGTAATATCTTCTTCTAAACAAAGTCTTCTGAATTTTCCAATAACATCATCTTTTGATTCACCTTTTTTCTTCTTGACTATAATTGGCATTTAAAAAAACACACCTCCTTTAATTTTAACAATCGCCTATTTTACCTTATTAGTTCTTACTTTGTAAACAGTTAATTCTATCCAAACTATTAACTATCCCATCACTATTATAATCAATATTATTATTACAATCAGAATTTACTGATGCCGCTTTAGATACTGATCCTCCACTTTTTTTACATTCTGCCAAATCAAAAGCATTAATCACTCCATCCTTATTATAGTCAACTCCATTTTTACAAACAGTACCACTACTTACCAATGGTACTGAAGAAATTGTGGGTGTTAATTTTGCTTCATCCTCACCTTTAGTTTTGAAAGTATAAGGTATTCCACTATTATCAAACACTTCCTCACCAACCCTAATCCGATAATAATAAGTTGTATTTGGTCTTAATGATGTCAAAGATACTTTGTGATCAGTAACTGAATCATTTTCAGTCGCCATCAACACTAAACTCGCTGCTGTTGTTCCATATTCCACCTTAGCTATTGCTGCTTTATCCGAAGTCCAAGAAACAGTCGCCGTCTTTCCATCAGTTGCTGAAACTGCTGCCACTCCAATTGGTTCTACTGCACTCGTCGCCCCACTCATAAAGGTTTGGACTGTTTTTACTCCAATCACTCCTAAAATTATTACCACCACCACAACCGCTAAAATCACTATAGTTTTTACATTCAATTTCCCCTTCATAAGAACTTCAAAAACACTGCTGAAATCAAACTAACTAATCCAAAAGCCACTAAACCAACAGTTACCCCCACACTACCAGTTTGAGGTAATTCCGAACTAGTAGTACTAGTCGGTGTCGGTGTCGATGTTGTCTCTTCATCGTCACTGCTATCACCATCACCCTCAGATATTGTATAAGAACCACTCTGATTTGAACCACACGTAATCACATCTGTCACTGTTGAGGATTTAACAATATTAGAATCAGTTGTCGAACCACTCGCACAAGTATAGTTTAAACTGGCAGTGCCAGTAGACGTCCCCTTAAAATTAATAGTTATTAAATTACCACTAACTGCCCTATCTCCCACAGTACTATTTGAATAACAACTAAAACTAAATTTACCATCAGCCGCTGTCTTATCAATAGTACAACTACCCCCATCCTCACTACTAGCAAAAACCATATCCGAAGCCTGACTTATCGAAACCAAATCTAACTTAGACGAATCATATGTTCCTACTCCATCAACTCCTCCAATTGTTTCACCACCAGAGTTAACTCCCAAAGTTACTGTAAAAGTACCATCCACATCATAACTTCCACTAGTTGGGCTAACTGTTAAATAAGCAGCAGCATTTACTGCTCTTACTCCAACTGATAAAAAGCTAAAAGACAAAATTAAAATTAAGGCAGCTTTTTTCATTGATTATTTAATCACATTAACATCTAATTCATTACCATTCCAATTTAATGGTTTAGCTGTCTCATTTTCCACAACCAAAGTTGTATAATCTTTATTTTGATTACCATCACTAAGTTTAAATACATAATTACCCTCAGTCTTTGGAGTTACATTAAAAGTCAAAACTGGCACCAATACTCCACTCTCCATCGAAAGCCCACTTTTATCACCATTATCAATCAAAATCATATTCTCAATCACTCCATTTTCACTATCAATCTTACTCTTATATGGTTTCTGTAGTCCACTATCAGAAACTAAATTAGCTACTTTAAAATTATCTTTATCATAACTTATATAAGTTTCAATTGAATCAATCACTTTAGTTTCTTTTGGTAATAAATTTAAAGTCACTTTATAAGTTTTACCTACCTTCATTTCCTTAGTATCAGTTGAAAACACAAATTCCATCACCGGTTCCTCTACTACTTCATCAATCGCTTGAGCACTTTCAGTCGCACTATTATTATCACTATTTGTTTTAGCGTTTTTTTCCAAGCTAGTAACCAACACAATACTTTCAAAAACCACCACTGCTGCTATCAACGGTATTAAAAATTTTATTAATCTATTTTCTTTCATAATTTAATTATAAACATAAATTTTTAATATTACTCATCATCTTTATATGATAAAGAGTTCTTAATTAATTGAGTATCTAAATTATTAACTATACCGTCACCATTTAAATCTCCATCATTACCACACCCAGTCTCTAATAAATTACTTTTAACCAAAGAAAAATCAATTGAATTTACCACCCCATCTTGATTGATATCACCAGGCAATATTGGATAATTATAAAGGTTATTTACACTACCATCTATAGCTATATCACACACCTGACTCAAACTTTTAGATGTTTGACCATTTTTACAGTAATACATCTTGGCATGAAGTGAACCTTTTACCTTCACATAAGTATTTGTACTTCCAGCCAAAGCAGAATCTAAATCCACATTGTCAACTCCAAAAACTTGGTATCCACTACCACTAGTAGATCCACTAATCTTACTAACATCAACCGTCAAATCTTGTTTTACATCCGTCCCTATTTTTCCTACAGTCAAAGATACTGTTTTAAAATTATCTAAACAAGTTGCGTTTGGAGTTACCCCAGCAAAAGCTACTCTAAAAGAAAGTTTAGGAGTAGCAGTATTTACAACTACACAAGTTCCACCAGAACAAATTTGAGAACTAGTAGCACAGTCTACTACTGTATTAATCTGTCCATTAGCACAACCCTTAAGCACATTTCCTTCACAAAAGTTTGGATCACCACTTTGGTGAACTATCCCATTAGAATCAGTGCAAGTTGTAGTGGTTGATACACAACTAGCAGTTGACCCACTCACCACACAAGTACCCCCAGTAGCACTACAATCAGTTTCTGTAAAACTTAAACCTGAATAATTAAAAGTCAATAATTTATTTCCATTACATTGTGATTTAGGTACACAACAACGATAACTACTTGAACTACTTGATTGACATTTACTTCCCACTATTGTCCCAGATAAATTACTTCCATTAACCACACAATCATGCCCTACAGTGTAATCGGAATAAGTTTTACACACGCCTCCTATAGTCTGTGCATCAGTACCACAAACATCGGCAGAAGTAGTAGTAGGTTTAGCTTTAGTACAATTAGCCGTTGTTCCACCACCACTACCTAAACAATCCCATTTATAATAAGTTGAAGAATCAGTTGTATCAGACAAAGTTCCTGTAGTACAAGTATTTTTTGAGCTACCACAAACACCATTGACAGCAGAAACAGAATTACACTGGGCATTATCAGTTGTATTTACACATCCTTTACCATTACAAAAATCATCTATATCAGCATTAGTCCCCAACTTAACAAAATTACCAGTAGCTCCATCACATCTTCGCATCTTCCCATCAAGACATGCATATTTCGTATGTTGTCTAGTTATACTCCCCGAAGTACAAGACTTTATTTTCACACAAATATTACTACTATTACAAATCAACCCACTATCACATTGTGTCGAATGTTCACTAGTAACAGTTCTACATGGTTTACCTTCACTACCAGTACCAGTACTACCACCAGAATAACTAAGACTACAATTAGCTGTAGTTCCACCAAATTTACCCTCACAATTCCATTTATATTGAGTCGTTGTATCATTGACATCACTCCAAGTTCCACTAAGACATGCGTTATTAGCCGTTCCACACTTACCATTAACTTTATCCGGTTTACAACAATAATCATTCAAAGAATCCTTAACCACTGACCAACACAAATTACTAGTTACTTTTCCATCCACTCCAGCATCAGTTTTACAAGTAGCACCAACAGTTGCACCCTTCATAGGAATATTACAACTTCCCCCAGCATTGGTACAATCTGCATTACTTCCACATCTTGCAGCCACCCCACTCAATAATACTGTTTTATTAGATGAAGTTTCCGTTGCCGTTACAACCAAATTCTTCTTATTTGAAGTATAGACACATTTATCATGAAATGACGAAGTTAAACAATTAGTTGTAGTGGTTTTACCATTACTACATTTCACCAAATTATCTGTTGATATCCACGGAAGCACTGAAGTTGGGACAAACACACTATTATTAGCGCCACTAACTGTTATTCCACCAATAAAAATAGAACCACTTGTAGTACAAGTGGAAAATCCATTCTTTACATAAATTTTAAAACCAGCTGGTGTCGTTCCTAAATAACAATCACTTGAAGTTGGCGTCGCCGCTTTACTTCTATTTTCCTGTATCTGCTGCACCAATTTAGTCGACAAAGGCAAAGCTATTGCCAACACCGCCATAATCACCAAAATTAACACTTGAGAAATACCTTTTTGTTTGTCGATTATTTTTTTCATTTAATTTTCAGAAAACTTTTATATAAAAAATCCTTAAAAAAGTAAAACACTTTTACATCTTATCGTCAATAGACTTAATTTTCATCATCTTTATATGACAAAGAACTTTTAACTAAATTCAAATCCAAATTATTAACTACTCCATCACCATTCAAATCTCCATCATTACCACAATCAATTTCTCCATTACTAGCTGCATCCAATTCCTCATCAGTCGACAAATTAGCCTTAATATAAGAAAAATCTATCGAATTTACTCCCCCATCTTGATTTACATCTCCAGCTATTATCGGATAACCAGAAAAATTATATACACTCCCATTCAAAGAAATATTACAACCATCTAAAACAGAAGTTTTATTACTTTGTCCATCACTACAAAAGGCCATCCGTCCATGTAAAATCCCCTTTACTTTTACAAAATTATTTGATCCAGCACCGCCAAATTTACTTTCGTCCAAATCTAAAACATTAGCCGTTTCATACACCTGTAAACCATTATTTTTCACTCCGTCAATTATCTTTAAATCAGTTGTTAATTCTTCAGTTACATTAGTACCTACTTTACCAATTAATACTTTAACTGATTGAAATTTATTCAAACAAGTTGCGTTTGGAGTTACCCCAGCAAAAGCTACTCTAAAAGAAAGTTTAGAATTTCCTGATGATTGAGTTACTAGATCACATCCATCAGAAGCAACACAACTAGCTTCATCAGCAAAAGTAAAACTAGAATCAGTTCCACTAGTACAAGTGTAATTACCAGTGGTGGTGTTACATGAATCCGCAGTCACCTTCCATTTGGTTGTAGCCAAGACTACATCACATCCATCAGAAGCAATACAACTAGCTTCATCAGCAAAAGTAAAACTAGAATCAGTTCCACTAGTACAAGTGTAATTACCAGTAGTGGTGTTACATGAATCCGCAGTCACCTTCCATTTGGTTGAAATTGGAGTACAACTTCTACTACTCGCTGGTTTATCCCCTCCACTACACCCAGACGGAACTCCCGTTACCTTTCTAGTCTGTTTACCATTCACACAAGAACCCCATGAACCAGTTGTATAACTAGTACAAAGTGCCAGTGAACTATTAATACTTTTACAACAATTAAGACTTCCACAACCAGTAGCAATTATAGCCGACGCACTTTTACAATTACCTGTTTCATTACACGAATAACCATCACTATAAAGCGAAGGACAAGAAGGACTTCTACAACAAGATTCACCTGATCCTAAACAATCTGAAGCACTACCTTTACACTCTATCCCACGTCCTAATGCAGGTATACAACGATAATCATTTCCATATTTTACTTTACAAGTTCCTGTTCCAATCACTATACCACCCACATCAGAGCCACTATTACCACTTACCATCACCGCTTGGCTTCTATTTTCCTGATTCTGTTGCACCAATTTTGTCGATACTGGTAAAGCTATTGCCAACACCACCATCACCGCCAAAATCAAAATCTGACGAAACCTAACCCTTACATTCATAATTAATCAAAACATCTTCTTTATCACAAGTCAACAATTTATCATTCTACATCTGTCCCCCACTACCACCTCTGTTATAAGCCTTACAAGATGCTGTAGTTCCACCATTACTACCTTTACAACTCCAATACCAATACTTACTAGAAGATTTATAGTAAACAATTGTACTTGTCCCACTAGAACATAATCCACTAGTAGGCTTCTTGGTAACATTCTGTCTATCTGACTTGCCACAAACACCATTAACCATCTTCTTCTTAGTACAACTAGCCGTTGTTCCACCATTACTACCTACACATTGCCATTTATAATAAGTTGAAGAGTCAGTTGTATCGTTCAAAGTTCCTTTAGTACAAGTATTTTTTGAGCTACCACAAGCACCATTAATTTTGGTAGCAGTCTTACAAATATTCACTCCAGGAATACTTCCTGCAACACCACAATAACCGGAGCTACATTGACTATTTTTTGTACATGAACAATTATTTGGCCGACCAGTAGTTTTGAAACAATCAGAAGTAGAAGTAGTATTACTAGGCACACAACATCTCTTATCATAACTTTCTCGGCTCAAACATTTATCAGCCACTACTTTCCCTGATTTACCATTACTCAATGTACAACTAACTCCATTAGCACTACTAATTGGGGCACTACACTCACCATCCAACGCAGCACATTTATCATCATTACAGCTAAGCAAATTAGCTGTTGTATCCATAACTAAATTACACAAATCTTTACATTTACCTTCTATATCAGAATCGGTTAAATTATCCGGCAAAAATGAAGCTACTTTACATTCGGTATAACACACACTACCCCTCACATCATCAACTGATTTCAAAGTTCCACAACTAAAAACTAGTTTATTACAAAAACTATCACATCCACCACTATCAGATGATTCCACCCAACTTTTTGCTTTACAAATTGTTTTACAAGCACCTCTCACAACAGAACCGGCAACACCTGCTTGACTCCTATTCTCTTGATTCTTTTGTACTATTTGAGTTCCATAAACCAACCCTCCTCCCAACACTAAAGCTATCACCAAAAACTTAACTATTCCCAACTTTTTTACCTTTTTTATTTTCTTCATATAAAAAGCTAAATCTTTTATGAAAAGATGTCAAGGAATTAATTATTTCATTTACCAAGTATTCTTCCAACATCACCCACTGTTATCAATACAATCAAAGCCAACAAGATCAACATTCCCAAATTATTTACCACCGCCTCTACTTTTTGATTGGCTTTTTTACGAGTAATCATTTCATAAAGCACAAAAATTATTCTACCCCCATCCAAAGCCGGAAAAGGTAAAATATTTACAATTGCTAAATTTACCGATACAATCCCAAAAAAATGAATCACCGCCAAAATTCCCTGATTTTTATTGATCGCACTTGTGGCTTCATACATCCCAATTGGACCTGAAACATCTTTAGGTACTTGACCAGTAAATAACTTACCTATCATTTCAAAAACTCCAACAGTTATAATTTTACCCCAATAATAGGCTTCTTTAAATCCAGCCCCAATCCCTTCATAAAACCGGTACCATGGTACTTTTACCATTTCCGTATTAGAAATTGCCACTCCCATCGAACCCTCACCTTCCGGCGGATTTTCTCTCACTTCTATAGTTACCTCTCTTTCAACTTGATCAGCTTGATAAATTTTTAAATCAATAACTTGCCCTTTATATTTAGCCACTTCTTCAGTTAATTGATTTGGATTAGAAATTTTTACTCCTTCAACCTCACTTACCCAATCCCCTTCTTTTAAACCTGCCATTTCTGCTGGAGAATTTTGAGCTATTTCTACTATTTTTACCTTATCAGTTTCCCTTGGTACTCCTAAAATTGCATAAACCACACTAAATACCACTATCGCCAAAACTAAATTCATTATTACTCCTCCCAACACAATTATCATTTTTTGCCATGGTTTCTTATAGTTAAAAGCTTCTCCCCCTTTACCATCTCCATCCTCACCATATAACTTACAAAACCCTCCAATTGGCAACCAATTCAAACTATAAATAGTCCCTTTTATCTTTTTACCAATCATCCTTGGTGGTAATCCTAAACCAAATTCTTCTACTTTTACTCCAGTTTTTCTAGCCGCAATAAAATGTCCCCATTCATGAACCAAAACCAATACCGACAATGCCACTACAAAAATTATCAAATCCATAATCTCATTCTATCGATTGACCGACAAAGTTACAACATTCTACATCTGTCCCCCACCACCACCTCTGTTATAAGCCTTACAAGATGCTGTAGTTCCACCATTACTACCTTTACAACTCCAATACCAATACTTACTAGAAGATTTATAGTAAACAATTGTACTTGTCCCACTAGAACATAATCCACTAGTAGGCTTCTTGGTAACATTCTGTCTATCTGACTTGCCACAAACACCATTAACCATCTTCTTCTTAGTACAACTAGCCGTTGTTCCACCATTACTACCTACACATTGCCATTTATAATAAGTTGAAGAGTCAGTTGTATCGTTCAAAGTTCCTTTAGTACAAGTATTTTTTGAGCTACCACAAGCACCATTAATTTTGGTTGTACTAACAGTTGATGAATTTGGCACACAACAATATTTATTTAAAGAATTATTACCATTAATAACTGACCAACACAAGCCTGAAGTTATTATTCCACTAGTTCCATTAGTTGTAGAACATGCTTTTCCTACAACTGATCCTGACATAGAAATATTACAAGTTCCACCTTTACTAGTACAATCAGAATCACTGCCACATCTAGCAGTTACTCCACTTACAACTATCGTTTTATCGGCTCCAGTTTTAGTAACTTTCATATTACTTCTATTTGAAGTATAGACACATTTATCTTGAACCGAAGTCAAACAATCAGTTGTAGTGGTTTTACCATTACTACATTTCACCAATTTATCTGTTGAAATCCATGGAACAGCTACACTTCCAGATCCAACTGCAATACTTCCACTTGTCGTACAACTAGAAAAACCATTTTTAACATAAACCTTGTAACCATTTAATGTTCCTAAATAACAATCACTTGAAGTAACTCCTGAACTTTCCCCATTTGGAACACAACACTTTTTTCCGTTTTCAGTCAAATCACTAAAACATAAATTACCCTCAACCTTACCATTTTCTCCATTAGTCAGACAACTATCACCATTATTAGCGCTCAAAGACGCGGTACAAGTGCCTTTTTTAACCTTTGTACACCTATCGTCATTTCTACAAGCTGCATCTGTTTTTAAAATCCCATTTCCCATATCTGTTTTACTCACATACACACATCCAACAGTCAATCCACAATCACCTTGTTTAACTAGTTGACCACCTACACATTTACTTACTGTATGAAGCTCACCCAGTCCAGTATTCACACAAACCAATGATCCATCAGTCACATTTGAATTAATTCCCTCACTCACAAAACAAGAACCACTACTCACATCCGTCGCTTTACTTCTATTATCCTGATTCTTTTGCACCATCTGAGTCCCATAGACCAACCCACCTCCTAATACCAAAGCCATCACTAAAAACCTAGCTATTCCAAACTTTTTAAAACTCTTCACTTTTTTCATTTTTTTATGTTAAAAAAATAACAACCTAAAAAAATGCTAAATCTTTTATAAAAAGATGTCAAGAAATTAATTATCCTCTAATCTCCACTTCTTTCTTCCCTGCTAAATCTTCCAATTTTTTTATAAACTCATCAGTAATTTTTTGCAATTCAATCTCATCTCTTTTAAATTCATCCTCTGATACAGTTTTTTCTTGCTTAGCTTTTTGTAAACCATTTCTAAAATCAGCCCTCGCATCGCGAATCATTACTCTAGCCCCTTCCAATTTCCTTCCCAAAAGTTTTACATAATCATCCCGCTGCTCTACTGTCAACATTGGTAAACTCATTCTAATAATTTGCCCATCAATAGCTGGTATCATCCCAATATTAGCCGCCGTAATTCCATTGGCAATTTCTCTAATCAAAGTTTGATCCCATGGTTGAAAAGTCAAACTTCTCACATCTGGTACTCCAATTGATCCCAATTCAATCAATTTTATTTTCTGGCCACCATAAACCGTCACTATTACATTTTCAATCAATCCTGGTGTCGCTCGACCAGTTCTAATTGATGAAATATCATTAATAAATAACGCTGTAATCTTATCCATCCGAACTCTTACATCTGAAAAATTTATCATATAACTAATTATACCAATTTCTCATTTAACACAACATTTTATTGAAGTATTACCTGGGCATAAACCAGATTTAAAACTACCACCACTACAACCACTGGAAGTTAAAATACAAGTCCCGTTACCACTAGTACATTTAGAAAAACTAGATTTACAACTAGATAAACTAGTATAACAAGCACTTCTTTTAGCCGAGTTACAAGCTGTCAAAGACGTATATTGAGAAGTACTCTCACATGTTTTATTCAAAGGATTATAAAAATAATAAGTCACCGTTGCTACCGGCATACAGCATCTTTTAGTACTCATATTGGTTTTACTCAAACATAAATCTGATTTAACTATTCCTTTTTTTCCATCACTAGTAGTACACTCTTTCCCCACCCCAGGACCATTTTTAATACTTACATTACAAGTTCCTCCTGAATTAGTACAAGCTAAATCATTCCGACACTTAGCACTATACTTATAATAAGCAATTCCATTAGTATCCGCCACCAAAGCTCCCTTAGTTTCCATACATCCACTATTATCACCCCCATTACAAGAAGTGTTTTTCACCTTCTGTCCACTTACACACTTATAAATCCAACCATTACTAATCAAACCACCACCTTTATCACAAAAAGTTGATCCGTTGGTCATATAAACCTTTTTGTTTGGTAAAAAAGTAGAATAAAGGTAACAACTTCCACTAGTACTATCATAAGAAGCCGCACTACTTCTATTATCTTGAATTTTTTCTATCGCCCTAGTCGCCAAAAATAAACCTGATATCAATATCATCAATCCTAAAACCAATGAAACTCTGGAATTTTTCCCAAATTTTCTAGCTTTCTTCATCTAAAAAAAGATTAAAGCTTTTTTTAAGTCTTGTCAAACACTAAAAACTGATTTATGAAATTTAAATCTCAAATCTAGCAAATCTAGTCAATTTCATATTTTCCCCAAATTTAACCACCAAAGTCTTAATCATTTCTTCAATAGTTTGACTCGGATCTTTAATAAATTCTTGTTTTAACAATTCATCAACATCTTTTGGATTCATAGCCGCAACCTGTAAACATAAATCTTTAGTCAAAGCCACAAAATCTTCATGTTTAGCCACAAAATCAGTTTCACAAAGCAATTCCACCATCACTCCAATTTTACCGGTTGAATGAGTATAAGTTGCTACTCTTCCCTGATGAGTTTCTCTCTCAGATTTACTTTCAGCTTTCTTTAATCCTTTTTTCTTTAAAATTTCTTTAGCCTGGTTTTCATTACCCTTAGCTTCTTCCAAAGCTGATTTTATTTCCATTATTCCCAAACCAGTTTCAACTCTAATTTTTTTAACTAATTCAATTATTTTTTTGGTCTCCATCTTTATTTAAATTAAATTATAACCGACCACCCCGATGAGACTTTAGTCGACATCGGGATAATTCTTTTTTTATTTTTAAATTTTTAATTAGTTCCAGCCGCTTTAATTGCTCTACCAATTTCCTCCACAACCAAAGTCACACTTTTTAAACTATCATCATTAGCTACAATTGGAAAATCAACCTTAAAAGGGTTAGCATCAGTATCCACTAAAGCTATTGTTTTAATATTTTTAATATTAGCTTCATTTATAGCAGTTTTTTCATAACCAGCATCAACTAAAAACAAAATATCAAATAATTTGTCTAATTTTGTCAAACCACCAACTATCCTATCTAATCTTAAAATCTCTTTATTAAGATCAGATAATTCTTTTTTAGAATTTTCACTAAATTTTCCTTTTTCAATTCCATCCCTTAGATCATTTAATTTCTTAATATTCTTTTTAATTTGATCCCAATTAGTAATAGTTCCACCCAACCATCTATCAGTTACATAAGCTACTCCAGCATCAATTGCTACCCGCTTAACTACTTCTCTAGCTTGTCTTTTTGTCCCTATCAAAGCAATTTTTTTACCATTTCTCCTACTATTATAGATAAAATTACAAGCCTTATCTAAAGAATCAAGGGTTTTTACTAAATCAATAACTTCTATCCCATCTCTTTTACCAAAAATGTAATCTCTTGATTTTGGATGAGTTTTAGAAATTTTGTGACCTAAATGACTTCCAGCCGCTAATAAATCTTTTAAACCAACAGTCAAATTATATTTTTTATCTATTTTAATATCCTCAGTTTTTTTAGTCTCTAAAATTACTTCCAAATTTGCTTGTTTTTTAACTAATTCTTCCTTTTGAGCCTTAATCTTTTCATTTAATTTCTTAATATTCTCTGTTTTAATATTACTTTGTTTTTTTGCCTTAACTACCAAAGCTTTTTTAATCAACGATTTACCAGTTCGATTTATCGTTTTCTTTATTATTTTCTTTTTTTCTGCCATATTTGTCCTTATTAATAAATATTTTTAGTAAAGGGTTTAATTAACCCAGGATAAATTTCTACTAAAAACTTAAGAATTTTTAACTTGTCGATTATAACACAAACAAACTTGTTTTAATTCCCCCTTCCAAAAATCCTTTTAAACCACCCTTTTTTCTTTTCTTCCGGTTTAATAGCAAAAGGCGGAGGCAATTCTAACCCATCTTTTCTTGGCTTACCATTTTCTCTTTCATACTCCTGTGATTTTATTTCAGTTTGTTTAAGACTTTCTCCACTAATAATTTGTGGTCCTTCATGACTATCATCTATTACAGGTTTTTTTACACCTTCAAAAGCACTATTATCTAAAATTTCAGGACCTGGTTTATCAGTTTCAGGATTAACTCTTTTAGAAAAACCATAACTACTAGGATTAAAACCCTCTACATTTTCTGTCATAAATTTAATTTAATTTCTAATAATTAATCTTAACACTTATCTATTTTATTTTCAAAATACTAATATTTTTTATATATAAGATATATCCTAAATTTTTTATAGGATAATACTTATAAAACCCATCTTTTTTTCTCATTAACTGCTAAAATATTCCTATGTCTGACAGTAATCTAACGATTCTCGAAGTTCGTCTACCTCAAGAAAATGAATATACTTTTGAGTCTATGTCTGCCCTGCTCTCAAACTTCACCCAATTTACCAAACGTTCCTTTATTGAAAAAATTACAGGTAAGAAAAAAACTATTTCATCCTTAGAAATTGTTCTAAAAGACGGCCAAATCAGATTTTATATCGTTGTCCCTACTTCCGACATGGAATTTTTCCGTTCTCAAATATTAGCCCAATATTCTACTGCCGCCCTCAAAGAAACTCCTGATTATTTAGACCCTCAATTAACCGATATTAGTTTTACTCAACTTGGGCTTGGGAAATCCTACAGTTACCCTCTAAAAACCACCAAAGACTTTCAAAACACTGATCCTCTTAATTCTGTCCTTGCCCCCCTTTCTCGATCAAATAACATTAAAGATTTTTTTATCTTCCAAATTGTTTTAGCCACAGCTCCCAAAAATTGGCAAAGCGGTATTATTAACACTGTCCAAAACGGTATTTTAGTCGACGCCCAACGTAATATCCGCACTGCCCATCCAGATAAAATGATTTTAGAGCAAAAAATCCAGTTTCCAGGTATTTTTGCTCAAATTAACCTTTTATCCAATAATCCTAGTCTTATTACTTCAGTTTCCTCATCTTTTGGCACCTATACCAACCCTCGTGGTAATTTTATCAAGTCTTTTCCACCTAATTTCCTATTTAAAAACAAATTACTAAAATCAATTTTCAAACGTGAGATTTTTTCTCACCTTAAAGGACAAATTTTTAATACTGAAGAATTATCTATTGTTTGGCATTTCCCTAATATACTTACCAAACTTCCCAATATTGCTTGGGGTAAAAGGCTTTACTCCGATCCTCCCGAAAATTTACCCATTGCTGACAATGCTACTCCTGAGGAAAAAAATCAGATTACTTTCTTTGCTAAAACCGAATTTAGAAATAAAGATTCTATCTTTGGTATCAAAGAAGGTGAAGATCGTCGTCGCCACACTTACATTATTGGTAAATCTGGTACTGGTAAAACTACTCTTATTGCCAATATGGCCATTGACGACATTCGCAAAGGTCGCGGTGTTGCTGTTATCGACCCCCATGGAGACTTATGCAACAGTATTCTCGATTATATTCCTAGTTCCCGTATTAATGATGTTTGCTACTTTAATCCTGCCGATCCAGAATATATGTACCCTTTAAATGTCTTGGAAGCCAAAAATGAATCCCAAAAAGAATTAATTGCCTCTGGAGTTTTGTCAATTTTCAAAAAACTTTATGGTAATGTCTCTTGGGGACCCCGTCTTGAACACATTTTAAGAAACGCTGTCCTTACTTTAGTCAATACTCCAGGTAGTGATATGACTCATATAGTCGAAATTTTAACCAACAAAAGTTATCGTGAAAAAGTTGTTGCCGGCCTTACCAACCAAACTTTAAAAAATTTCTGGGTAAATGAATTTGGTCGTATGGATCCTAAATTTCAAAATGAAGCCGTCTCACCTATTTTAAACAAAGTCGGGCAATTTATTGCCTCAACTAATATCAGAAATACCGTTGCCCACGCTAAATCAAAAATAAATATCCAAGAAATTATGGACCAAAAAAAGATTTTAATTGCTGACTTATCGACTGGCCGTCTAGGTGAAGATAACTCTGCCCTACTTGGTGCCATGTTAATCACTCAAATCCAGCTTTCTGCTATGAATCGAGTCTTTCAGGCTAGTGAAGATCGAGCCGATTTCTTCCTTTATGTTGATGAATTTCAAAATTTTGCCACCGAAGCCTTCATTAAAATTCTTTCTGAAGCCCGCAAATTTAGACTTAATCTTATTGTTGCTAATCAATATATGGCTCAACTCGATCGCACCATTCAAGATGCTATTTTAGGCAATGTTGGGTCTCTTATTTCTTTTGTTGTTGGTAATCAAGATGCCTTTGTTCTTGCTAAAGAATTTGGCACTGCCTTCCCTCCAGAAGATCTAGTTAAAATCGGCAAATATCAAGTTATTTGTAAACTTTCCATCGATTCTGAAACCACTCAGCCTTTCTATGCCACCACCCTCTCACCACTTTCTTGTAAAAACCAACAACGCGACAAACTCATCCGTATTTCCCAAGAACACTGGGGTAAGAAAAAAGAAACTCAATCAATAAACTAACTTAAGGTTTTTTCCAACCCGCCCACTTACATTTTGGATAATCTGAACAACCATAAAATTTTCGGCCTGTTTTAGTCCTTCTGACTACTCCATCTTTTCCACAAGTTGGACATTTAAACCCTGCATCTTCTTTAAATTGACGAGTATATTTACATTCTGGAAACCTATCACACGAAATAAATTTTCCAAATCTACCCAATCTCACTACTAAATTGCCTGTCTTACAATCAGGACACTTTTCATCCAATTTTTCTGTTTCTATTTTAACTCGATCCGATTTCTCTTCTACATTTTTCAAAGTTTTTTCAAAAGTCTTCCAAAAATCCTTCATCATATCAATCCAATCCCATTTTCCTAAAGCTACTTGATCCAAATCCTCTTCCATTTCCGCTGTAAATGGCAAAGACAAAATATTGACAAAATTTTTCACCAAAAACTCATTAACCGCCTTGCCCAAATTAGTTGGTTTAAATTTACCTTCATCCCTCTCTATATATTGTCTAAATAATATTGTTGAAATAATTGGAGCATAAGTGCTTGGTCGACCAATTCCTTGTTTTTCCAAACTAGACACCAAACTAGCATCACTATATCGTGGTGGTGGATTAGTCTCTAACTTTTCCCAAAGATTTTTCTGACTAGCAATTTTTTCACCTACAGTCAATTCTGGCAAAATTTGGTCTTCATGTTTTTCCCCACTAATTTTCAAAAACCCATCGAACAACATTCTTACTCCTTTAGACTGAAATAAAGCTTTATTACTTGCCCCGCTATTGCTGGGGTTAATAAAATTAACTGTCGTATTTTTCATTTTTGCCGCCGCTCCTTGAGTTGCCACTGCCCGTCTCCATATCATTTCGTATAATTTATTTTCCCTATTTTCCCCTTCTATAAATTTTACTGAAACATTCGTCGGTCTAATTGCTTCATGAGCTTCCTGAGCATTTTTACTATTATTTTTATAAACTCTCAGTTTTTCTGATAAATAATTTTCTCCATATTCTTTACTAATAAACTTTCTAAATTCTCCCACTGCTTTTTCTGACAAATAAACTGAATCAGTCCTATGATAAGTAATTAAACCTCTTTCATAGAGATGCTGGGCCACACTCATAGTTTGTTTGCCCGACCAACCCATTTTTCTAGCCGCTGCCTGTTGTAATTTAGAAGTCGTGAATGGAGGTAATGGTGTCCGAGAAATTTCTCTTCCATTTACACTCTCTATTAAAAATTCTTTATCTAATTTTTTTAAAAACTCAACAACTTCTGTTTCTTTTTTAAAAATTGAACTAGAATAGTTATAATCTCCATCAAAAAGCTTTATTTTATTAGTCTTATAAAAGTTCTTCCCTTCAATTTTTATTAATTCTGCCTTAAATTTTTCTTTTTTACCAAATTCTGCCCAAATATCATAGTAATTTTCTTTTTTAAAATTTTCTATCTCCTGCTCTCTTTCACAAATTAATCTCACTGCTACTGATTGAACTCGTCCACCTGATAAACCTCTTCTCACTTTCTTCCATAATATTGGTGACAAACTATAACCTACTACTCTATCCAAAACTCTTCTACCTTGTTGAGCATTAACCAAATTCATATCAATATCTCGCGATTGTTTTAAGGCCTCTTCAACTGCTTCTTTTGTAATTTCATGAAAAGCTACTCGAGAAATCTTTTTATCCACTACTTTTGACTTACCATTTTGTAAAATCCACTTCACATGCCAAGAAATTGCTTCCCCTTCACGATCAGGATCAGAGGCTAGATATATTTTATCGGCTTTTTTAGAAGCTGAAATTAATTCATCAACTATTTTTTTCTTTTTTGAATCAATCACATATTCCACCTCAAAATTATTTTTCATATCCACTGCCATTTTATTTTTTGGCAAATCTCGCAAATGACCTACTGTGGCCACTACTTGATAATCACTTCCCAAATATTTACCAATAGTCCTAGCTTTAGTTGGTGATTCAACTATTAATAATTTTTTCATACCGTTCATTGTCTTCTATCTTACCACCCCCTGTCAAG